>NZ_JBFRFT010000015.1:0-111018 GCF_052114965.1 Microvirga sp. 2TAF3 | reverse complement strand
CGTGGCGGTGTTCGCCGAGACCGTGGGAGGGCTGGATATCTTGGGGATACTGATCATGTCGGCCGGCTCTTTCTTGGCAACGTCCGAGCGCAAAGAACTGAAGCTCACAATGACAGGTGGGCTCCAGACCCATGATGAGGCCGCACACATTGATCCGGCCTGATGAACCGTCGAGCGGACCAGACGCTCCAGCGGGAAGGTCAGACATGGGGTGGAGATCAGGTGTCCCGAGAGCCAAAAGTTAGCCAACAGTGAAAGTATTTCTTGACCGCCGTCACGCGGCGGTCAATACTTTCCGACATGGCTAAGTTTTCAACCGATTTAGACAGCGCTTTCTCCGCCCTCGCAGATCCAATCAGGCGGGCGATCATCAGTCGTCTGTGTGATGGACCGAAATCCGTCAGCGAACTGTCTGAGCCCTTCGAAATAGCTCTGCCGTCGCTGCTCAAGCATGTGCGTGTTCTCGAGCAGAGCCGGCTCGTCAGCTCCGAGAAAATCGGACGCGTTCGAACCTGCAAGCTTGAGCCGCACGCCCTCCAGGCGACCGAAGCGTGGCTACACCAGCACATCTCCGCCTGGGAGAAACGCCTCGATCGCATGGAAGCCCATATCGAACGCATGAAGAGGAAGGATTAAGACTTTGAGCGCTCCATTCCAAAACTCCGGTTCCCCCTGGCAGGACTGGCCCGTCGATCGTGAGATCATCTTGAGCCGGGTCATCGATGCTCCCCGGAGCGTCGTTTGCTCCGCTTGGACGGACCCGGATCAGATCGGACAATGGTTCGGGCCCGACGGCATGATGATCGAAAGCAAAGAGATCGACCTCAGGCCGGGCGGGGTCTGGCGGTTCGACATGGTCGCTCCCGACGGCACTCGCTATACCAACCGAATGCTGTTTCTCCGTATCGAGGCCCGGCCCTCCGCCGGGAATGGGCGATCGGCTTCGGCGCCGTAGAGTATGGGGGGCAAACGCTCGCGAAACTGGCCCGGCACGTTGCGAAGGTCAGGCGTGGACGAGCGAATGAGCCTGTGGGTCCAACATTCACACACAGCGCGAATGCCGAATGAAGGCTCGCCCCGCTCCTTCGAACCGCCAGTCCTCGCCCAGTCAAGCCCTGACGACGGATCGGAACATGAACGCCGCGGCCCTGCCTGGAGGCGGCTCGGCACCCCAGTACCTTGCGTCTCACTCAATCGCGCGTCTCAAAAGGCGGAGCGCTGTCATGTTCATCCACAAGAAAGAGCTTATGCATCCCGTCAACGTGAAGGAGCCGGATCCTGTCTTCGGACAGTATCTCCTTGAGCAGTTCGGCGGCGCCACTGGCGAGTTGACCGCCGCCCTTCAGTACTTCACCCAGGCTCAGCACACCGACGACGCGGCACTGCGGGACATGCTGCTCGACATCGCGGTCGAGGAGTTCAGCCACCTCGAGGTCGTGGGACACCTGATCGAAGCGCATACGAAGGGCAGCCAACAGGCCAAGGCCTTCGAGAGCACCCTCTTTTCCATTCGCGGCAAGGGCGCGCACCTCTTAGACAGTCAGGGTTCGGCTTGGACGGGCCAATATGTCAGCGAAGGTGCGAGTTCGGTGCGGGACCTGCGGGCCGACATTTCTGCGGAGGCCGGAGCCTTGGCGACCTACGAGGCCCTGCTCAAGCGGGCCTCGGACGACGGCTCGCGTGATGCGCTGACGTTCCTGGCCACGCGCGAGGTGTCGCACTCGCAGATGTTCATGGATGCACTCAAGGCGATGAACAAACTCGACGACCCGCTCTTCGGTGACTTCCAACCCGACCAGACAGTCGATCTCTATTTCAACCTGTCCTCTGACAGTCAGCCCGACAACGACCAGCCGGCGCCCTGGATCAAGAACTCCTCGTTCAAATATATTGCAGACCCAGTCCAGCAGATGCCCCCGCCCAACAAGCGATAGCGAGGGTGCCTCTCCCCTTGCGGAGGTCACGCAGTTGCGACAGGTGACTTCCGCGAGGGCTGCACGGTGGAGGAGACGTGATCATGTCTGGGCATCTCAGCTTGCAGCGCCGTACCTTTCTCAAGATCGTTTCGCTGGCAGCCGCCGCGGAGACATTGCCGGCCTGGGTGACAATGGCTGACGAGGCCGTCGTGCCGGATGCCCTCGCAGCGTGGCTGCGAAGCATCGGGAACCGGACTGTCGTCGCAACACTCGCGGAGGCTCATACCGGTTTCGGTTGGCGGACGATCGGCAGCTTCGAGGTGGCGGCACATGCCAGCCTGCTCGGGGCAGGCGACGCAGTCCTGACGGATTTCGTCCTACGTCGGGACACGACCGAGACGGGTAGGAACCTGCTGAAGGTGGTTGCCGCACGAGGATGGCAGATCCCGCTGGGTGATTGCGAAGTCCACCCCGGCCGCATGGTGAACCGGGTGACAGGGCATCAACTGCCGTATCGCATTGTGCTGACCGTTTAGAAGTCTCGGTTCTATGAGGGGTAGCAGGCGACTTGGTCGAAGGAGTGTAAAAGGTAAACTGTCCTAACCGGCGATCGTTGCTGTTGCTCCAAGTTGGGAGCCTAAAGAGCATACAAGGTCCGCCTTGGGTCATCCAATGAAGATCGTTCACTGACGGGAATGTCTGAGGTTCGTGTTCAAAGCAGAAGTTCGGCCAACGGCCAGGATGTGCCACTATGAGGCGTTCCGGATCATCAACTTCACCAGGAGTCCTATTTGGAGAGCGACCTGTTCGCGGAGCCAGTGCGAAGAGTGAGCAGGCATGATCGTGTACTGCCCGCCAGCCGATGCCATGGTCACCCGAGGGGATAGGCTCATCTCCTGGCGCCCTGGAAATGCGGCCTTGTGCAAGCACGGGGTGGGGATGGATCTCAAGGCCATGAGGAACAGGAGCAGAGTTGCTCCTGGTTTGTTGAACGCAGCAGGGCTTGAGAAACCTCGCGACTTCCCTGACCGTCCCCGATGGCCCCGTTGGGGAGGCTACGGGAGACAACGGTGAGCGTCACGCCTGGGCTTGCAATGCTGGGGATCGCGGCAGCGATGCTCCTCCTGGGACGTCCCCGCAATGGCGAGGACGCCCGCCCGTTCCTGAAACCCAAGCTGGCCTTCGCCGTCTATCCCGCGATGATCCTGGTGTTCATCGCCATGGGCTCGCTGTCCATCGCGATGAACCTCTAAAGGACCAAGGGAACGGGGCCGGTGATCCGGCCCCTCCCGTCACCGGGACTTGGTGGGCCTCGCCTCCGGCATCGTCATGCCCAGCAGGGCAGCGCCCGTCAGGGCCGACAGCCCGGATCCGAGGAGCACGCCGAGCTTGGTGGCGTCCTGCAACTCCGGCGAGCCCGGGAAGGCCAGCAGCCCGATGAACAGGCTCATGGTGAAGCCGATGCCGCACAGCAGCGCCACGCCGTAGAACTGCGTCCAGGTGGCGTTCGCCGGCAGGTCGGCCCAGGCGATGCGGATCGTCAGCCACGAGAACGCGAAGATCCCCACCTGCTTGCCCACGAACAGCCCGAGCGCAACGCCCAGCGGCACCGGATTGAGGAGGGATGCGAACGACATCCCCGCGAAGGACACGCCGGCGTTGGCGAAGCCGAAGACCGGCACGATCAGGAACGCCACCCAGGGCTGGAGCGCATGCTCGAGCCGGTGCAGCGGCGAGGCCGCGTCCTCCGGCTTGCCGGGCGAGGCCCGCAGCGGGATCGTGAGCGCCAAGGCCACGCCTGCGAGCGTCGCATGGATGCCGGACAGGAACACCAGGAACCAGAGCACCGCGCCGAGCAGGAGATAGGGCTTCAGGTCGGAGAAGCCGGCCCGGTTGAGCCCGGACAGGAGCACCAGCACGAAAGCCGCGCCACCAAGGGCGTAGAGGTTGAGGTCTCCCGTATAGAACACGGCGATGATCAGCACCGCCCCGAGGTCGTCGAGGATGGCCAGCGCCGTGAGAAAGACCTTGAGCGAGATCGGCACCCGCGGCCCGAGCAGCGACAACACGCCGAGCGCAAAGGCAATGTCGGTGGCCGACGGGATCGCCCACCCGCGGGGGTGGCCGTCGAGGCCGCCGTTGAAGGCGAGATAGATCAGGGCCGGCACGATCATGCCGCCCAGCGCCGCGATCCCGGGCAGCGCCCGCCGCGGCCAGGTCGAGAGTTGGCCGTCGAGCATCTCGCGCTTGATCTCCAGCCCCACCATCAGGAAGAACACCGCCATGAGGGCGTCGTTGACCCAGTGCAGCACCGACAGGCCGAGCACGTAGTGGTGCAGCGCCGCGAAGTACGCGCCGCTCGCGGGCGAGTTGGCGACGACCAGCGCCAGGGCCGCCGCACCCATGAGGACGATACCGCCGGAGGCCTCGTTGTCGAGAAAGGCGCGCAGGGCTGAGCGGGGGCGCGGGGCGGTGGCGTGCATGTCGGCTCCTGATCGGGTTGCGGTCGGAGGCTTGGTTTCATGGATCGTGAGCACGTTCAACAAAAACGGTCCCCGCCCGGAGGAACGGACGGGGGCTGCATGGTCAAGTTTTCGTGACCGTGGGATTGCGCAAGGCGGCTTCGGAGCCGCCTCGCACAATCGGCATCACACCAGTTCCCTGCCCTCGCGGGAGGCATCGCGGACGTCCTTTACGACCCCGCGGCAGAGCACGTAGAGGACCACGGCCGAGATCGCCGGCCAGACCAGGATGTAGGCGCTCAACAGATAGCTGTTCATTCCACTCTCCTTCTCAAACCTTGGCCGGTGCCATGTCCCGCTTGGCGAACGAAACGGGCTGCGCCGCCTGCGACCGGCGGGTCCTGTCCTGCTGGAACGACGTCACGCGCTCCGCCAGTTGCGCGAAGTCGAACCGCTCCTTACCGAGCAGGCTGACTGCGACGCAGACGATCGTGCTGACGCCGTAGGCCGTCAGCGAGCTCAGAAGCACGACGTAGTCCCGCAGGAACCCGACGCAGAAGGGAATGAGGATGACTGCCGTCGCGATCCCGACGACGACCGCCACCCTCCGGGAGAAGAACGCGAAGGCCATCAACCCGATGACGACGCCCGCACCTATGGATGCGATGCCCTCGAAGAAGATCGCGGTCGCACTCTCGATCGGAACCAGCTCGAACCGGACGATCGTGAACAGCACCAGCGCGCTCACCACCGCGCCCGTGAAAGCGGAGTTTGTGACCCGGTCCCAGTAGAAGCTCGCGATGACGGGGAACACGATCGCGCCCCAGAGCGCCCCGACGAACACGAGCATGACCAGGATGTCGAGGTTCAGGCTGGCGAAGATCACGCCAACCATCGTTGCGACCACCATGGTCAGCCGTCCCAGCATCAGCATGGTCTTGGGGTTCGGATTCCCGCGCGCGATGTTCTTGCCGTAGATGTCCGTCATCATGATGGCCGAGAGGGCCGAGAGGTCGGAATCCGCCGTCGACGACAGCGAGCCGATCACCATGATGAAGAACAGTCCGATGGCGAACGGCGGCAGGTAGCCGGAAGCCATCTGGGGGATGATGTTGTTCATGTCCCCGTCCATGGGCTGCAAGCCGCTGAGCAGGGCCAGGAGCCCAAGCATGCCGAGCCCGATCACGATGCCGCCATAGCCGATTGTCGCGGTCACGAAGGTCGGCTTGATCAGGTCCTCGCGCACCGCGAACAGACGCTGGGCGATGGTCTGGTTGCCGATGGCGTAGGCCAGGACGGCCACGAAATAGGGAGCGCCCTGGTTGAGGATGGCCTCGGTCGAGAAGAAGTTCGCCTGTTCCGCGCTCAGGCGATCCAGGTTCTCGGCCAGGAAAGGCGTGCCTCCGAGATTGAGGAAGATCAGCGGGATGATGATCACGGCCGCCAGGATCATGGCCACGAGCTGGGCGAAGTCGGTCAGGATCGAGGCCCGGAAGCCGGACCACAGGGTGTAGGAGAGCACGCCGAGGCCGGCGATGAGCACGCCCTGAATGAAGCTCAGGGGCGTCAGCACCGCCACGAGGGCGCCCGCAGCGGTGAAGTTCACCATCAGGCTGATGCCGCTGCCGAGGAGATTGGAGACGGCCAGGATCAACTGGCTCGACGAGCCATGTCGCGCGTGCACGATCTCGGCAAGGGTATGGGCCTTGGGCGCCAGCTCCCGGAAGCGGCGTCCGAACGGGTAGATGAACAGGATCATCAGGGCGCCCCAGAAGCCGTAGTGAATGGGGCCTGAGAGGCCGTACTGGAAGCCGGAGGTGGCACTGGCGTAGAACGAGGCGGCCCAGATCCAGGTGGCGGTCATGCTCGCGGCGGAGATGCCGAAGCCGACGGCATTGTTCGAGACCATGTACCCATCGACGTTTTCATTCTTCCGGCCGATGAATAGTGACATAATGAAGGTTAGGCCATAGAAGCCAAGCAACAGTAAAAGTGTAGTCGTTGTCGAAAACTGGAAAACTATTTCTTCATTCATTCCCACTTGTCCCTCGGTTGAAGAGGGGATCACCTGTAGGACATTTTCCGCGAATTGCCTAGGCTTGCGCGGGATTCGGCCGTGGAAGCACAGAAATGACCATAAGATAACCTATCGCAGCCAAAGGAATTCTGCGACTATCGCTCGGACTGCCAGCGGAACCACTTCGGCCTTCGTTTGAACTCGTTTCAGCCATTTCGAGACGGCGGCGATCGGTGGCCAATAGGGAAGCCCCGCGCCCTGATGCTTGCCCAAGCGATGCCCGATCCGATTCCATCCCTCCCGACCGGCATGGGGCCCATGGGAAGGAACTCTTCTCCCTGCGACGTTTTCTATCCTGGATCAGGTACGCGGGAGTTCCGGAAGGAGACGCTCCCCGCTCACGTACAGGCCGTGGCCGGCGACCGAGCATCCAAAGGGGCCGCATGTTCAAGCGCTTCATCATCAACCCTCCGGTGTTCTTCGGGGCCGTCGCCGTCATCGGCCTTTTCCTTGCCGTCGGGGTCGTTCTCCCGGATCGCGCCGGCGAGGTCTTCAAGGACTTGCAGGCCGCCATTCTCAATGCCTTCGGCTGGCTCTATCTCCTCGCCGTCGGCATCTTCCTCGCCACCGTGCTGCTTCTCTGCCTGGGCCGCTCCGGCCGGCTGAAGCTCGGACCGGACGAATCCACTCCCGACTTCAGGTTCAGCTCCTGGATCGCCATGCTGTTTGCGGCCGGCATGGGCATCGGCCTCATGTTCTATGCCGTAGGCGAGCCGATGACCCACTTCATGGCACCGCCAACGGCCCAGCCGCGCTCCGTTGCGGCGATGCGCGAGGCCATGACCGTCACCTTCTTCCACTGGGGCATTCATGCCTGGGCCATCTATGCTGTGGTCGGTCTGTCGCTGGCGTATTTCGGCTACCGCTACAATCTCCCCCTGACGATCCGCTCCGGCCTCTATCCGCTTCTCAAGGAGCGCATCAACGGCCCCATCGGCCATGCTGTCGACATCTTCGCCATTGTCGGCACCATGTTCGGCATCGCCACCTCGCTCGGCGTGGGCGTCTCCCAGATCAACGCCGGACTCAACTATCTCCTGGGCATCCCCATCGGCCCCGAAATCCAACTCCCCCTGATCGCGGTCATCATGGCCCTGGCCACGGTTTCGGTGGTCACCGGCATCGATAAGGGGGTCCGCATCCTCTCCGAAGCCAACCTGGTCGTGGCGATATTGCTGATGGTCTTCGTCCTGGTGGTCGGGCCGACGGCGCAGCTCTTGCGCGATTTCGTGCAGAACCTGGGCCTCTATCTCGACACGCTGCTGCTGCGCACCTTCAACATCTATGCCTACGAGCCGACGCCCTGGATCGATGCCTGGACGCTGTTCTACTGGGCCTGGTGGATTTCCTGGTCGCCCTTTGTCGGCATGTTCATCGCCCGCATCTCACGCGGCCGCACCGTGCGCGAGTTCGTCGTTGCCGTGCTGTTCATCCCGGCCGGCTTCACCTTTTTCTGGATGACCGTGTTCGGCAACACCGCGATGTTCGTGGACACCGGCGTGACCCACGGTGCGCTCGGTGCTGCCATTGCCGATGACATGTCGGTCGGCCTCTTCAAGTTCTTCGAGTACCTGCCGTTCACGGGCGTCACCTCCACCCTGGCCGTGCTCTTGGTCGGGATCTTCTTCATCACCTCCGCGGATTCCGGCTCGCTGGTCGTCGACTCCATCGCGGCAGGTGGGGAGACCGAGACCACGACTGCCCAGCGCGTCTTCTGGTGCGTGCTTGAGGGCGTCGTGGCGGCCAGCCTGCTCCTGGCCGGCGGTCTTGGCGCCTTGCAATCGGCCACGGTAGCCAGCGCCCTGCCCTTCACCTTCGTGATGCTGGCGCTCGTCTGGTCGCTGCTGGCCGGCATGCGCGCCGACCTTGCCCAGCAGCAGGCTCACGCCACCAGGCAGCACATACCTCCCGCCCAGCCGGCCGCAGGGCCTACCTGGCAGCGCCGCCTCGCCCTCATCCTCCATGCCCCGACCGAGGCCGAGGTGGATCGGTTCATTGCCTTCCAGGCGCGGCCGGCGCTCGAGCAGGTCGCGAGGGAGCTGAGCGCGCGCGGCCGCCCCTCCTCCGTGGTCTAGGAGGAAGGCGGCGCCATCGCCCTGCGCTCGCCGGCAGAGGGCGTTCGCGACTTCATCTACGGCGTCAGCCGCAGCGCCCAACCGATAGCCAACTTCACCCCACTTGCTGCCGGCAAGCCAGAATACCGCTGCGAGGCCCGCACCTACTTTTCCAGCGGCAGCCGCGGCTACGACATCATGGGCATGAACCGTGACCAGATCATCGCGGACGTCCTCGTCCAGTTCGAGCGTTATCTCCTGCTCGTCCAATCACCGGCGACGCAACTCCTCCACGGCGCCCCAGAACATGAGCCTGATCCGCCCGCACATTGATGGGTCCCTTTGCCGGATCCGCCGGGTCATGAGAAGGCGTGCGTGGTGGACAGAGCGGATTTACCGCTTGGGACCGCGGCAGCGAAAGCTCGCAGCGGGTGTTTTGGCAAGCCAACCGCAGGCGAAGGAACGATGTGGAACTGGATCGCGGGCAACCATCAAGTCATCAGTGCGCTGGCCAGCATCGCGATGCTGTTTGTCTGGATCGCCTACTTGCAGGTGTTCGTCAGCAGCTATCGCCGGCAGAAGAGGTCGAACATCCTGATCAACCGCGGCGCCGGGTCCGGGCTCGAGGCCCGGTGCCTGATCAGCAACATGAGCGCTGAGGCGATCTATATCGAGAGCCTCATCGTGACCGTCGAGACAAGCGAGGGGCGCTGGAACCGCCCGGTGACCGAGGTGCTGGAAGGCCGCTCGGATCTGGATCTGAAGACCCGGCAAGGCCCATTGCAGGCCGGACGGTTCGTCGACATTGGATCCTTTCAGAGCCTTGTCGAGCCAGCGCTTCAAAGAGATGCGGGGCCGCGAGGCGCCGTCGCTTCAGATGTCTTGGAGAACCTGGTCGCCATCGAGATCAAAGTGATTGCGGCGCATGGCTCCGAGGATCTCCTGACCGGCGCGACACGGTGGTTCGACCTGATCCGGCGAGAGGACCGGCTGCTCCTGAGGGGGCACGCGGTCGGGACGCGCCAGATCCGGTCCCGCAAAGGGCGCGAGAAGCTCCGTATCGATGTGGAAGCGGACCTGTGATCGACGGGAATCCAGCTCACCCTAAGCCCTCGTGCGCCCCTGGACCGCCCTGGACATGATGGATCCTGCCGACGCAACCGGGGTTGTCAGCCCATGGAGCGCATCCGGAATGTCATCATCCTCCTGCGCGGGCAGCTCTGGATCCTTCCCCTGATCCTCAGCGTCCTGGCGCTGGTGCTTGCCTATTGGGTCCTCGCATCCGCGCCGTCCCTCCCTGACGGCTGGGACGCCGGCAAGCTCTGGTGGCTTTACAGCGGCGATGCCGGCAGCGCCCGCGATCTGCTGTCGAGCCTTCTGTCTGGCTTGATGACCATGTTCTCGCTCGTGATCTCCGTCACCTTTGTGATCCTGACGCTCGCAGCCAACCAGCTCGGGCCGCGCCTGATCCCGACCTTTATGGGCGACCGGCAGATCCAGACCGTGCTCGGGCTCTTCCTCGGCACCATCCTGTATGTGCTCGTCGTGCTGCGCAGCCTCGACGAGACCCTCGGCCCCAATGGCGTGCCGCACGTCGCTGTGACGATCGGGAGCGCGCTCACCGTCGTGTGCCTGTTCGCGTTGCTGTTCTACGTGCACAAGGTCGCCCGCGCGATTGTTGCTGACAACATCATCGCGCAGGTGGCCGACGACCTGCACCGAGCCATCCGCGACATGCTGCCGGATGATACCACAGCCGATGGGACTGTACCGGAGGTCACACTGCCAAGAGCCTGCATCGTGTCCCTGGACCGGAGCGGCTACATCCAGGTAATCGACTACGACAGGCTCGTCGCCAAGGCCTGCCAGGATAACGCCCTTCTCAAGGTGAAGGTGCGGGCTGGCGATTTCGTCCTGAAAGGCGGGGAGCACGTAACCGTCCATGCCGCACGCCCGCCGGGTCACGATGTCCAGGAGGCCATCTGGAGCGCCTTCGTGATCGGCGAGGAACGCAGCCCGGCACAGGACCTGGAGTTCGGCCTGCGCCAGCTCGTCGAGATCGCCCTGCGGGCTCTGTCGCCCGGCATCAACGACCCCTACACGGCCATCGCCGTGGTCGATCGACTCGGCGCGGCGCTGGAGGAGATTTTGCGGTGCCCACTTCAGCCGGGTGTGCTCCGAGATGCAGACGGGACGGCGCGGGTCATCGCCCGGCGCTCGGACGTGCAAGGCCTCGTTGACGCCGCGTTCGACGCCATCCGGCAGGCGGCCCGCGACATCCCGGCCGTCCTGATCCGCATGGTGGACATCCTGGGCCAGCTCGCGTCCGTCATCCACCCTGGAGAGGCGCGGGATGCGGTGGTCCGGCATCTCGGCAGGCTGGCCGAGACAGCAGAGGAGGCCCAGCTCACCCCATATGACCGCAAGGCCGTGCTGGTCCGGATCGAGCGGGCGAGGATCGCGGCAACGAGCGGCGCGAAGGAGGACAACGTCCATGTTCTTTGACTCCTGGGTCGGGCTGGGGCGTGTCCTTGTCGTCGGTACGCTGGCCTATGTCGCCCTCGTGGCAATCCTGCGGATCTCCGGCAAGCGCACACTGACCAAGCTGAACGCATTTGACCTCGTGGTCACAGTCGCGCTCGGCTCCACCCTCGCCACCGTGTTGCTGAGCAAGTCGGTCGCCCTGGCCGAGGGTATCCTGGCGCTGGCACTCCTGGTCTTCCTGCAATTTGCCATCACGTGGCTGTCGGTGCGCTCGCGGGGCTTCCAGTCTCTGGTGAAGAGCGAGCCCACCCTGATCATGCACCGGGGACGGCTCCTCGAGACCGCAATGCGGCATCAGCGGATCACACGCGAGGAGGTCATGGCGGCGCTGCGCTCCAGCGAAGTGGTGGACGCTGCCCAGGTCACCGCCGTCGTCCTGGAGACCGACGGCACGATCACCGTCATCAAGAACGCGGGTCACGATGCGGAGGAGCCGACCCTGGCCACGGTCCGCAAGCCGTAGCCGCTCCCCGTTCACGAACTTGCTACGGCGGAGCGGCCATTCGTCGGAACAGGTGTGCCCGCCACACGTTCCGCCAGATCGTGAGGACAGAGCCGGGACGACGCTGTGGAAACAGATGCAGGCATCACTCTGGATCGGATCGAGAGCTTCATTCAGGGCTTCTGGTGGATCCTGCCCAACCTCGGCATCGCGCTAGTGGTCTTCCTGCTCTTCCTGGGCGTGGCGTGGGCGGCCCGAACCGCCGTGTTTCGGTTCTTCATCCGCCGCGGCCGCCCGGACCTTGCCGCCCTGCTCGCCGGCTTCGCACGCTGGTCGATTATCGCGCTCGGCCTGCTGGTGGTTGCCACCATCGTGTTTCCCTCGGTCAAGCCCGCCGACGTGCTCGCCACCTTGGGCGTCGGCTCGATTGCCATCGGCTTCGCCTTCAAGGACATCCTCCAGAACTGGCTCGCTGGTCTCTTGCTCTTGCTGCGCCAGCCGTTCCGGCAGGGCGACCAGATCGTGGTCGGGAGGCACGAAGGCACGGTGGAGTCGATCGAGGCCCGGGCTACCCTGATCCGCACCTACGATGGTAAACGGGTCATCATCCCCAACAGCAGCGTCTACACGGAGTCCGTGACCGTCAACACCGCCTTCGAGCGTCGCCGGAGCGGGTACGACGTCGGCATTGGCTACGGCGATGATGTCGGGAAAGCCTGCAATGTGATCTGTCAGGCTCTGGAGGGGCTGCCGGGAGTGGAGGCCGATCCGGCACCGGAAGCGATCCCGTGGGAACTGGCCGGCTCGAGCGTGAACATCCGGGTTCGCTGGTGGACCGAGCCGCAGCAGGCCGACGTGGTGCAGGCCCGCGGCCGCGTGATCGCGGCGATCAAGCAGGCGCTGGGCGAGGCCGGCATCGACATGCCGTTCCCGACCAACGTGGTGCTGCTGCACGACCAGACCGAAGAGATCGATGGGGACCGGGAGCGCCAGCGCGAGGGATGGCCCGCCCGCGACAGCCCGCCGGCCGCGCGCCACCTGAACAAGGTCATCGTCGACGGAGGCGATCACCGGCAGCCCGAGGAAGCGCCTCGGCCAAGCCGGCGACGCAATTGATCGACGCCCTGCCCGGCTCAAGCCTGGCCGGGCGCGGATCATCACAGGATCGGGAACTCCGAAAAATTGCTGGGAACCATCCTCCGCCCGGGGCGCTAACCAGACATCCGGCCCGCTCGTGCAGCGAGCCGACTGAGCAGCAGGAACCGCCCGTGAGCCGTTCCTCCCCTGAACCGTGAGACGGGCGCACGCCCGCCCCTCCGCCAGGGTCTTCCCACTCCGAGTGATAGGAGACAAGTGATAAAGCTTCGCCTGATGGCCATTGTGGCCTCGACAGCCCTCGTGCCAATGGCCTCGCTGGCTCAGACACCCCCATCAGCACCGCAAAGCGCACAGAGCCGCCCGGCCCAGCCCGACGCCCAGGCTCCGGCCGCGGCCGATTTCGTCAACAAGGCCGCAGTGAGCAATATGTTCGAGATCCAGTCGAGCCAGCTTGCTCAGCAGAAATCGCAGAACGACCGCGTCCGCCAGTTCGCCCAGCGGATGGTGCAGGATCATACCGCTGCCACGGACAAGCTGAAGTCGACCGCGCAGGGCATTCAGGGCGTGACCGTCCCGGCCAGCCTCGATCAACCGCACGAGCAGATGATGCAGACGCTCCAGAATGCGTCGGGAGCCGGCTTCGACCGCGCCTATGTTCAGATGCAGGTCACCGCCCACCGCGATGCCGTGAACCTGTTCGACCAGTACGCGCAGAACGAGGACAACCCCCAGCTCAAGCAGTTCGCCCAGCAGACGCTCCCAACCCTGCGTGAACACTTGCAGTCGGTTGAGCAGATCCAGACCGCACTGCCGCCGGCCCAGGTCGGCGCGACCCAGGGCAACCAGCAGACCGCACAGAACCAAGGCGGGCAGAATCCGTCTCGTATCGTGGTGCAGCAGCCTGCCCCGACCGTGCGGGTCGATCAGGCCTCACCGCAGGTGATGGTCCAGCAGCCGCAGCCGCAAGTCACGGTCAACCAGGCGCAGCCGGAGATCACCGTGCGGCAGCCACAGCCGACAGTAACGGTCGACATTCCCCAGCCGGAGATCACCGTGCGGATGCCCCAGCCGGACGTGAACGTGGCGATGGCGCAGCCGCAGGTGCAGGTCCGTCAGCCGCAACCTCAGGTCCAGATCCAGCAACCACAGCAACAGCCACAGGTCCAGGTCGAGCGCGCGCAGCCGAAGGTGGAGGTCCAGCAGCAGGCGAATGCCGAGCCGAAGGTGCAGATGCAGCAGGCGCAAGGTCAGCCGACGGTGCACTATGAGCGGGCCGAACCGCGCGTGGTCGTGAACCAGCCCCAAGGCCAACCGCAGGTGCGCATTGAGCGGATGGGCGAGGGCGAGCAGGCTGCTGCTACGCCGCAGCAACAGCAGCAGCAAGCTGCTGTCTCCAGCCCGCAGGCCACCGGAGCGCTCCCAAGCGGACAGGCGATCGCCGTCTCCCGCGTCACCGATATGAACCTCTACAATGCCCGCGGGAATGAGCTCGGTGACATCGAACGGGTCGTGCAGGGGAGCGATGGGAAGCAGTACATCGTGATCGGCGCCGGCGGCTTCCTCGGCATCGGCGAGCGCAAGGTCGCTATCCCGACGGAACGGGTTGCCATGCAGGGCGACCGGCTCGTGATCCAAGGCGTGACCGAGGACCAGATTCGCTCCATGCAGCCTTTCGACAACAGCAATCGAAACTTCCGCGAACTGGACAAGAACCAGCAGGTTCAGATCAACGCCATGCGCTAAAGGATCTCCGGCTCGCACGCGGCCGGAAACAAGGGATGGCGAGGCGCCAGCGTCTCGCCATCCCCGGCTCTTCGTCCCAATCATCTGTCACGGGCATGGATCCGCTACATCGAGGGCTGGGAACGGGAACATCATTGTGACCGTCGATGCGGAGGGAGCGGCCCCATAGCGCGGGTGGTCAGATGGTCCGTCCCACGACCGCACGCAGGCTCAGCCCCTGCACCACGATCGTGAACACCACCACCGCGTAGGTGGCCGCGAGCAACGACGGCTTCTCGGCCACCTCGGGCAGCGACAATGCGAGCGCAATCGAGATGCCGCCCCGTAGTCCACCCCAAGTGAGCACCGGGATCGTGCCCCGCACGAACTCCTGCCGTGCCCGGAGCATAAGCACCGGGCCTGCCACCGCGAGGAAGCGGCCGAGGAGAACCAGCGGGATGCTCACCGCCGCCAGCCCGGCAAAGGACGGATCGAAGCGCAGCACCAGCACCTCAAGCCCGATCAGCAGGAACAGGACCGAGTTGAGGATCTCGTCCACCAGCGTCCAGAAGCCGAAGACATAGCGCTGCGTGAGATCGCTCATCGCGTCCACCGGGCCGCGGTTGCCGACCAGGATGCCGGCCACCACCACCGCGATGGGCCCGCTCATGTGCAGCTTCGCCGCCAAGGCGTAGGTTCCGGTCACGAGCGCGAGCGAGATCAGCGTCTCCATCGGGTAGTCGTCGATCCGGCGCATGGCGCGGTACGCAAGATAGCCCGTGCCCCACCCGAGCGCCGCCCCGCCGAGCGCCTCGACGAAGAACAGCTTGGCCACATGAGCGGTGCTTGCCTCGCCGCTGCCGGACGCCAGTGCCAACAGCACCGTGAAGACCACCACGCCCACGCCGTCGTTGAACAGGGATTCGCCGGCCATGTCGACCTCGAGCGCCTTGGGCACGTCGACGGTCTTGAGCATGCTGAGTACCGCGACAGGGTCGGTCGGGCTGATGAGGGCACCGAACACCAATGCCCACGGCAGCGGAATGGTGGCCCCCAGCAGACCGGACAGCCCCCACAAGCCGACCCCGACCACCGCCGTCGAGATCACGACCCCGAGCGTAGCGATCAGGCCGACGCTCCAGGCCCGCTTGCGCAGGATGCCGAGGTCGACGTGGAGCGCCCCGGCGAACAGCAGGAAGGCCAACATGCCGTTGAGCACCGTCTCCCGGAAGTCGATCTGCCGGAGCATGGCTGTGAGGCTCTCGTACAGGGCGACGTCGGGCAGCGCGACCTCGATGCCAATCAAGACGAGGGAGGCGCCCAAGGCCATGACGAGCAAGCCGATGGTGTGAGGCAGCCGGATGATGACGTGGTTGAGCCAGCCGAAGACGGCGGTGAGGACGAGAAGGACAGCGATCAGATCGAAAGCAGAGGGCACGGGAGAACTCATGAAAGCGACCCGGGGGTAATGCCCGGGTCGTCAATTGGTTTGGTTTCCCCTCAAGCCGTTTTCCGGGCGGCCCCGCCTCACGCAGGGTCTGTGACCCGTGGCTCGGCTCCCAGCCAGCGCCAGGCCTCGCCCTCCTGGGCAAGCTCGAAATGGCGGGTCTCGATGCGAGCCACAGGCGTGGCCCAGCCTGTCATCGTCGCCATCCACGCCGGGCCGCCGACCAGGGCGTAGCGCTCGACCTGGCGCCAGCCCCGCATCTTGACCGAGGCGAGCCCCTCCTCGCGCAGGGCCTCGAGGGTGACGCCGTTGAAGTCCATGATCCGGACGAGCACGCGTAGCCGCTCGTGGGCGCCCAATGCCTGCTCGAAGGCCCTGATCAGGAGATGCATGTCGTCCCGCCGGATGCGTCCGCTCACCTCGAAGGCGATCACGTCCGGCCTGGTCGTCTCGATGAGGCGGACCGCAGGCGGTGCCTGTGCAATCTCGGGCTCGCCGCTCGTGATCGGCTGGGCCACCCACGTCAGAGCCTCGTCCCGCTCGCCCGGCGTGAAGATGCGGATCTCAATCTGGGGAAGGACGCGGCCCTGCACCTGGACGATCCGGCGCACCCACTCCTGCTCGGTCACCACCGCCATGCGCGCGAAGCGGCGCAGCTCACGCAGGTGCTGAAGCCCGTAGCCGAGATCGCGGGCGAACGCGCCCGGCGTCATGCCCGACATTCCGATCTCCACATAGAGCGCGATGTGTTCCTGCCGGGCCAGGGCATCCTCGACTGCCGTGATGCCGCGTTCGATGTCGGCCCTGTCGACATGACCGCTCACCCGCAGCGCCACCACGTGTTCGGAGGTGGATAGGATCTCCAGCATGGTAGCATCCTTTAGAAAGCAAGTCGGGCAAGCAGTGCGATCTTTTACTCTCTCTCGGGAGTGACGGGACTAGCGCCATATTCGCATCACTCCCGTTCGTTAGTCGGCGACAGGAGCTGTCACAGCGAGGGCAGGATCAGGAACTCTCTCATGGCGTTCGCCCTGCCTGCATCTCGCCGTTATCGAGACGAGGCAGACGGTAGTCCCTGAGAATAGCATCCACGTCCGCACGTCGCCGGGCAAGCGCCGCGTCGACCTCCTGACGTAATGTCTCGTCCTCCTTGCGCACTGCCATGGAAATATCGAACACCATTGGAAGCTTCGGGCCGTCGAAGATCGGCCGCACGGGTGTCACTCTGAGCGCAATGCCCTCGCGCTGGGCGAAGTAGCCCCCGAGAGGGCCCCAAACGATGGCCACATCGATCTCTCCCTTCGCCAGCGCCTCGATGATGCGGGCTGGCGGATTGGGCTCGCTGTAGTCGCCGTAGATCATGTAACCGCGTACGTTCTCGACCATGCCACGGCGGGAGAGGGCATGGGCGGGAGGCGTGTTGGAGCCGTCGTCGCCGATTAGGTGAACGCCAATCTTCAACTGCCGGAGAACAGGATCGTTGAAGGAAGTGATCGTCGGCCCGTCTGCCCTTGTCACGAATACGTACGACGAGCGGTAGTACGGCGCCGTTGTGCGCACGCCTTCAAAGTTGGCCGGCAGGCTCGGCACCAGGTCACAGATTCCAGCTTTAAGAGTATTGCGCAGGAAGCCGCGGCGCTGTGCCCACCAAGTATAACGAACCTCCGCGCCGAGTTCCTCGGCGATCAGAGAAACGATCTTGTTCTCGAGCCCCTCCCCGGCTTCGTTGGAAAACGGGAGGTTGTTGGGATCGGCGCAGACCCGAAGGTCACGGGCGTAGACAGCATCAGTGAGCAAGAGACCTGCGAGAGCGACCCAGCGAAGGAAGCGTAAACACATAATGCGTCGCTTCATAGGTCGAGACACAATCGAGAACGCAGGCGGGAGACTCCGCAAAGGTGCCGGAATGCGGGAAAGGCCAGTTTTACCCAAGATAGGTCTCCGGAACGCGAAACTGCTCCGCCCTACCAGCGTCCCGACTCCAACCGTTCAGCTTCATAGAAGTTCCTGGAAGTGTCGCCCAACTGCAAAGAAAGCTTGCTACCGTCAGTACTTACAATCGGGAAAGGGAGTCCTGGCCCCCTACCAGCTCTCAAGGCTCACTCCGTTACCCGGCGGGCCCAAAGCCCACGACCGGGATCATACCCCCAGATGGCAAGGCCGAAAAAGACGATCAGAGCCAGAACGCAGACCCCGAATGCCACCGGGTCGAACTGGCAATAGAGCGCGAAGCGGATCAGCTCGACCGCATGGGAGAACGGGTTCGCCCAAGCTATGACTGCTAATGTCGGGCTGACCTCATCGAAACGCCAGAGCGGGTATAGCGCCGTCGACGCGAAGAACATGGGAAAGATCACGAAATTCATCACGCCGGCAAAATTCTCGAGCTGGCGGATAAGGGACGAGAGGGCGAGTCCAAACGCTCCGAGCATCAGCCCTGCAAGGATGAGCGCCGGGGCGACTGCTCCATAGCCGAGAACGGGCGGCCGGACATCCCAAAAGCGGGCTAGCAGCAGGAACAGGTAGACGATGGGCAGCACCGTGACGGTGTTGGCGAGAAGTCGGGCTCCCAACAGCCACCACCGCGGCAGCGGTGCGGTCAGGAGCACCCTCATCGATCCCATTTCCCGATCGTACACCATGGAGAGGGAATTCTGCATGCCATGGAACAGCAGCATCATCCCGACGAGGCCCGGCACGATATAGACCTCGTAAAGGATATAGGTCTGGTAGGGTGGGATGATCGACAGCCCCAGAACCGAGCGGAAGCCAACGGCGAAGATACCGAGCCATACGAGAGGCCGCACAATGGCCGCAGCGAATCGCCCCTGCTGCCCCACGAACCGCAGCATTTCCCGGTGCATGATTCCGGACAGTGCACGGAAAGCATAGCGCATCTTCATGATACGCTGCCTGTAAGGGTCAGGAACGCATGCTCAAGCGTCCCTTCGGAGGCAAGATCCCTCGCCTCACCGGTCCAGCGCACGCGCCCCTTGTCCAGGACGATCAATTAGTCTGAAGGGGCAACTTCATCGAGCATATGGGTGGCCCACAGCACGCTTAAACCTTCGCGGCAGAGGGAACGTACATGATTGAGAAGCAATTGACGGCTCGAGACGTCAAGCCCTGCCGTCGCCTCGTCGACGATCAGGAACTTCGGCCGGTGCAGAAGAGCCCGGGCGATTTCCACACGCCGGCGCAGCCCTCCTGAAAGTGCACGCACCTTGTCTGCCCGCCGATTACGGACACCAAGCCGCTCCAGTTCCTCATCCGCCCGCTCCTTGGCTTCTCGTCGAGAGAGACCGTGCAGAGAGCCGTGGTAGAGCATGTTCTGCTCGACACTCATATCCAGATCGAGAGTCGGCATCTGGAACACGACACCAAGCTCGGCCAACGCCGGCAGGGGGTTACGGCGGATCGAGTGACCGAAGATACGGATGTCTCCCTGATGGGCATTATAGAGGCCGGTCACAAGGGAGACGAGTGTCGTCTTGCCAGCCCCATTCGGCCCAAGAAGAACGGCGAACGAGCCAGGTTCCACCACGAGATCGGCATGGGAGAGAACCTGCCGCGTGCCAAAACCGTGGCTCAGGTTTTCAATGACGAGAGCGGTCATGGCGCGACAGCGAGCCCCCAGGGGGATCGCCCAACGCCGATGGTCTTCACGACCTCCTGATTATTGAGGTCGATGACCGAGACATCGCTTGAATTGCCGTTGGCTGTGTAGAGACGTTTCCCGTCCGGCGAAAGCGCGATATGCCAGACTCTCTGCCCCACGAGGTAAGTGCGCAGGACCTTGAAGGACTTGGCATCGACCTCGGCGACGCGGTTGGCGGGCCCAAGCGCCACATAGGCGCGCGACCCGTCTGGCGTGAGCTGAATTCCAACTGCCTGGATGAGTTCGCGCGGAACACCGGGCACCTCGAAGCCGATTGCGGCCAAGGGCTTGCGCGTCGCCGCATCAAAGACCTCAACGGTCCCCCTCAACTCGGACGATACCCATATCTGATTGCTATCGGCGGAGACCTGCGCCACCCGTGGCCGGGTCCCCACGAGCACGTTGTCGACGAGTTCAAGTTTATCTGCATCGATCACATGGAGCATGCTCGTGGTCTCGGACGTGTTGACTACGAAGCGCCCGTCCGGACTCACTCCCATACCCTCCGGCTCAACGCCAACCTCGACCTCGGACACGATGCGCCTCTCTGAAATATCGAGGACGGAGACGAGATTGTCGTTCTCGTTCGCCACGAAGAGACGGCGTCCGTCAGGATGGAGGACAAACTGCTCCGGATCCTCACCGGATGGCAGCGCCCCCTCGACTTTCCTGGTCTTCAGGTCCAAAACGTCGATGCGATCGTCGTCTCCGACAGCCACATAGAGCTTCTGCTTGTCGGCACTCAGCCCGATCCCACGTGGCCTTCGCCCGACCGGGATCGTTTCCACGAGCTTCAACGCCACGCCATCGATCACTGATACAGTGTTGTCCTGCTCGTTCGAAACATACACCGTCTCGGCCCAAGCGGCATGCATCGTGAATAGAAAAAGAACAGCCAGGATCAAAACCTGCATCGGCTCTCCTCACGATCAGTTCCCAAGGTATCGAGCTCCGAGCTCCGGTGCAGGTATCCCGCCTGCGGCGAGACGGAAACGAGGAGCCGAGGCCCTGCAATCAGGATTGGCTGGCGCATCTGCCCATCCCAGGAACGGAAGCTCTGCCCCTGCCCCTTGAAGCCTGCAAGAGAAAAATCGGGGCTGCGCAGATAAGCCATGACAGCGGCCGGATCGCTGCTGCGAGAGCGGATGGCCGCCTCTCCGATGGAACGGACCGCCGCCCAAGCGGCATAATCCACGGCACCCATGCGCCGACCCGCCAACTTCTCGAACCGGTCCTGCAACTGCGTGGCCCCCCATTGTTCCGACACGGGGCTCCAACCCGTCGTAACGAGCCCCTGTGTTCCCACCACGGGACGTGGCCGCGCCGTACGGTCCGGCAGGAAATCACCGAACTCGTTGAATTCGTCGGCAACGACGAGAACGTCATGATCCGCCACTTGCGTGAGGGCCGGGATCTCGCTCTGCAAGGTCACGTGTCCAGTATCGGTGCGGGCGTGGCCCGGCTTGTAGGTCCAGTCCTTTTCCGCCACGATTTCCGCGCCAAATCGTTTCGCAGACCGGCGGTAGGCATCGGACAGCGCCCTGTCTCCTGCCCGACTTCCTGTTACGAGAAACCAGCGCCTCCAGCGTTTGCTCATCAGGTATTGCGCCAGAGCATCAGCCAGCATGGCACGACTCGGAATCGTATGCAGGATGTTGGAGCGGCATGAGTCGTTGCGCAGGTCATCATCCGGAGCACGCGCGTTGATGAAAAGCATTGCGTGCGCCTGTTCATCCGACGCCGCCGTGAGGAGCACGGGAGCGTCCAAGTCGGCGACCACGAAACGGATACCCTCCGTTGCAAGTGCGCGGATGGTCTGGACGGGATCTTCATCCTTCGGGATCATCCGCTCGATGAGCGTGAAGCGCTGTCCGATGAAGCGGCCAGTGGTTGCATTGTCGGCGATCCCCAGGCGAGCGCCCGCAAGGCCCTCATCCTTGATCTCACGATCGAGAGGTGAGACGGGCTGGATAGAATCACGCTCCTGCATGACGATCGCAATCGTGATCGCACCCTCCTCGGCAAGCGCAGGAACAGCGAGCAGAACCGCAAATAAGATTAGCACCAACCTCATTCGGCTGCCCTCGCCTGTCGAATGGGCCGATCGTCCACGATCCCCGCTGGCGAGCCGCCCAATGTGATCACGCGGTGAGCGAGCGCGGCAGCCTCGTGCCAGTGATGGGTAACGAGCAATGTCGTCGGTCGCAGTTTCTTCACATGGCTTGCCACCAGCGCCTGCATGATCGTGGAGGTTTCCTCATCCAGGGATGCAAACGGCTCGTCGAGCAGGAGAAGTTTGGGGCGGACGGCCAGGGACCGGGCGAGAGCCACCCGGCGGGCCATACCCAGGGACAGGCGCTGCGGATACACATCCTCCGACCCAGAAAGGCCGACCTGCGCCAGCCACTCCGCTGCTCCTTCCTGCTGCTCCCGGAGTACCAACTCCAGGTTCTGACGTGCCGTGCGCCATGGCAGAAGGCGGGGCGATTGGAAGAGGTAACCCACAGCCTGCGGCCGACTGGTTACCGATCCGTCGAAATCCTGGTCCAGACCCGATACGATTTGCAGGAGGCTCGACTTGCCCACGCCCGAAGGGCCGACAATGGCGCAGACTTCTCCGTCGGCAAGCTCAAAGCAAAGGTTTTCGAACAGCGTCCAGGCTGGCGCACCTCCTTGGGCCGGGTAGACTTTCCGCTTGATGGTGATGCGCATCGTCATCGCCGCCACCGCCCCACCCGGCGTTCGAGCGGCGCAAAAAACGCCGTTTCGATCAGCATGACGCAGGCGATAAAGGCTGCCGCATAGGCTGTGACCCGCGATACGTCGAAGAGCTGGAAATAGCTCTGGAGCTGAAACCCAACTCCATTGGATCTTCCCAGGAGTTCCACCACCAGAACGATCTTCCAAATGAGCGCAAGTCCATTGCGCGCCGCGACCAGAAGATAGGGCGATAGTTGCGGTATGATTACCTCGCGTAGCGTCAGCCAGGGTCCGTAGCGATAGACTTGCGCGACCTCCTGGTAATCCGAATCGAGCGCTCTCGCACCCTCGCGGAGTGTCACGGCCACGTTTGGAATCTTGTTGAGGGCGACCGCCACGAGCAGAGCAGTCTCGGTCAAACCAAGCCAGATATAGGTCAGGATGATAACCACGACCGCCGGTACGTTGAGGAGGATGACAATCCAGGGATTGAGCCATCGGTCGAGCCACACCAGGCGACCAAGCGCGAGGCCCAGAGCCGTGCCGACCACTATGGCGATGACGAAGCTGATGACGACCCGCGCCAGCGTGACACCGAGATGGTAGAGCAACGCCCCGTCGCGGATTTCATGGATCAAGCTTTGAAGAACTACGACAGGGCCAGGAAAAAGCCTGCTCTCAGCCCACCCTGCCCCAACCTGCCACAGACACAGGAAAAGCAGGACAGAGGCAATCGCTTGCCATCGTCCACGGCCTTCGGCCTCAGCAGCACGCATCGTCACCTCAATAGAGGACATCCGGCCAAAAGGTCCCCGCATCGAGAACCTTGGCCTCGCCGACGAGCTTATGTCCCCCCACTTCAACCAGAATAGCATAAAGATCGCTCGCCGCCTGCTGCTCCACAGGGGTCCAGTGTTCCGGAATGCCAGCACGAAATCCTGCTTGAAGTGCGGTCAGCACGGCCGGACTATCGGTGCCGATCTGCGGAGCCAAACGAGCCCATTCCTCCTTCGACAAGGCAAGCAGAGCCTTGGCGTCCTTGGACGCGACGATGAAGCGCTTGAGAAGAGTGCCCTCGTTCTGAGCCCACTCCTCGCGAAACGCATAGCCGAGCATGGGCACGTCCTGTTCGATGCCCAGGCGGCGGATCATCTCCGCGACCGTCAGTAGCGGCTTGGCCCCGTCGGCTTCGAGACGGGCAGCATAGTGCCAATAGGTGAGGACGGCATCGATGCGCCCGCGCGTCAACTCCTCGCCCAGGAGCGGCGGGGCACCGAAAACGAGCCCGGCCTCCTCCTCCAAGTTGATACCGAGCTCCTTCTGAGCATAGGCCCGGAGGAGCAGCCAGCTCTTGTCGAGAGGGCCACCGGCAACCCCGATCCGCTTCCCGCGAAGGTCTGCAAGACTTCGGACGCTCGAACCACCCGGGATCATGAGCGTACCTACTGCCTTTGAGTAAGGCACGAAGCTGAATGCCTGTCCTTCGCTACGCTGTCGCGCCACCCACGGCCAGTCGGTGACGATGATATCTACCGTGCCTGCCAGAAGCGCCACTTTGGCGGCCTCGTTGGAGGCAAACTCGACAGGAACGACTGTGATATCCTGCCTTCGGTCCAATCCCTGATACCGGATGGTATCGATCTCCCAAGCGACGGTTCCGAATCTGAGCAGACCGACCTTGATTTGATGATGTTCCTGAGCCTCCGCTGGGATGACAATAGTCAGGCCTAGGATCAACCATAAGATCCTGAGAAACATGGTCATATCCTTATCGACGGCGGGAACAAACAGCTAGTTTCTCCTATTCGGCTGCACGGCACCAGTGCGCTCGGTACGCACCGTCTCTGAGCCCATTGCGTTCACTGAGCCCTCCTGCGCCTCCACCTCTCGCCTGAATGCCTCGAAATTCATTTGGCATGCCCCCTTAATGAAGCGTGTAAAGATATGCGGCGATGTCCCGTGCCTGCTGGTCCTGCAACCCCATGTTCGGCATGGCGTTGCCGGGGACGATGGCCTGAGGATCGCGCAGCCAGGTGATCATATTGTCCGGTGTATTGCGCAGGAGACCCGCGACATAGATGCGGCGCCCCATCTGGGTGAGCGGTGGGCCGACCAGGCCGTTCGCGCCGGTGATCCCCGGGATCGTATGGCAGGAACCGCAGCCGGTCTGAGCGATCATGACAGCACCGCGGCCAGGGTCGCCGCCGAAGCTTGTCGGCACGGGTGTGACATTGCCCGGGGATTGCGCGCCCGTTACTTCCTCGCAGCCCGCTACGACGAGAAGCAGAACCAGGGTAGAGCTCAGGGCGGCATATTTCTGCAAACTTGCGCCTGCCCGCCTTTCGGAAGCGCGCAGCCACAGCACGAACAGGATCGCGATGGCTGCCATGTAGACGAAGCCCGCCGGAATCCACATGATGAGCCCAGCAAGGTGCTGATCCTCCAGGAGCGTCAGCCCCCAATGCGCCGCGCCTTCTGCGTGGTCCGGATAGAAGGCGCGCGAAGTCAGCACCATCAGGGCACCCGGCAGAGCGCTCAGGATCGCCGCTGTCGCCACGAAGAGCAGCGTCGCGCCATAATCGAGTCGGCGCCGCGCGCCGGGCTCGATCACCACCGACCAGAACGCAAAGGCGCTGATGAAGAAGCAGAGATGCTCCACGATATGGACGGGCTCGTGCGCCAGCGCCCACGCATAGGGCCGTGGCAGATGCCAGAAGGCGAACAAGCCGCAGAAGGCCAGCCAAACGGACAACGGTGCGGTCAGAACCCGGAAGAAGCCTCCCAGCCGGCCGCCTGCCCAGAGCCGCCCGATCGACTTGCGCACACCGCGCGGCAGGGCCCAGAGGAAGACGATCAGTGGCCGCGCCCATACGAAGAGCGGCGCGGCGACCAACATCAGCACCAGATGCTGGACCATGTGACCGGAGAAAAGTTCGGCCCCAAGGACATCGAGGGGAGACAACAGCGCGAGAACGAGCGAGGCGATCCCAGCCGAGAAAGAGATGATCTCGACGCGACCGACGATGCTCCGCCCGCTCCCTCGAATGCGCATGCGCCGCAAGCCGATGCAGTAGAGTGAAGCCGCAAGCGTGAGCGAGACGATAACCCAGCCCTCGAAGTTCCAATGAAGCTCCCCTGCTTCACCCGCATGCGCCGACGCGGGTCCGACGGCCGCGATGGACCCCATGACAAGTGCCGAGAATCTCAACTTCCACATAGCGGCACCGCAAAGACGGCGATCGTATCGAAAACGATCGCGATGGCGAACCACACACCGGACCAGATGCCCCAGACAGCCAGAAACCGCGTTCTCCCCTCGCCCGCCTCGAGCAGCCGGTCGTGACCGCCGGAAGCTTCCTGGCTGATGCGGCTCCAATTCCTGTAGGAGATTGCGGTTCCGATGCAGGCGACTGCCAGCGCAGCGATGTTGACCGCCACCAGAGTCGGCATGACCCAGCCCCATCCGGGAATGACCTGGGCGTAGAGGTAATCGCGCGGGAAGCAGGCGTGGCTCGCCAGACCGAAATTGACAAGAAGCTGAATACTCCACGCTACTGGCGGGGCGAGCAACCCAGTCCAGAGCAGGCCCATGCCGACGCTCCCGCCGTGGGGAGCCGGATGTTCGATCCCATAGCCTCTCATGATGGAGTCCGCCATGGCTCACCCCAGATAAGGCGTGATGTAGAGGCTGAAGAACACCGTCAGCCACACCACGTCGACAAAATGCCAATAGATCGCTCCGATCGAAACCGGCGCATTGCGCTCGGCATCGAAGTAGCGCATGAGCGACCAGACGAGCAGAACCAGCAGCATCACGAGCCCGGCGACCACATGCGCCATGTGGAACCCCGTGACAGTGAAATAGAGCGAGCCGTAGGCGCTCGATGCGTAGGTGAACGGCTTGTCCTTCCACTCGAAGAGCTGGATCGTCACGAACACGCAGCCGAGAATGAAGCCGCCGAGGAGGCCGAGCACGAGCTGCCCCCATGCGCCACGCTTGGCGCCGCGCTCCGCCCACCACACGACGACGCTGCTGACGATCAGGATGATCGTGTTGGGAAGCGACAGGCGGAATTTGGGTAGCTCGCTCGGCAGCCATTCGCGCCCGTACTGCACGGCAAAGTAATAGTAGCTGAACAGCAGATACGAGAACAGCGAGCCCTCGGTGAGGATGATGGTAAGCATGCCCCACCAGCCCGAGGCCTTGTGGCCGATGCTGCCGACCGGCAGCGGACGGGGGCGCACGGCGGCTCCGGACCTTGGAACATCGGCCATGGGAATATCGCTCATCGGTTCCACCTCGCCGACTGACCGAGTTTCGGCTCGGGCCACAGCCATACCAACAGGCCCATGAACATGAGCCAGGCGCAGATGCCTGAGAAAACCCACCAATGCAGCAGAAGCCCGGCGAAGCCCGCGGTCATCACGATGGTCACCGCGAGCGGACTGTAGGAATCCTCAGGCAATTTCAGGATCGCGTCCGGCTCGGCGTCAAGGGAGGTGGTCGCGAGCATCTCCTTGCCGTCGTCGAGCACAAGGCCGCGATGAACGGAGGAATGTCCCATGCCCTCCTTGAGCCTGTCCTCCCAGAGCGGATGGCGGCTCGCTACGGCCGGGATCACGGCAAAGTTATAGGGCGGCGGTGGAGATGGCGTCACCCATTCGAGCGTCGGGCCGTCCCACGGATTAGGGCCTGCGACGGCGCCGTTCCGCACGCTCACGAAGATGTTGACCAGGACCAGCAGGATCCCGGTGGCCAGGATGAAGGCGCCGATGGAGGTCACCAGGTTCACTGTGTCCCAGCCCATGCCCTCTTGATAAGTATAGATGCGCCGCGGCATCCCGGCGAGCCCGGTCCAGTGCATGGGCAGAAACGCCAGGTTGAAGCCGGACAGGATGATCCAGAAGCTCCATTTGCCGAGACGCTCGCTCAGCATGCGCCCGGTCATCTTCGGGAACCAGACGAAGAGCCCGCCGATCACCGGAAACAGATTGATGCCGATGAGCACGTAGTGAATGTGCGCTACCACGAAATAGGTATCGGTGAGCTGGCGGTCCGCCGCAACCGAGGCCGTCATCACACCCGACACGCCGCCGATAACGAACATGGAGATGAAGCCGGCGAAGAACAGGAACGCCGTGGTGATGACGGGACGACCCGTCCAGATGGTGGCCACCCACGCGAAGACAGCAACCGCGCTCGGGATCGTGATCACGAAGGATGCGCCGCTGAAGAAGGACAGCGCAATGAAAGGAATGCCCGTCGCGAACATGTGGTGCAGCCATACGCCGAAGCCCATCACCATGGTGGCGACCGTGCCGAGCACGACCACGGTATAGCCGACCAGCGGGCGACGGCAGAAGATCGGCAGTGCATCCGACACGATCCCCATGGCCGGCAGCACGATGATGTAGACCCACGGGTGCGCGAAGATCCAGAACAGGTGCTGCCACAGCAGCGGCTGGCCGCGCGCGGTGGTGTCGAAGAAGTGCGTGCCGAACTGCCGGTCGGCCCAGAGCATGAAGCAGGCGAGCGTCACGGCCGGCATGGACAGGAGGATGCCCACCGATGTGGTCGTCGTACCCCAGGTCAGGATCGGCAGACGGTTGATCGACATGCCGGGGGCGCGGGTGCGCAGGACCGTGACGAGGAAGTTGATGGCGCCCGCTGTGGTCGAGATCCCGAGCAGGATCATGCCGAGAGCATAGAAATCCATGTTGGGCCCAGGATTGTAAGTCTTGAGCGAATACGGCGGATAGTTGAACCAGCCGTCATTCGGCGCGGCCGCCACCAGGAAGCTCGTATACATGAACAGGCCTGCGGCAAGGTAAGCCCAGTAGGAGAAGGCGTTGAGCCGCGGGAAGGCGAGATCGCGGGTGCCGAGCAGCAGCGGGAACAGAAAGGCGCTGAAGCCGGTCAGGACCGGCTGAGCGTACAGGAAGATCATCGTGATGCCGTGCATCGAGAAGAGCTGATTGTATTGCTCCGGCGTCAGCACATGCAGGTTCGGCCGCGCGAGCTGAACCCGCATGACGAGCGCCTCGATGCCGCCCAGGATCAGAAACGCGAAGGCGGTCGCGATATAGCGGATGCCGAGTTCCTTGTGATCGACCGTGGACAGCCAGCCGCCGAGACCGGGCTTCGTCTCCCATGTCCTCTCCAGTTCGGAAGCGACCGGCGAGGCATAATCCGCCTTCTCGAGAGTGGGAGCCCGTTCGTATGTTCCGACGGCCACGATGCGTCTCCTCACTTCTGCGCTTCGAGATAGGTGCGGATGCCTGCCAGCTCAGGTCCCGACAAATCGAGGTTCGGCATCAGGTTGCCTGGCTTGACGGTCTGCGGGTTAGCGATCCAGCCCGACAGATAGGCCACGTTGTTCGGCAGCGTTCCGGCAGCGATGGATTGGCGCCCCATGAGATGCGAGAGGTTGGGGCCGAGCCGCCCGCCGGCCCGTGTGCCGCGGATGGCATGGCAGGCGCCGCAGCGAAGCACGAACAGGTTCTCGCCCTCAGGCCCCTGTGCCGCCGCAGCGGGCTGGAGCTGCCGATCCCACCACGCTTGGAAATCGGCCGGCTGGTCGGCCACAACCACGAGGCCCATATGCGCGTGTTGCTGACCGCAATATTCCGAGCACTGGCCGCGATAGATCCCGGGGCTGCTCGCCTCGAGCCAATTTGAGTTGATCTGGTTGGGAATGAGGTCGATCTTGTCGCCGAGCGCCGGGATCCAGAACGAGTGGATGACGTCGACCGTCGAGACCCGGAACTCCACCGGCTGGCCCACCGGAATGTGGATCTCGTTGGCGGTCTCGAAGATGCGCGACGAATCCTGGCTCATGTAGCGCACCTCCCACCACCATTGGTGCCCCCTCACCTCGATGGTGAGCGCAGGATCGCGCTGTGGGCGGTCGATGGCCGCCATGGTGTAGCCGTTCCAGACCATGGATCCGATCAGCGCGACGGTGGAGACGCCAACGCCGATATAGATCCATGACAACCCGCTGCCGGTCTCCTCGACCGGCTGGCGGTCGGGTCCCGTCGCGGGCTGACGCGAGCGGCGCAGGATGATGCCGACGAGCACGAGCAGGCTGACGATCACCACGACCACGATCGCCTGGATCAACAGGGCCCAGGTGAGGGTCGTGATCTGCTGACCCTTGAAGCCGCCGAAGGTGCGCAGATAGGTCATCGGCACATCGGCCCGCGCGGCAGCGGGAAACAGCAGGGCGGGCGCAAGGCTCGCAACCCGCCGACCCGCCGCCCGGGGGAATTCACTTCGCGCGGTTGGGCTTCTGGCCATGGCTGAACGCCTCGGTTTGCCCCCAGGGATCTGGGGTGCTCACGTATTCCGCCGGCACCTGCTCGATCTGCGGCATCTGGGCCGAGACGGTCTTGCCCCATTGCTGGGAAGGCTCCCGGCTGATGCTGCGGACATAGGCCACGAGATCCCAGATGGCAGGCTCGGGCAGCATCCCGCCCCAAGCCGGCATGCCGCGCGGACGCCCCTGGTAGATCGTCAGGTAGATCTGCGCCGGCTCCGAGCCGTAGATGAAAGCGCTGTTGCTCAACGACGGCCCCATGCCGCCCGAGCCGTTGGGCGC
The DNA here is from genome assembly GCF_052114965.1 of Microvirga sp. 2TAF3. Taxonomy (NCBI): domain Bacteria; kingdom Pseudomonadati; phylum Pseudomonadota; class Alphaproteobacteria; order Hyphomicrobiales; family Methylobacteriaceae; genus Microvirga; species Microvirga sp. 2TAF3. Next base: position 81,297 of record NZ_JBFRFT010000015.1, on the reverse strand, counting down.
ATGACAGCCGACGCAGTTGAAGGCTTGGAAGTACTGCATGCCGCGCTGGGCCGCCTCCCGGCTGTCGCCCACAGGGCTTTCAAGGCTGGGCTTGACCGGCACGTTCCCCGGGAAGAGGCGCGAGACCGGCGTGCCGAGGAGTTTCGCCGCACCGCTCGCCCCAGTGTAGGATTGCGTCGGCACGCCCATGCCGAGCGTGCCCTGGCCCTGCTGAGGAGATGACGGCTGAGGGGGCTTCGGTTCGGGGGCCTCAGCCGGATTGGGTTCAGTCGGCAGCCCGACCGCAGGTGGGGGTGCCTGCGGGGGGGGAGGCGTCGGCTGCTGGGCCCAAACGCTCGCGGACCATAAGGCCAGCCCTACGATAGCCAAAGGGAGTGCTCGTACGATCCCTCCCATTTGGGGGTGTCTCTTTATCAATGGGCTGACCATCCCGACCTCCCTAAAAACGGCCATCACTGCGCGGGCCCATTTTGGGGCATGGGGACTGCTGGCGCCGGCGAAGGAGCAGGAGTCGCAGGAGCGGGGCTGTCCGGCGCGGGAACCCCGGTCGGCTGTCCACCGGGGGAACTGCCGCCTGAAGCGTCCGCACCGCTTTTCGGCGGTAGCGCGAAGACGAGCAGGGAGCTCCCGCCGACTGTATGGGCGGGAAGATCCTGCATGGCGCCCACGAAGCCGAGCGCTCCGTTCCTCACCCTTGGATCGATCTCTGCATTTGCGACGACGCCGGGCCATCCGCCGACACCGGACATGATCGCCACGTACTGCACGCCGTCGTTGCCCATATAGGTGACGGGCTGGCCGATGAAGCCGGAGCCGGCACGGAACTGCCAGAGCACCTTGCCGCTCTTGGCGTCCACCGCCTTGAACCACCGGTCCATGGTTCCGTAGAAGGCGATGTCGCCCGCCGTCACCAGTGCTCCGCTCCAGACCGGAAACTTTTCCGTGATGGCCCAGACCTTGGTCTTCTTGACCGGATCCCATGCCATGAACTCGCCGCGATGACCGCCCGGCCCGGCATACATGTCCACCGTCGCGCCCACATAGGGCGTACCTGCGATGTAACCAGCCTCGCCCGTCTTGAAGGTTGCGCACAGGTGCTGATGCGGCACGTACAGAAGTTTCGTGCGCGGCGACCAGGCGCTCGGCTGCCAGTCCTTCGCGCCGGGCGGCGCGGGGCAGACATCCTCGACAATCTTTCCGAGGGTCGGCTCCTTCTCGTGGTTCGGCTCGAGACGCCCAGTCTTCATGTCGACGCCCTTGTAGACCGTCACCGTGTCGTAAGGCTCCGCTGAGATCACCTCGCCGTTCGTCCGATCCAGCACGAACATGTAGCCGGTCCGGCCGGGATGGATCAGCGTCTTGCGCATTTTGCCGTCGATCTCGAGGTCGATGAGAACAGCCTCATTGACGCTGTCATGGTCCCAGAGATCGTGAGGGGCGGTCTGGTAGGCCCATTTCGCGGCTCCCGTGTCGACATCGCGCGCGAACACGGTCGCGGCCCAGAGATTGTCGCCGGGCCGCTGATTGGAATTCCACGGGCCTGGATTGCCCGTTCCGTAATAGACAAGGTTGAGCTCGGGATCGTAGGACAGCCATCCCCAGACGGTTGCCCCGCCCGTCTTCCACCCATCGGTCGGCCAGGTCTTCACGCCGAGGTCCTTGCCCTTCATCCAGTCGTAATGTGGCTGGAAGTCGGGGCCGATCAGCACCTCCGAATCTGGACCCGTCCCATAAGCACGCCAGACGACCTTTCCGGTGTTCTCGTCGAGGGCTGTCAACCAGCCGCGAACGCCCATCTCGCCGCCGCTGTTGCCGACCAGAACCTTTCCCTTGGCCACGAGCGGGGCCATCGTTACCGTCTCGCCGAGATTGATGTCTCCGAGCGTGGCCACCCACAACTCCTTTCCGGTCGCCGCATCAAGGGCGACGGTGTGGAGGTCGAGGGTGTTGAGGAAGATCTTGCCATTGTCGTAGGCGAGGCCGCGATTGACGACGTCGCAGCAGGCGACGCCCTGCGCCGCGAGATTCGGCTTCGGGGCATACCACCATTTCAGCTCGCCGGTCGTAGCATCAAGGGCGAAGACGCGGTTCGGATAAGGACCCGCATAGGGTGCCACCACATACATCGTGCCGTCGACGACGAGCGGAGCGGCTTCCTGCCCACGGTCGGCGCCGACCGAGAAGGTCCAGGCGAGCCTAAGTTGTCCAACGTTGCCGGTGTTAATCTGGTCGAGGCTGCTGAACCGGTGTGCGGCGTAGTTCTTCATCGCCATCGGCCACTGCCGATCATCCTGGGACAGGGATTGGAGATCGGCCGAGACGCCTGGGCCTCCGGGCTGGGGCTGTGCCAGGGGCGATCCCCCGGGCAGAGCAGTCCCTGCCAGAATGAGAAGCAGGGCACCCAAAGTATCTATGAGGCTGCACCGGACCTGATGCTGGGGCATGGACATGAGCGCAACCTCAACGGCTGATCGAAATGATGCAGAAAGAGCCGCACTACCCGGGGTGCCTGGAACGCGCAGGACCTTCCTGGCGGCAATCTTGATGCTCCCCTCTGCCCAATCTCTACGCGGCTACGGTGTTCCTCAGGCCTGCGAAAAGGCCTTGTCCGCTGGCGTACCGACTCTTTTGCCCTAGTATCTTGCCAAGAGCTCAGAAGGCTCGGAGGCCGCATGGGAGAACCCGCTGCAAAACAGTTTCCTGAAGCCCTGAGGCCTGGGCTGCTTCCCCCGCGGAACCGCCTGCTCCGGTCCCTTCCTACCGAAGTCTTGGAGCTTGTCGGGCCCGAGCTAAAGCCAGTGGAGTTGAAGAATCGGCAAATCCTCCATCATTCGGGGACGCCGATGGAGTACGTCTATTTCATTGAAGAAGGCCTCGTCTCGGTCTCGGCTAAGGCAGCGCCTGACAAGTGGGTTGAGGTCTGGCTGATCGGCTCGGAAGGGATGACGGGTCTTCCTATCCTGCTCCAGGACACGGACGCCCCTCCCCTGCGCCGAACCGTGCTTGTGGGCGGTTACGCCTATCGGATGACACGGACGGCATTTCGGAACCTCGTCGACGCGAGCGCCCCACTCGCCCGGATCATGCTCCGCTATACCGAATTCATTCTGCTTCAGGCCAGCCAAGCCCATGTGTGCGATGCGCAACATTCGCTGAGACAACGGCTTGGGCGCTGGTTACTTCTCGCACGGGACGGGCTTGAGCGGGACGAGCTCCCTCTGACCCACCAGACGCTCGGACGCTTGCTGGGCGTACGGCGGGCCAGTGTGACAGAGTGCCTGCAAGTTCTCGAGAAGGAGACCGTGCTCCAGCACGACCGGGGGCTTGTCCGGATCGACGCCCCCAACCAGCTACAGGCTCTATCCTGCCGCTGCTACAGCCTGATCAGCAGCGAGTACCGTCGGCTCGTGCGCTAGCGCGGCATGCCATCCATCGAGACCCTAGGAGGGTACGCATCATGAGACACTGGGTGTATGGGATGACAGCGGGCGTTTACATCGCCACTTCGCTGTTCCTGACCGTGCCTACCCAGCCACTCGCGGCCTCAGCGGATCGCCCCGCAGTTGTCGGCGTGATCGAGCAGGACTTCAACGGGTTCTTCCTCGTCGTGACGAACGGCGATGGACATTACGACATCTTCCAGAAGCTCGATGACGGGCTTGGTGTCGCCGAGACCGCCAATGTGGTCTGCATGCCGCGCGACATGTGCTTCCTTGAAGTCGCCCACATGCCGCCGAGTGCTATCACTGCCTATGGTGAGGCAGGACACACGATCGGCGGGCTTCGAAAGCTCCTTACGGCCATCAAGGATTCCTATGCGCTTATGCATACCGCAGGCTCGGAGAAGCGACAGGCGGGGATCGATGCTTGGCACAAGGCCATCGGCGAACTCACGACCTGTTTTGAAAACCGTGACGTTTGTCAATGATCGTCTGGTTTGGTTCCACGTGACGAGGCCCCCGAAGGGTTAGGCAAGAAGCTCTGGGAAAGGGCGTGATAGATCGGCTCCGTGCCAATGAAGCGTGACGCGCCGTAGCCGAGGAGCGCGGTCGCCATGAGCGGAATCGCCATGGCGTGATTGTCGGTCATCTCCATCACGATCACGAAGGATGTGATTGGCGCCTGCACCACGCCGGCGAAATAACCGACCATGCCGAGAAGCACCAAGGTGCCGACCGGCACCCCAGGAAGCAGGTCCGAGAGGTTTGCCCCGATGCCGGCCCCGACCGCGAGCGAGGGTGCAAAGATCCCACCGGGAATGCCGCTGATCGAGGACAGGATTGTGGCGCCCATCTTCAGAAGCCCGAAGCTGGCTGGCACGTCAGATGCCCCCGCCAGCAATTGCCGCGCCTCATGATAGCCGGTGCCGTAGATGGTGTTCCCGGAGGCGAGGCCGAGAAGCGCGATGAGAAACCCGCAGCACGCGGCGAAGGCGACGGGATAGCCCCTGGAGAGGGACTGTACGCGTCCCTTGCTCCGGGCGGCTGCAACCACGATACGGCTGAACACGCCGCCCAGCAGTCCGCCGCCGAGGCCGCAAAGTGGAACCGCGAGCCAATCCTTGAGCGAGACGATAGTCGCGCCACTGTAGCCGAAATAGGTATAGTTCCCGAGCAGAGCCAGCGACGCCATACCGGCGATGATCACAGTGGTCAGGACGAGACCGCTGGTCTTCTGCTCGAACGAGCGGCTCATTTCTTCAATGGCGAACACGATCCCGGCCAGCGGGGTGTTGAAGGCAGCCGCCACGCCGGCGGCGCTGCCGGCCAGGATGACGCCCTGGTAGTGCCGGCCCGACGCTCGTCCGGCAGCATGGAGAATGGAGGCTCCGACCTGCACGGTCGGCCCTTCGCGCCCGACCGACGCGCCGCAGAGCAGGCCGAATAGCGTGAGCAGCACCTTGCCGAGGGCGATGCGGACGGAAACGAGGCGCTGGCGGGCCGCATCGTCCGTGAGGTGCCGGGCCGCGATGGTTTGCGGGATACCGCTGCCCTGCGAGCCGGGAAAGAAGCGCCGGGCGACAGCGACTGACAGGGCGAAGCCGGCGGGAGTGAGCAGAAGCGGCCCATAGGGAGATGCCGCAACCAGCAACCGGAACCCGGCCTGTGCCTCATCCGCCAGCATCGCGAACAGGGCCGCAATCACCCCAACAGTCGCGCCGCCGCTCCAGAACACTAGCCGGCTCCGCCAGTGCGGCAGGGAGCGCCAAACGCGGACGTGGTGAGGAGGAAGGATCGCCACGATGACCTCAGGACATAGAGTACGGCTCCAACTGAGCCTAACGGGTTTCAGCCAAGGGTATACTCGTCCGGGCTTGTGCCGGACATGCATAGCGTCAAGTTCTCTCCCCTTGTGACGATGGTTGGACCACGCTGGAGGGCCAACGATGATCTGACCAGGTCCACCTTGGCTATAGACGGCGAAATCGGGAGAGCGACAGTCATGGTCAGCGTATAGGCAGGATCCTCGTCGGATTTACTGGCCGCTTGGCCGATGAGGTGGTCGGAATCATAGCGTTCCGGCCACTGATCGTGTCGTTGTGGATGGCGCCCACTCCCGAGATGGTCCTCTTCGGGTGCGGCAGCGTACCAAGGCATGACACTACTGAGACAACTCGGAACAACTCCGCTGTGCTGAGATTAACGTCCGATCTGGCGAGACGTTCGCAGGGCCACTTCGCCGAGGGCGGCCTTGGTCCCGTCGACGAGAATGGGCACGTTGCCCTGCTCGTTCCGGTAGCCACGCCGAAGGTAAAGGATACCATCCGCAGCAGTCCGCGCGAGCGGAGCATTCGCCCGTCGACCGAGCGGGAGGCCCTAGAAAATGTCCTTGAGACGGGTCGTATCGAAGAGATTTGACCCAGGATGGGATCACGTCACGCCCCGATCTGGAGCCTCATGATGTCCTTTCTCGCCAATGCCCTCACCTGGATGGCCGAGCCCTGGTTCGCGATTCCTTGGTACGTGGTCGGCGTGCTCGGCGCCATTTGGGTGGTCTACGACAGCCTGACGGCCAATAGTGCCTTGAATCCACCGCTGAAGGTGTGCTGGCCGATTCTCATCCTCTTCTTCTCGATCATCGGGATAGGGCTCTACCTCGTCACATCGCGCCCCTCCGATATCGCTCGGTACAACGGCCGGGAGGACAAGATGCGCCGCTTCACGGAGTACTCGAAACCGCGCTGGCGCAAGGTCGTCGCGTCGGCGGCTCACTGTGTCGGCGGAGATGGCCTCGGCATCATGACCGCGATGGTGGGGGCGCGGCTGTGGGGCTTCACTTTCTGGCAGGAGTTCTGGTTCGAGTATGCGGTAGGCTTCGCCTTTGGCTGGTTCATCTTCCAAACCTGGGCCATGCGGATGCACAATAACGGCTGGCTGATGTCGCTCTGGAAGGGCGGGCGGGCCGAGTTCTTCTCAATGATCACCGTCATGGTCGGCATGGGGCTGGTGATGCGTTTCGTCACGCCCGCCGTGGTTGGCGAGCAACCCCTGCCTGACACCTATGCCTTCTGGACTTTCGGAGCCTTGGGCTTGCTGGTCGGCTTCATCGTCACCTATCCGATGAACTGGGTTCTGGTCACCATCGGCTGGAAGCACGGCCAGGGCCACGAGCACATGCTCGAGAAAATGGACCAGCAGAAGGTAGACGGGACACAGCCGCAGGGCCGGCCCGGGCAACAGCCCGTTCCGCACGGATCAGGAGGATGAGCTTGCTGAGGAGGTTTGTTGGCGTTGCCCTAATATTCGTGGAGAGTACCTTTCCGGTCTTGGCGCAGACGCCTCCGCCCCTCGGCCAAGCATCGAGCGCTCCTCGTGACATAGGCATCGCCGTCTTTCAGGATGGGCTCGCTTCCGAGATGCGCACCAGTGCCGGCAAGCTCGGGAGCGGAGACCGCTATGCAGCGACCCGGGCGCTCGACCAAGCTCGGCATCTGGCAAAGGCAATGACCTCCGCCGTCGGCGTTGACCCTCAGGCTAGACACGCCTTCACGGCGGCCCTTGAGGCAATCCGCGCCGGCCGCGCGGCGCTTCAGAACGGCCGACCGGCGGAGACGCGTCAGATCCTCGCAGACGGAGCAGAAGCTCTGGAGAAAGCTCGACTGGATCGATCTATTCCGCCCCTGCCCGGCGGGTCGGCCATTGGGGACGCGGAAGGGAGCCCCCTTCTTAATACCCATGGCGAAACCCTGGGTCAGTTCAGAGGCTTCGAGACCCGCTCCTCATCGGGAGTGCCGCCCATCCGCCTCGAGGTGGGCGGTCTTGGCTTCGGGATCGGAGCCAAGACGATGGCCTTGCCGGCGGCGCCTCTTCTTCTCGGCAAACCATACATGGTGCTTGCAACGGATACCAAGCCATCGGCCTTGGAGCCGAAGTAGCATCCTGGGACCCCGTCATACCCTCCCATGCGCGAACAGGCTTGGGAGCTAGGGAAAGGAGCAATTCTCCCATGGGTTCTCTTGCGCTCGTTGCTCTCATGGCAGCAGCCCTTCTGGCCCTCGTTCATGTGATCACGCCGTCACTGCGCTTCCTCGAAGGCACCCCGCGCAGCATCTGGCTGTCCCTCGCCGGCGGCGTGTCGGTGGCCTATGTCTTTGTCCACCTTCTGCCCGAGCTCGCTGAGGGCCAGGAACAGGTCAGCCGTGCAGTGGCGAAGAGCGAGACCTTCGCCGAGCGGCACGTCTATCTCATTGCCCTTGCAGGCCTTGCCGTATTCTACGGCCTTGACCGCTTGGCCAAGTCATCGCGCTCCAGGCGGGAAGGCAAGATGGTGCAGTCCGGCCGGGACAGCGAGGCGGCGCAGGCTAGCACCAGTCGCGAAGTGTTCTGGATCCATATGGGATCCTTCGCGATCTACAATGCGCTGATCGGCTATCTGCTGCTTCACCGGGAGGTCATGACGCTCCCGGCGCTGCTGTTCTTCGTCGTCGCGATGGCCCTGCACTTCCTGGTGACCGATTATGGGCTCAACGAGGACCACAAGGCCCCTTATCGCCACACCGGCCGGTGGGTGCTTGCGGCAGCCGTGCTACTGGGCTTGGGCATTGGCTATGCCACGGAGATCTCGGAGGCGGCCATCGCCGTTCTCACGGCCTTCCTGGCTGGAGGCGTCATTCTGAACGTGCTTAAGGAGGAGGTGCCGAGCGAGCGGCAAAGCCGCTTCTGGGCGTTCGCGGCGGGCCTGGCGGCCTATGCTGCACTCCTGTTGACCCTTTAGCCGCCCCTCGACATGGCACAGCGAGCGCCATGCGGCCTCACATGAGGACCGTGATGATTGAACCCGTCCCATCCTTCGGTGGTTGAGCAGGCATGCCGTCCAATAAACTGCCGGAGATCCGCGATGCTCAACCTCGACAAAATTCACGAAGGCATGGATGTCCTGACATCCGACGGTCAACGGCTCGGTGCCGTTCGCGAGATCATGGGGCACATGCTGTTCCTGGACGGAGTGACATCGTCTCCCGAGCCCGACAGGACCTCGGTTCCAATGATCTGGATCATCGACATTGGCCAGGTGGTTCATCTCGCGAAATCGCGCGAGCAAGTGGAGAAGGAGTGGCAAGCGGGGGCCAAGTCGAGCCTCTGAGACGCCACCGGAGCAGCTTCCTCGGCGCCGGTCCTTACTCGACCTTCTCAACCGAGTAGCCGGCCCCCTCGATGGCGAAGCTCACGATCTGCGGGTCGGTGGATTCGCTGACCCGCACCTCGCCTCTTTCTGCATCGGCCTCGACGGCGGTGTCGTCGCCGAGCTGCTTCTGGATGGCCCGGGTGACCGCCTTCTCGCAGCCGGCGCAGGTCATGCCCGTCACCTTGTAGGTTCGCATCGGAGGCTCCTTCAGTTTCTGCGAACCGTTTATCGCGGCTGGGACGGGGACGCCTCGCCGGACGGGGCTCCCTTAAGCGCGAGCCGCGCCAGCTCAGTTGCTGCCTTGCGGACCTCGTCCTTCGCATAATCCGCCACCTTGACCTGAGCGGGCGAAACCACCGGGTCGGACAATCGATCGCCTTCGATGCGGAACGTGTAGGATCGGCCGTCCGGCGTGAAAATCACCGCGATCTGGTCGCCTTGGTGTTCGATCCGAAAGTCGTCCGTGTTGGGGGCATCCATTCAAATTCTCTCAAGGAGTCTGCTCCTGCTTTGAGAACATCGGACGCGTTAAGTGGTTTCCAGGTTTGGGACTGATCCCGCGCTCCGAACAGATCGACGCCTCGCACGATGCAGCAGATTCAGCTCTTTGGCTTTCTCTCCCTCGGCTTCATCGTCCTGGCCGTCGTCTGGCTGCCTGTTCTCCTTCAGAGATCCCCCTTGAGCCTGCCGATCCTCGCCGTTGCTTTCGGCTATGTGTTCTTCCTCCCCATGCCCTCGGACCGGTTCTTTGCAACCTACAGCATGGCCACGGAGGTACTGCTCGAGTTCGTCCTCGTGATCGCCGTCATGGGCGCAGGGTTGAAGGTCGACAGGCGTTTCGGCCTGAACCGCTGGTCGAGCACTTGGCGTCTGCTCGGCCTTGGCATGCCGCTGGCGATCGCAGGGATTGCCGCGTGCGGGGTGTGGATCCTCGATCTCCCTGCCACCGAGGCGGTCTTGCTTGCAGGAATCCTGGCCCCGACCGATCCGGTCCTGGCCTCGAATGTGCAGGTCGGCCCACCCGGCGTGGGTGAAGAGGGGGAGGTTCGCTTCGCGCTGACGTCCGAAGCAGGGCTGAACGATGGGCTCGCCTATCCCTTCGTGATCCTTGGCCTCCTCCTCATGGGCCATCCATTGCAAGCGGAATTGATCGAGAACTGGGGTCTGGTCGACCTGCTTTGGAAGATCGGCGCTGCGGTCGCTGTCGGTCTGGTGGTCGGCCGTGGGATTACGGCGATCAACCAGCGCATCCCTAAGCAGTTTCGGCTCTCACAGTCCGAGAATGGCTTGGCATCTGCCGGAGTTGCGCTGCTCGTTTATGGCGCCGCAGAGCTCATCCACGCTTACGGCCTCGTCGCCGTCTTCACGGCAGCGTCGACCATCCGCAACACAACGAAGAACCTCAATTACACCCGCGATATTCACAGTTCGGCCGAGCAGGTCGAGCAACTGGTCTCGATCCTGATCCTCGCTCTGTTCGGTGGCGCGCTTGCCGAAGGCCTTATTGCTTCCCTTGATTTTCGCGAGGTGGTCTTCGCCCTGATCGTCCTTTTCGTCCTCCGCCCGGCCTCCGTGCTCCTTGGCTTTGCTCGCTCACGACATCCGATGCCCGTGCGGCTCGCCGTCGGCTTCTTCGGCATCAGGGGCCTCGGCTCGCTCTACTACACAGCCTATGCCATCAATGAAGGCCATGCGGGTGATCCCGAACGTCTATGGCGGATCGTGGGCGTCATCGTACTGCTGTCGGTCGTCGTTTATGGCCTCAGTGCTGGCCCTGTCATGGATATGCTCGACAGGATGAGGAAGGCTCATACGCCTTAATGAAGCCCTCATCACTGCTCATGGTGTTGCCCCTCGTTCTCGACGCACGCCCAGAACAGCGCGGCGATTCGCGCTTGGTTACAGCCTAAGCCGGACCCTTCTGCCGGATAATGATCCGAAAGGGGTACTGCCGACGTGAAACGACTTAGGCTTGCGCAGATGCCTAATCGTTCTTTGTGCCCTTCTATGACCTTAGCGGGCTAAGACCAAACATATGGCCCTGAGAGTGTCAGATGAGCGATGTCGCCGCATAGAGCATCGAACGCAAAAGTGGGAACCGGCTTTGCGTGGAAAGATGCTCAAGACCATAGACTGACTGCATCGGATGTGAGTTCGACTTCACGGCCGATGCTGTAGTACAGGCTGGAAGGGGGCGGACGATCTTGGCATGGCGTTAAGCTCTACGCACCGGCCAATATTTCAGACCCAACCCGTGTCTCCCAATTCCGCCGGTCCCTCAGGGAGGGCTGTCGGGCTATCTGGTTCGCCTATCCGAGCCGCGGAGGGAGTCGCCGCGGCATTGAACCGAACCGTCTATTCGACCGTCCCGACCGCGTATCCCGCGCATTTGATAGAGAAGCCTACAATCTGAGGATCGGCGGCCTCGCGGACCCGCACCTGCACCTGCCCCTGAACGGGATCGCAACGTTCGTCCCGCAAAGTCTCGTGAGCATGTGGCTTCGACGGACTGTGCATCGGCGTGGCACCTGACCCTAACCCGGCTTAGAGGGCTGAACTAAATCTTGATTGCCCAAGCCGCCGTGTTTCCATCGCATTTTGGATCCTCGCCTAAGGCATGCTCGCAAGGGAAAGAGGGTCGGGCTCCTCATCGGTTCACAGATGCTATCGACGCGGGCATAAGGCATAGCCCCCGCCTCCAAGCCAATCCCGCTTTAGGGCCTGCTTCCCGGGCTTTTTCCAGCACGTGAGTGGCTCTTGCGCATGGTCTTCCCGGATGATGGTCTGCCTGGGCGGGTGAAGCGGAACAAAGCCTATCTCGTCCAGCGCCTCCCCAAAGGTCTTAATCTTCGTGGCCGGACGGGGTTCGTCACCGGGCTGGGACTTCGGCTTCTCTGCCAAGGTCATTCTCCTCAAATCAGGAACCCGCGACTTGGGCGCGGTGACAGCTTAGTTCTGCTCCTCAGGCTTTCGCCAGCGCGTGAGTCGCCTGGCGCGTCCCATTCGTCGGAGGGTGATCCGCCTGGGCGGGGTCAGTGGAACGAAGCCGATCTCATTGAGTGCCTCCCCGAACGTCTTGGCCTTCGGGCTTGGTTGAGCTTGTCGTAGCCTTCTCGCGTAGATCTCAGGGCGATCTCCCTTGAGGGGAACAGCATCCTTCACGAGGTCGGACCACCAAGGGTCGCCAGCGGAGAGCCTGATCACGTCGCTTGCCCCGAGCGCGACAAGTGAAGGGGCGCAGGGCAGCCGGTGAGAACTTTCCGCCAGGATATGTCTCACATCCCCAGCGATCGCCTCCACGTCGGCATCAGCCACGACGATTATGACATTGATGTCGTTACCCGATCTACCCTGACCTCTGGCAGCGCTGCCGTAGACCCAGGCCGCCAGCACCCCTTGGTGCGCGCTCATGCAGGCCCGCAAGCAATCCATGACCTCGGTGTAAATCCGCTCCTCAGTTGCAAAAAGCTCCCGAACGGCTCGCATGATCGGATGATCGCCCATGCGGAACAGCATTACTCTCCCGCCCCTGACCATGGAAACGGCCCCGTTCGCCACCAGCGTGGCGAGGATATCTTTCACTTCCTGACGTGTCAGCGCTGTCTGGTTCGAGAGTGTCCTGATGGAGAGCCCACGCTCATGTCGGCTCAGTTCGCGCAGGACACGGATCTGACCCTCATTTCCCAGGATGGTCGACACGGGATACCGTAGGAAACTCTGGGCGACTAGCCTGTGCGCCATTTCGACATCTCCCGAAGATCCAACATGAAAAGATGATTGGCTCCGTGAGAACCGACATTGGCGTCGGCGACACCGAGCCCCTTTGCAAGGCATGCGGCCCGCGGTTGCGCTTCCAGCCGCAGGAGTTCGTGCAGCGGCTCTTCACCACACAATACGTCGTGCATCCCGACCTTCTTAAACTGCATTCTGGGCGCCATCAGTGCTTCACGCACCTTGCTGCGACAGCGACCTCGATCATCCTTCGCAACTTGCGCAAGGATCCTCCCGGCCACGCTCTGGCGATGGCTTCCATTTCGATCGCGTCGAGCGGACTCGCCCAGCGGTGATCGAGCCCCTGTTCGGCCAGGAGATCCGCAATGATCTGGCGGCTGAGGGCCGGGAGATGCTCGTGTCCAGGCTCGGGAAACGGAATGATACGGCACCGGTCCCGCAGCGGGCTCGGCAGTCCCTCGAGGGAGTTGGCAGTCATGAGCCACGTCACGTGCGAGAGATCGCATGGCGCCTGCACGTACGGATCATGGAAGCGGCTCGCCGTCTCCCTCTCCAGGAACGCGAGAAGCGCGTCATGCACTTGGCCGTTGTGCCGGGACGTTCCGACCTTCTCGATCTCGTCCAGAACCGCGCCGGGTCCTGCGATCCTGTGCCGGGTGATAAGAGCAGCCGGGAGCGATGGCTCGCCGGTGGACCAGCGACGGCCCGTGCCCGCGAAGGCCCCATCGGAAAGTCCCCCACACGGGATGACGTCATGCGGGATGGCGAGGACTGTCAGGAGGCGGCGCGCAAAGCGAGACTTCCCACAGCCAGGAGATCCCACCAGGATGGTCGGGCGGAGCTGGACATGCGGCCGGACGGGAATGTCCAGGAGAATGCGATCAATGATGTCGCCCGCGTAGGGGAACTCCGCCCTCAAGGCTGCCCGGGCGGCTCCAAGGTCAGGCATGAGCACCAGTGGAAGTGCCTTTCCCGTGAGCTCCTCGAGCTCCTTGGCGACTTTCTTTCCTTCCCCCGTATTGGCGTTCCCGACCTGACGGAACACCACGGCCGACGGCAAGGAAGCTCCATCGACATCCTGCGGGATCGCCGCGCCCGCGGGCCTTGCCGTTGCCGGTTGCTGCACCTTTGCGTTTGCGACCTGCGGACTGTCGGATCGAGCAAGTGACGCCTGATGCTCGACTATTCCGATCAATCGGAGCCCTAAGCTAGCGGCCATTGCTCCCGGCCTTCCGGAACGCGGCGGGTAAGCCTCGGTGCCCAGGAAGGAGAACTCGGGATCGGATATCGCAAACGAGATCCAACCGAGTGCGGCCTGGATCATCCCGACGGCCGTGTCCCACTGATCCATGTCGCGGTCGAGGCTGATCGCCACCCCGACCGCGTCACGGGCCAGATCGAGGGCAGCACGCTGATCACCCAGGTGCGCGAGATAGATCCGGCACCGCAGCCGCCAGGACCAGGCACAGGATGGCAAGGTGCTCGCGGCCTCACCGAGGATGGCCATGAGTGCCTTGACCTCGTCCGCACCGGCGCTGACGGTAAGTTGCTCGAGGTGATGAATGACCGCAGCGAAGTGGGCGTGATCAGCCTTCCGGCGAAGCCGCGGCAACAATCTCTCGGCGAACGCCTGCATATCCTGTTGGATAGCGTCTCCGAGAAACGGCATCCCGGCGAGCAGTTCGTGTTCGGTGGGGAGATGGAGCCCAGCCAAGGCCGCCTTCCTGCGGCGTTGGAAGTGCCTGCGCGCCCGCTCTGCATGGCGCTGCGCGTCCTGGAACGACTCGCCCGATTCCATGGCCGGTCCTCGTCAGGAGGCCGAACCGGCCGTGGACTGCGGCCGGCCAAGCAGGTACCAGCGTGAGAGCGTCCTGGCCCATCCCTGATGCTCGGCGAGGACCCAGAGATCGGAGGTCATGACGGGGCGGCCAGTGCCCGGCGGCCGCGGATGATCGGGGACATACCCGACGAGGCACGGAACGGGCCTGACCGCCCGTACCCAATGATTGAGAATGGGAGCGTTCTTGAGATCGTCGCCCGTTGGGCTCTCCCCTTCCGCGATCGCCCTTATGTCTTCGGCCAGCCGCTTGAGCCGGTCGATCTCCTGGGAAACGGTGGTGCGGTCCAAACCCCGCTCCTTTGTCATCACGAACATTGCAATCCTCATAAGCTCGGCTGTGCATGTCCCGGTCGTGCCATCTGGTCGAGCGAACGTGCACGCAGGCCGCGCGGGCGACCCACTGGTTATGGACAAGCGGTGTTTTGTGGAACTGGCTCTCGCCCGAATGGCGAGGCCTTAAGAGAGTTCGCTGGGGTGACTGGATGAACAACAGCCGTGGCCCAACTTGAAAACGAAGTCACACGGTCCAGAGGTGATGCCTCACCAGTCCTCTTCCGCAATCCCTGTTAAGGTGCCGCTCCCGCCGAGGACCGCCCCCGCGACCATTGTGGCCGCGTCCAGTTCTCCCACTTCCATATGGAAGCAGGAACCGGAGCCGATCCTGCTCGACCACAGATCGAGATGGTCGAGGTAAGGGGTTCCCGGCACCACGACGGAGAGCCGTCGTGCATCGTCCAGCACCAATCCGCGGCGGGCCAGGAAGGCTGCGAAATCCTCTTTCTCGAAACTTGACGGCCAGCCGACAGGCAGGACCGACACCGGGGCGCGCCAACCGGTTGGACGCTGCTGATCCGCAGCTTGCCGCGCCAGTGTGTCCTCGTATTCCTGATAATCCATGATTGCCGCGTCAACCTCGAGCTCGCTGCTCCGCATTGGCAGAAGGATCCGCGCCTCCATGCCGCCGAGCATGGTCATGGTTTCGCGGAACGTCTGAACGGGCGTGTCAACAATAATGGGGCGGCACTTTGGCCTTATCGACGCATGAAAGCGGATCTGGGCTGCTACGGCGTTGATGTCGTCTCCCATCACTAGAGCGGTTTCGAAGGGGATCTGTTTGACGCGGTTCAACACGGGGAAGCGCCCTGAAGGGAGCACCTGAATGTGAAGTGGTCGCCATCCTAGCTTGTGGGCTCCGGCCGCGAGCTGGACGCTGCAAGTTGTGCGAGCAGCCCCTCCCTTCCTGCTTGAAAATACGATCAGCTCCATGATGTCCTCCTGGATTGGCAAAGGATCCGGAAGAGCCCGATCCCACGCTCAGTGATGGTCCAGATCCTTAGCCCGGGCGTGGCTCGTAGTCCGGGCCTTTGGGAAGGACTCGGGAGGATTTTGGGAGTTGTGCCCGGGCACGTATTCCCGGGTGGGGCGGGCATTCCCGGGGACAGGAATGAATAGGATCGAATCCTTTCGCCTTCCCAAAACTTCGATGATCGCAAGGGAGCGGGCAATCAGCTTGAAATTGCCCTCATGCTCCGAAACTGGGCGAAGGGGCAGATCAGCAGGCTGCCGATGGGCTAAGGCGTCGTGCCTCTGACAGGCAGCCTATGACGAAATAGGACCTTGAATCTCACAGGCACGGTGTACCGCATAGCCCTTCGCCGGCAACCGAAGACAATGATTTCGGAATCCGGTATAGAAGCTTGGCAGGCTTTACACACTCCACCCGGGAGCACCGCGGCCGCTCGGGAGAGATGTGCGGACAGGAGTACTTCATACCCATTCAAGATGGCAGATGACCCGCTGCAACCTGCCTACCTGAAAACGTACGGGCAATTCTGCCCTTCAGTCGCCCAATTTGGGTCCGCTCATTCCAACTTATCGGGGTCCTAGCCATGTCCTTGCGGCAGGATTCCCTAGAGGAGTGCTTGTTTTCCCGGGAATATGGCATCGCCTGCAAGGCTTGGATGTGTCACTCATTTGCCCCTGAGCAATAGGTCTAACAAGATTCGTGGGGCATCAGGAGTTCGCGATTTGGAAGGGTATGGAAGCCCTGCGTTGTATGAATGTTGTATCCGCCGCAGCAAATGCTCAGCCCTAATACAACGAATGCCCTTTAAGGGTTTGTTCTTCCGAGAGAAAAAATTGGAGCGGGCGATGGGAATCGAACCCACGACATTCAGCTTGGGAAGCTGACGTTCTACCTCTGAACTACGCCCGCATGAGCCGTGCTCCGAGGTTCCTCAGGCCGGTCATCGTCCGCAGGAACTTAACAAAGCCCCCAGGCCCCTGTCCATCGACTTCTATCCATACCGGCGCATATCCACCTCTCCGCCTTCTCTGCGGCGCCGGCGATGCACCGCATATCGCAGGAGCGCATGGATGAGCTTCGATATCGATCCGTGGATTGCTATCGGCGTCGTGCTCGCCACGGCGACCACCGATGCGGCTTACGTGTTCTTCAACGCCGCGGTCGTTGCAAAGCATCGCGTTCGGGCGGCGAACTGGAGCGGGATCTGGTATCTGCTCTCGGCCTTCGCCGTCATCAGCTACACGGAGCATGCCATCTACGTGGTCTTCGCGGCGCTCGGCTCCTGGATCGGCGCCTTTCTCTCAGTAACTTGGCTTGTGCGGTCTCCGTGGACGAGGAATTAACGCTTTGCCGAATTCCTCACCCCGAACTCTTATCGGAAATGCTTGGAGAGCTTCAGGCTCTGCGCCTGATAGTTGGAGCCCGCGCCGGAGCCGTAGAGAACCTGCGGCCGCTCCGCCATGCGCTCATAGACGAGGCGACCGACGATCTGGCCGTCCTCCAGGATGAAGGGCACGTCGCGGGAGCGCACTTCGAGCACCGCGCGGGCCCCCTCCCCGCCAGCCGCCGCATGGCCGAAACCGGGATCGAAGAAGCCGGCATAGTGAACACGGAATTCGCCGACCAACGGGTCGAAGGGCACCATCTCGGCGGCATAGTCGGGCGGCACATGTACGGCCTCTTTCGAGGCCAGGATATAGAACTGGCCGGGATCGAGGATGAGGGTCCGGCTGGCATCCGCATAAAGCGGCTCCCAGAAATCCGCGACCCGGCACGAGCCGGGCTTGTCCACATCGACGAGGCCCGTATGCCGCTTGGCGCGGTAGCCGATGAGATTGTCCGGACCGAAGCCCGCGAGATCGACGCTTACCGCGACGCCGTCCTGGATCGACGGTTCGGCGGAGGTCACGATCCGCTCGCGCTTGTGAAGTTCGTGAAGATCGGCATCGCTCAGGCGCACTTCGCCCTTGCGCAGACGCAACTGCGACAGGCGCGTGCCGGTTCTCACCAGGACCGGGAAGGTGCGGGGGGAGATCTCCGCATAAAGCGGGCCCTGATAGCCTGCGCCGATCGTGTCGAATTCCTGGCTTCGGTCCGTGATGACGCGGGTGAATACGTCGATGCGGCCGGTGGAACTCTTCGGATTGGCGGCGGCGGAAAGATCAGGCGGGAGGGCGAGGCCCTCCTGCAGTTCGGCGATATAGACGCAGCCGGTTTCGAGGATGGCCCCGGCACTCAGGTCGATTTCGTGGAAACTCAACTGGGCCAGCCGGTCGCGAACCGTGTGATTGCGGCCCGGCAGGAAACTGGCGCGAACACGCCAGACGCGCTTCCCCAGCCTCAGATCGAGACTCGCCGGCTGCACCTGATCGGAGGCGAAAGGTGTCTCCGGCTTGATGATGCCCGCTTTCGCAAGGCGCTCGATAGCATCGGCCGATTGAATCCCGTCCTGCAACGCAACCATATGTTCTTCCGACGGGCCTTGTGCCCACTCCCCTGCTGAAACCCGTCAATATCTCTAAGGGATGTTCCGGAATTCTCAAGAAATTCCATCCTCCTCGTCGCTAAAGGCCCGCCAGGCGAGCACGATCCGGGCGAGAGCGCTCATGAAAGTGAGGCTGGCAAAGGCATATGCGAGAACGGGAAACCATTGCGGCTTCAGGATCATGAGGACGAAGAACAGAATCGTCTCCGTCCCCTCCATCAGCCCGACCGTGAAATAGATGGACTTGACCCCGCGCAGGGAGCTTTCCAGCCCGCGCTTGGCCGCCACAGCGGAGAAAGCCAGGAAGCTCGTGCCGTTGATATAGAACGAGAGGAGCAGGACCGCCGCCGGAACGGCAAAGGTTTCCGGCTCGCGCAGGGCAAAGGCGAGCGGAACGGCGCCATAGATGGCGAAATCGCAGACGATGTCGATGAAGCCTCCCCGATCCGTGCGGCGGGAGGCGCGGGCGATCGCCCCGTCCAGACCATTGAGGATCCGGTTGAGCGCGAACAGGAACAGCGCCAGGCCATCGACCTGCAGAACAATCATGAAGGCGGCGGCAAGGCCGGCTGCGAAGCCAAGGCCAGCAACCAGATCGGCGGAGACACCCCTGCGGGCAAGCCGTTGCCCGATCCGGTCCAGGGGCGGGTCGACGATCCGGCGTATCCATCCGTCGAGCATGGGATCCTCTCCTGTTCCTCTCAATTGACGGGGATCGAGGGCGGGCTTACCACGGCGTTGGTGCCGCATTCCACCGGAGTTCCTCCGGAGTTCTTCGCAACGCCTTTGAGAGAGACCGATGTACAAGGCCGTAACCCGCGGCATCAGCGTCACCGTGACGCCCCGCTACATGCCGGAGGAATCCTCGCCTCCCGAAGGCCGGTATTTCTTTGCCTATACGGTGGAGATCATCAATACGGGCCTGGAGCGGGTTCAGCTTCGCGCACGCTATTGGAAGATCATCGACGAGCGCGGCCAGATGCAGGAAGTGCGCGGCCCGGGTGTCGTCGGCGAGCAACCCGTTCTCGGCCCCGGCGAGAGCTACAGCTATACCAGCGGCTGCCCCCTGACGACGCCGAGCGGCACCATGCAGGGCTGCTACGTCATGGAAACGGGCAGCGGCGAGACCTTCAACGCAGAAATCCCAGCCTTCTCTCTCGACAGCCCCTACACCAAGCGCGTGGTTCATTGAGGTTTTAATGTCTTCCAAAGGCCAGCGGCTGACGCCGCTTGAAATGCTCGCGAAGCTCGTCTCGTTCGATACGGAGAGCTCGAAATCGAACCTTGCGCTGATCGATTTCGTCGAAACCTACCTGAAAAGCTGGGACGTTCCCTATATCCGCGTGCCGAACGAGGCCGGGGACAAGGCGGCGATCTACGCGACGGTCGGGCCGCAGGACAGAGGCGGCGTCGTTCTCTCCGGGCATACGGACGTGGTTCCGGTAAAGGGCCAGACCTGGACGTCGGATCCTTTCACCTTGCGGGTCGAGAACGGTCGCGCCTATGGCCGCGGCGCGGTGGACATGAAGGCCTTCGATGCGCTGGCCCTTGCTCTCATCCCCGAATTCCAGGCAGCGGATCTCAAGACCCCGATCAACATCATGCTATCCTATGACGAGGAGACCACCTGTCTCGGCGTTATCGACACCATCCGCCGCCTCGGGCACGAATTGCCCCTGCCGAAGGCTGCCATCGTCGGTGAGCCGACGAACCTCGAAGTGGCCGATGCGCACAAGAGCGTGGTGACGTTCGCAACCACCGTGCATGGCTTCGAGGCCCATTCCTCAAAGCCCTATCTCGGCGCGAGCGCCGTGATGACGGCCGCCGAACTGGTCTGCGAGCTCAACCGCATCTCCGACGAGATGATGGAGCGCGGCGATCCGAGCGGACGTTTCGATCCGCCTTATACCACCGTTCACGTCGGCACGATCGTGGGCGGCACCGCCCGCAACATCATGGCGAAATCCTGCACTTTCCATTGGGAGTTCCGCGGCCTGCCGAGCCTCGACCCGCAGGAAATCCCGACCCGTCTCGACCGCTTCGCCACAGAGATCGCCCTCAAGCGCCTGAACCGTTTCGGCGATTTCGGACGCATCGAGACGCAGCTCGAGGTCGCGGTGCCGGGCTTGGCGCCGGACACGGGCTCCGCGGCGGAAACTCTGGCCTTGCGCCTTGTGGGGAAGAACAGGACCCAGACCGTGCCGTTCGGGACGGAAGCCGGACATTTCCAGGCCGCCGGAATTCCGACCGTAGTCTGTGGGCCGGGCTCGATCGACCGGGCTCATCAGCCGGACGAATACATCACCCTGGAGGAACTCGAGGCGGGCGCCACCTTCATGCGCCGCCTCGCCGCCCATTGCGCAAGCTCTTAAGCCGATTGCGACTCGGCCTTGGCGATCTCGGCCTCCACATCGGCAGGGTCGAGGTCGTAGAAACGTGAGCAGAACTCGCAGGTGATGCCGATACGCCCGTTGTCGCCCACCATGTCGCGGCGATCCTCGGGCGAGAAGCGACGCATCATGGACATGACGCGGGTCTCAGAGCAGCGGCATTCCTCATGCACGCTCTGCCCCTCGAAAACGCGCACGCCGCGTTCATGGAAGAGGCGGTAGAGCAGCCGCTCGCTGGAGACGGCGGGATCGACCAGCTCGTGATCCTCCACCGTTTCGATCAGGGCCTTGGCCTCGACCCAGGCGTCATCCTCGTTCGGAACGGCGAGATCGTTGGAGGGATGACCCTCCGGGATATCGCCCGGCGAGAAATCGCCCTGGCGCATCCTCTCGGGGGAATTAGGCAGGAACTGGATCATCATTCCGCCGGCCCGGTAGGTGTGCCGCCCGTTCTCGAACTGCTCCGCCACAGCCAGACGCACCCGGGTCGGGATCTGCTCGGATTGGCGGAAATACTGGTGCGCCGCCTCCTCGAAACCCTGTCCCTCCAACGCAACCACGCCCTGATAGCGGTTGCGGTCGGAGCCCTGATCGATGGTCATGGCGAGATGGCCGGACCCGAGAAGATCGCCTGTCCTGACAGCCCCGGAACCGAGGGCGTCGAGCTTGTCCTTGTCGAAACGCGCCGTCGCCCGCAAGCGATCCGGCGCATCGAAATCGACGACCACCATTTCGATGGGACCATCAGTCTTGGTCTGAAGCTGGAAGCGCCCTTCGAACTTGAGGGAAGAGCCGAGCATCACAGTGAGCGCCGCAGCCTCTCCGATGACACGGGCGACGACATCGGGATAGCCGTGGCGCGTCAGGATCGTATCGATGGATGAGCCCAGACGGACGATGCGTCCGCGCACATCCAGCGGCTCGACCGCGAATGGCAGGACGACGTCATCGACGCCTTCGAAAGGTGCGGATGTCATGCGCTGGCGGCTCCCAGGCACCATGCCAGGATGCCTTTCTGCGCATGGAGGCGGTTCTCGGCCTCGTCGAAGACGACCGATTGCGGCCCGTCCATGATCTCGTCCGTCACCTCCTCGCCCCGATGGGCGGGCAGGCAATGCATGAAGACGGCGTCCTTGTTGGCTACACCCATGAGCTTCCTGTTCACCTGATAGGACTTGAGCAGGTTATGGCGGCGGAACTCGTCCTCGTCGCCCATGGATACCCAGCAATCGGTGACAATGGCGTCGGCCCCTTCGGCGGCCTCGAAAGCATCGGTCGTCACGACGATCTCCGCTCCTTCTTTCTTCGCCCATGTCAAAAGCTCGGGACGGGGTGCAAGTTCCGGCGGAGATGCGATCTTGAGCTTGAAATCGAGGCGCGCGGCGGCATGGACCCAGGAGGCGAGCACGTTATTGGCGTCGCCTGTCCAGGTGATCGTCCGGCCCTGGATGGGCCCGCGATGCTCCTCGAAAGTCATCACGTCGGCCATGATCTGGCAGGGATGGGTCATCTTGGTGAGACCGTTGATGACAGGAATCGACGCATTCTGGGCCAGCTCCGTCACCATCGCATGGTCGAGGGTGCGGATCATGATGGCGTCGACATAGCGGGACAGCACGCGGGCGGTATCGGCAATGGTTTCGCCGCGGCCAAGCTGCATCTCCTTGCCGGTCAGCATCAGGGTCTCGCCGCCAAGCTCGCGCATGCCGACATCGAAGGAGACGCGGGTGCGGGTGGAGGGTTTGTCGAACACCATGGCCAGGACCTTGCCCTCGAGGGGCCGGTCCTTCGCGCGCTCGCCACGGCGGCGGTTCGCCTTGATCGTCGAACCAACATTCAGGACATGGCGGATCTCGGCCCCGGACAGGTCGCTGAGATCGAGAAAGTGACGGGTCTTCATTCGGCGGCTCCCCGCTGGGCAACGGTTTTCAGCTCGGCTTCAATGGCCGCGCAGGCGGCATCCAGGCGGTTCATGGCCTCCGCGACGTCCTGATCCGTGATGATCAGGGGCGGCAACAGGCGGGTGACGTTGTCGCCGGCGCCGATCAGAATGATTTTCTGCTTGCGGGCGGCGGCGATGAATTCGGTATTTGGCACATGGGTGCGCAGACCCATCATGAGTCCCTGCCCCCGCACCTCGGCGATAACGCCGGGATGGCGGTCCATCAACTCGGCCAGGCGCTGCTTCAGAAGCAGGCCCACGCGCTCCACGTGCTGCAGGAAGCTGGGCTGCAGAATGACGTCGAGCACCGCATTGCCGACGGCCATGGCGAGCGGATTGCCGCCGAAGGTGGTGCCATGGGTGCCCAAAGTCATACCCTTCGCAGCCTCGGCAGTGGCAAGGCAGGCCCCGAGCGGGAAGCCGCCGCCGATACCCTTGGCGACCGACATGATGTCGGGCGTGATGCCGGTCCATTCATAGGCAAAGAGCTTGCCCGTGCGGCCGACGCCGGTCTGGATTTCATCGAAAATCAGCAGAAGGCCGTGCTCGTCCGCAAGGTCGCGCAAGGCCCGCATGAAGGCATTCGGCACCGGGCGGATGCCGCCCTCGCCCTGGATCGGTTCGATCATCAGCGCCGCCGTCTCGGGCCCGATGACGGCCTTGAGGGCGTCGAGGTCGCCGAAGGGCACCTGGTCGAAGCCCTCGACCTTGGGGCCGAAGCCCTCCAGATACTTGGCCTGACCGCCTGCCGCGATGGTGGCAAGGGTCCGGCCATGGAAGGCACCCTCGAAAGTGACGATACGGAAACGTTCGGGATGTCCCTTCGCCGAATGGTACTTGCGGGCCATCTTGATGGCCGCCTCGTTGGCCTCGGCACCGGAATTCGAGAAAAACACCACATCCGCGAAGGTATTTTCCACCAGTCGCTGGGCCAAGCGCTCGCCTTCGGGGATCTGATAGAGGTTCGAGGTATGCCAGAGCTTGGCCGCCTGCTCGGTCAGCGCCTTCACCAGATGCGGGTGGGCATGACCGAGGGCATTCACGGCAATTCCCGCCCCGAAATCGAGATATCGCTCGCCATCTCGGCCGAAGAGCCAGGCCCCCTCCCCTTTTTCAAAGGATATATCGGCACGTGCATAGGTCGGCAGCAATGGCGACGTCACGGGATCATTCTCCGCTTGAAGACCCAAGGTCGCACCTGGAGGGGCGCACTTGGGCCAGAAAAAGAAAGCGCCGCCCGGTACGGGGCGGCAGCCTGACGGATTCTAATGAGACCAGAGACCCTGTCAATTCAAGAGAAATGAACTAAATCATCACAAGGGGAAGAGCTCGGCAAAAACGAGTTCCCTGGGGAAAACGGCGAGGCTTGTCCGGGGACTCTTGCGCCGGAGTCCACCCATCTAGTAACTTCTGAGCCGTCGAGTACGCATTCGTGCGGCGGCTTTCACCTTCAGGAGCGATCCTAGCGACGCGGTCGGACATCTTTCTGTCCGCGAAGCATAAGGGATTCGAACCAGTTAAAGCAGCCCCGATGGAGGCAGTAAAAAATGACAGATGCGGGCGCAACCTGGACGGATGAGAGGGTCGAGCTTCTGAAAAAGCTCTGGACCGATGGCTTGAGCGCGAGCCAGATCGCGGCCGAGCTCGGAAACGTGACCCGCAATGCGGTCATCGGCAAGGTTCACCGCCTCGGCCTGTCCGGCCGGGCCAAGGATAAGGCGGCCTCGCCTGCTTCCCAGCGCCCTCGCAAGGTTGCTCGCGCGCCCAGCGCTCCTGCCCCCATTGCGCCGCAAAACCGGAGCAATGTGGTCATCGCTCCCATTCCCCGTCCGCCGGTGGTGGAGGAGGAACCTGAAATCATGATTGAGGACGACCTGGCCATTCCGATGTCCGAGCGGGTCACCATCATGGATTTGCGTGAATCCATGTGCCGCTGGCCCATGGGCGATCCGACCAAGCCGGAATTCCGCTTCTGCGGCGCCCGCTCGATCACTGGCCTGCCCTATTGCACGCATCACGCCCGCATTGCCTATCAGCCGGTCACCGACCGCAAGCGCGAGCGTAAGCTGGCGCGGGCCTGACCGCGCCCTGAGCATGTCCTTAGCGAAGTGGACGCCAAGCCGCCAAGGACATGTGATCGCTTGAAAATTGAAAAGCCGCTCCTGGTTTCATGGAACCGGAAGCGGCTCTAAAGGCGAGATTTCCAGAGGCAGGCCTGACGCCTGCCTCTTTCATTTCACAGCTTGTTCATCGCGGGCGAAGGTTTCGTCGAAAGAATAGCCCGCTCCGCGCACGGTTCTGATGGGATCGGGCTTTCCGGGAATGTTGATCGCCTTGCGCAGCCGGCCCACATGCACGTCGACCGTGCGCTCATCGATATAAACATCGTGCCCCCAGACCGCATTGAGCAGATGCTCGCGGGTGAAGACGCGGCCAGGACTCGTCATCAGAAATTCCAGGAGCCGGAACTCCGTCGGGCCAAGGTGCAGTTCCTTGCCGTTCCGCCGAACCCGGTGAGTCTCCCGGTCGAGTTCCATGTTGCCGGCCGTCAGGAGCGTCGCGATATGCGCAGGCTTCGTGCGGCGCAGGAGCGCCCGGACGCGCGCGAGAAGTTCCGGCACCGAAAACGGCTTGACGATGTAATCGTCTGCGCCGGTGGACAGGCCGCGGATGCGGTCCCCCTCCTCACCCCGCGCGGTCAGCATGATGATCGGCATCCGCTCGGTTTCCGGCCGGACGCGAATGCGGCGGCAGAGTTCAATGCCCGACAAACCGGGCAGCATCCAGTCGAGCAGCACGAGATCGGGCACCTGCTCGCGCAGGCGGATCTCCGCCTCATCGCCGCGTGCAACGCTGTCCACATCGTAGCCTTCGGCCTCGAGATTGTAGCGCAGGAGGAGCGTCAGCGGCTCCTCATCCTCGACGATCAGAACGCGCGGTCCCATCCTCAGGCTCCCGCCTTGGTCACATCGATCGAGCGGTCGTTCTTGGGCCGATCGATCGCCAGGGTCTCGCCTGTGACGAGATAATGCACCGTCTCGGCGATGTTCGTGGTGTGATCGCCGATGCGCTCGATGTTCTTGGCGCAGAACAGAAGATGCGTGCAGAACGAGATGTTGCGCGGATCTTCCATCATGTAGGTGAGAAGCTCGCGGAACAGGGAGGTGTAGAGCGCGTCGATGGCGCCATCCCGCTGCCAGACATCGAGCGCCTTCGCCGTGTCCTGCTGCGCATAGGCATCGAGCACATCCTTGAGCTGGCCAAGCACCAGGTCGCTCATGTGCTGCACGCCGACGACGATCTTGTGGGCCTGGAACTGCCCGCCGATGGCGAGCGCCCGCTTGGCGATGTTCTTCGCCAGATCGCCGATACGTTCCACGTCTCCGGAGACACGGATCGCGGAGATGGTTTCACGCAGATCGACGGCGAGCGGTTGGCGCCGGGCGATCGTGAGGATCGCACTTTCCTCCACCTCGCGCTGCAGCACGTCGAGGCGGCTGTCGGAAGCGATGACGGTTTGCGCAAGCGGCATGTCGCTGCGTACCAGAGCGTCGATGGCATCGACGAGCATCTTCTCGGCGATGCCGCCCATCTCGGAGATGCGGCGCCGGAGGCTCTGCAAGTCGTTGTCGTAGGAGCTGACGATATGCTCCGCCATGGAGAATCTCCTTGAAGCGCTTCGGTCAGCCGAAGCGGCCCGTGATGTAGTCCTGGGTCTGTTTCTTGTTGGGCGTCATGAACATCTTGCTCGTCGGCCCGAACTCGACCAGCTCGCCGAGATACATGAAGGCGGTGAATTGCGAGATGCGCGCCGCCTGCTGCATGTTGTGGGTCACGATGACGATGGTGAACTCCGCCCGCAATTGCTCGATCAGTTCCTCGATCTTTCCGGTCGAGATCGGATCGAGCGCCGAAGTCGGCTCGTCGAGAAGAATGACTTCCGGCTTCTGCGCGATAGTGCGTGCGATGCAGAGGCGCTGTTGCTGACCACCGGAGAGGCCCATGCCGGATTGACGCAACTTGTCCTTCACCTCGTCCCACAAGGCCGCCTTGCGGAGGGCTTCCTCGATGCGCCCATCGAGTTCCGATTTCGGCAGCTTCTCGTAGAGGCGGATGCCGAAAGCGATGTTGTCGTAGATCGACATGGGAAACGGTGTCGGCTTCTGGAACACCATGCCGACGCGGGCGCGCAGCTCGTTCACGTCGACGGAGGAAGACAGCACGTTCTGCCCGTCGAGCAGAATCTCGCCTTCCGCGCGCTGCTCGGGATAGAGGCTGTAGATGCGGTTGAAGGTGCGCAGCAATGTCGACTTTCCACAGCCGGAGGGGCCGATGAGGGCCGTGACCTGCCGGTCGTAGAAATCGAGCGAAACATCTTTCAGGCTACGGAAGTCGCCGTAATAGAAATCGAGTTTCTTGACCGCGATGCGGACCGGGGCTTCGAAATTGGCAGCGGTTGCATGGCCGATGGCGCTGCTCGCGGTGACGGCAATCGGACTCATCGGACATGATCCTTCTTCAAGAGCAGGCGCGCCGCGATCGACAGCGCCAGAATGGACAGGGTGATGATGAGAGCACCGGCCCAGGCCAGCTCGCGCCAATTATCATAGGGCGCCAAGGCGAACTGATAGATCATGACCGGCAGGTTGGAGACGCCGCCCATCAAATTTGGCTTGAACCAGAAATTGTTGTTGAGCGCGGTGAAGAGAAGCGGCGCGGTCTCGCCGGCGATGCGCGCGGTGGCCAGCAACACACCGGTGACCATTCCCGCCCGCGCGGCCTTCCAGCTGATATGAATGATCACGGTCGACAGCGGCGCGCCCAGAGCCGCACCCGCCTCGCGAAGAGAGCCTGGAACGAGGCGAAGCATATCCTCGGTGGTCCGCACGATGACGGGCACCGCAATGATGGCAAGCGCCACACCGCCCGCCCATCCGGAATAGCCGCCCATCGGCGGCACCATAAGCGTGTAGACGAACAGGCCGATGAGGATGCTCGGGGCGGCGAGCAGAATGTCGTTCACGAAACGGATGATTTCGGCCAGCTTCGAGCCCTTACCGTATTCCGCGAGATAGGTACCGGCGAGCACGCCGATAGGTGTTGCGACGACGATGCCCAGAACGGTAAGAATAAGACTGCCGACGATTGCATTGGCGATGCCGCCTCCTTCAGTGCCAGGACCCGGCGTCACTTGCGTGAACACCGCCGGGGACAGCGCGCTGCCGCCCTTGTAGACGAGCATCAGCAGGATCCAGCCGAGCACGAAAACTCCGAGGGCGGTGAAAATCGCGCAGATGACCTTGAGCGCCCGGTCGGCGACCCGCCGACTGCGCCGCACGCGCCCCCAGGCGGGAGCGTTCGTGATGGGAAAAGACCGCGGCGTGATATCCATCGTCGATCCCCTCATTGCGTCCGGACCCGCGCAATCAGAAGGCGCGCGAGCACGAGAACGGTGAACGTGACCAGGAAGAGAATGCAGCCGAGCGCCAGCAGAGCATTGAGATGCAGGTCCGACGCCTCGTTGAACTCGTTCGCGATCCGCGACGCGATGGTCGAGCCAGGATCGAAGATGGAGAGAGACAGACGGTTCGCATTGCCGATCACGAAAGTGACGGCCATGGTCTCACCCAGCGCCCGGCCAAGGCCGAGCATGATCGCGCCGATGATGCTGACTCCGGCCTGTGGCAGAAGGACATGGCGCACGACCTCCCAGGTGGTGCAGCCGATGCCATAGGCGCTCTCACGCAGAATCGTCGGCACCTGATCGAGAATGTCGCGCGTGATGGAGGCGATGAACGGAATGATCATGATCGCCAGGATGATCCCGGCGGTGAGCACGCCGACGCCAGACGGCACCCGCGCGTAAAGGATCGTACCAAGAATCGGCACGCCCTCGACGAGGGACGACACGGGCACCTGGACGAACCTGGCGAAGAGAGGCGCAAAGACGAAAAGGCCCCACATGCCGTAGATGATGCTCGGCACCGCGGCGAGCAGCTCGATCGTGGTCGATACCGGGCGCTTGAGCCAGGACGGGCAGAACTGGGTCAGGAAAATCGCGATCCCGATGGAAAGCGGCACGCCGATTGCGAGGGCGATGAGCGCCGAGGTGAGCGTACCGGCGATGGCGACCCATGCCCCGAACTGCTCTCCACCTACATTCCAGACGCTCGATGTAATGAAACCGGGGCCGAATGCACGGAAGGCCGGCCAGCCGCCATAAACCATCGAGCCAATAATACCGGCCAGAACGAACAGCACGAGCAGGGCGGAGCCGTAGCTGGCCCAGCGGAACAGGCTATCGAAGTTAGGCTTGGAAGGGCGGCGGATTGTTTGCATGTTCGAAATGGACACCCGTTCAGACAAAGCAACCATCCGCCGTACCCCGTTTTTACAAATGAGTCAGCCGATTACATCTTGAACAAGGGTTGGCCCGACTTGTCCTTGATCTCCTTCGCCCAAGCGGCCTCGATCATCTTGACGACGTTGTCCGGAAGCGGGACGTAATCGAGATCGCTCGCCAGCTTGTCGCCGTTCTTGTAGGCCCAGGCGAAGAATTTCAGCACTTCAGCCGTCTGCTCCGGCTTCTCAGGAGCCTTGTAGACCAGGATGAATGTCGGCGCGGTGATCGGCCAAGCCGCATCGCCGGCCTGGTTGGTCAGGGAGATGCCGAAGCCCGGAGCCGCGGTCCAATCCGCATTCGCGGCAGCAGCCTGGAACGCCTTGTCGTCGGGCGTCGGATACTTGCCGGCCTTGTTCTCAAGCAGGGCGTAAGGAATGTTGTTCTGCTTGGCATAGGCATATTCGACATAGCCGATCGCGTTCGGAACCTGCTTGACCGTCGCGGCGACGCCCTCATTGCCCTTGCCGCCCTGGCCGACCGGCCAGTTGACCGTCGTGTTCGCACCGAGATCCGACTTCCAGGATCCGGAGACCTGGGAAAGATAAGTCGTGAAGACATTGGTGGTGCCGGAGGCATCGGAACGGTAGACAGGGGTGATGGCCGCGTCGGGCAGCTTCACGCCATCGTTCAGCTTGGCGATCTTCGGATCGCTCCATTTGGCGATCTTGCCCTGGAAGATATCTGCCAGAACCTCACCCGTCAGCTTGAGCTGGCCGGCATTCACGCCCGCGATGTTGACCACCGGGACGACACCGCCCATCACGGTCGGAAACTGCAGAAGACCGGACTTGTCGAGATCCTCGCCCTTGAGGGGAGCGTCCGTCGCGCCGAAATCGACCGTCTTGGCCTGGATCTGCTTGATGCCGCCGCCGGAGCCGATCGACTGATAGTTCAGACTGTTGCCGGTCTCCTTCTTGTAGGCCTCAGCCCACTTTGCATAGACCGGAAAAGGGAAAGTCGCGCCCGCGCCGGTAATTTCGGCGGCGGCCGCCGGGGTCGCAAGGCTGGCGGCGGCAAGGCCGGCCGCAAAGGCGAAGGACAGGAACTTCACGAGACTTCTCCTTGTTTATACAAGCGCGGCCGCTTGCACCCGAGCAAACCCAAGCCGCGTCGGACAGCTATGACCTTCCCGTTACGGGTCTAAGACAAACGGATGACATTTACATGACAACGTCCCGGAAGCGGCTTGGATGCGTCCCCTTCGGAAAGGGGTTCAGGGCGCGGCAACAATCTTGCCCACCGGAGTTGAACTTGGGCTATTTGAACTAAATAATCCTCAGTGACTCCACGCGGCTCAGCCGGTACGGATCAGGAACGACGCGACGGATGAATGCGCATGACCATGGAATGGCCGGCCGGATAATACCGGCTTTTCCGGTCGGCGGAGGCGAAACGGGGGCTCTGATCCGGGCGTTCGACTGGTCGAAAACGAGCCTTGGCCCGATCGCCCGCTGGCCGCAAAGCCTCAAGACCGCCCTCGACATCATCCTGCAATCTCCGGTTCCCATGGTCATGCTCTGGGGCGTGGACGGCATCATGCTTTACAACGATGCCTATTCCGTCTTCGCCGGTGGCCGGCATCCGCGGGCGCTTGGTGCACCGGTGCTGGAGGGGTGGCACGAAGTAGCGGATTTCAACCGGAAAGTCATGGAGGCCGGGTTTCGCGGCGAAACCTTGTCCTTTCAGGATCAACACCTGGTATTGCACCGCAACGGCGTGCCCGAAGATGTCTGGATGGATCTGAACTACAGCCCGATCCTGGATGAAAGCCAGCGCCCGGCCGGTGTTCTGGCCATCGTCGTCGAGACGACGCAGCGCGTCAAAGCCCAACGAAACCTGGAGCGGCGGGACGAGCAACTTCGCCTTGCCCAGGAAGCCGGCGGGATCGGCATGTTCGATCTGGATATCGCAACCGACATGATGACCGTGACGCCGGCATTCTGCCGCCTCTACGGGCTCGACCCGGTCGATACGATCCCGGCCGCCAAGGTCGAGCGTCTCGTCCTGCATGAGGACAAGTCCATCATCTCGCGTATGGAAACGCGGGTAATGGGGCAGGTTTCATCCTCGGTCGAGTATCGTATCGTCCGACCTGATACCGGAGATCTGCGCTGGGTTGGGCGAAAGGCCAAGTTCGTTCGCGATGCCGCCGGTCGTCCCATGCGCTTCATCGGCGCGGTTCAAGACATCACGGAGCGCAAGGAAGCGGAAGAAGCACTTCGCGAAAGCGAGGCCAGATTCCGTCTCATGGCCAATAGCGCCCCTGCTCTGATCTGGGCCACCGATGCGCAGGCGCAGATCACTTTCGTCAACAAGCGTTACGAGACAGAGTTCGATCTCACTTTGGCGAAAATTCTGCAAGGCGGCTGGCGACATGTCGTCCATGAGGACGACCTCGATCCGTTCCAGGATAGCTTCATGGAAGCCGTCGCGGGCCGTTCGGTGTTTCAAGCCGAAGTGCGAATATGGGACAGAAACGGGCGCTTGCGCTGGCTGCGATGCGAAGGCGTGCCCCGCTTCGATGGCACAGGGCAATTCCTCGGTCATGTGGGCTGCAATGTCGACATCACGGAAACTCGCCTGGCCGCCGATGCCTTGGAAGCGCAGGTCGAGCAACGGACGCGGGAACTCAACTCGGTCTGGCGTGTCTCGCGGGATTTGTTCTGCATCTGCGGCATTGATGGCTTCTATCAAAGCGTGAACCCCGCCTGGACGGATGCGCTGGGTTATTCTTCGCAGGAGCTTATCGGCCGACAATGCCTCGACCTCATCCATCCCGAGGACATCCCGCGGGCAGGAAGGGAGTTCGATCTTCTCGCACAAACGGGCATGGCCGAGACGGACCTTCGTATTAGGGCCGTGGATGGAACATATCGCTGGTATAACTGGACGGGCGTGACAGAGGGCGACATTTTCTATGCTGCAGGACGCGACATCACCGCTCGCAAGGAACTGGAGGAACAGCTCCGGCAGAGTCAGAAAATGGAGGCCATCGGCCAGCTCACCGGCGGCATTGCCCATGACTTCAACAACCTTCTGACCGGCATCGTCGGCTCCCTCGACCTGCTGCAGATCCGGATCGCGCAGGGACGGCACGAACAAATCGACCGCTACGCCAAAGCCGCAATCGCATCGGCGAACAAGGCTGCTTCTCTCACCCATCGCCTGCTGGCTTTCGCGCGCCGACAACCGCTCGATCCGAGACCCGTCAGCATCAGCCATCTCGTCACGTCGATGGAGGATCTCCTGCGCCGCACGACGGGCGAAGCCATCCGACTTGAGCTTGCGGCGACAGATGAGATCTGGCCGACCCTGTGCGATCCCAACCAGCTTGAGAACGCGTTGCTCAATCTCGTTATCAACGCCCGCGATGCAATGCCCAACGGCGGCACGCTCACCATCGAAACAGCGAATGTCTGCCTCGACAAGGCATTCATCGCGGCGCAACACGGTATGACGCCGGGTCACTACGTTGCTCTTTATGTCTCCGATACAGGTGTCGGCATGCCGCCGGAAGTACAGGCGAGGGCCTTCGATCCCTTCTTCACCACGAAGCCACTAGGACAGGGAACGGGCCTGGGCCTGTCGATGATCTACGGCTTTGCCAAGCAATCCGAGGGCCATGTGCGTATCATGTCGACAGTGGGCCGGGGTACCACGGTCGAGATTTACCTGCCGCGTCATGACGGCTCCATTCAGGAGGATGCCTCACTCACCGACCATGTGGAAGCGCCACAAAGTGGATCCGGCGAAATCGTTCTCGTCGTAGAGGATGAGCCAGTGGTCCGCAGCCTCATCGTCGACGTGCTCAAAGAGCTCGGTTATCACGCTCTCGAGGCGGCCGATGGGCCGGCAGGCCTGAAAGTTTTGAGATCGAAACGGCGTATCGACCTCCTGGTCACGGATGTGGGGCTGCCCGGCATGAACGGGCGCCAGCTCGCCGATGCCGCACGTGAGCATCGCCCCGATCTGAAGGTGCTGTTCATCACCGGCTATGCGGAGAATGCCGCCATGGCCTCCGGCTTCCTCGATCCGGGGATGGAAATGATCACCAAGCCTTTCGCCGTCGACGGGCTGGCCAAACGCATCCGCGAGATGATCGAGCGCGGTCAGGGCTATTGAAGCTTTTTTCGCTTACCGGCTCTGAGCAACCTCTTCGGTGAATTCGGGCAAGGTCACCGTGAAACGGGCCCCCTGCCCCAGCTCGCTTGCAATATCGAGATGGCCGCGGTGGCGGTTGACGATGTGCTTGACGATGGCAAGCCCGAGGCCGGTTCCACCTTTGTCGCGGCTCTGCGCCACATCGACCCGATAGAACCGTTCCGTCAGGCGCGGCAGATGCTCCGGAGCGATGCCGGGTCCGTAATCCTGCACGATCAGAACCGCCTGTGCCTTTCCATCCGGCGCTGTGCGGCGAGCGAGTTCCACATCGACTTTGCCGCCGCTTTCGCCATATTTCGCGGCATTCTCGATGAGGTTTTCCAGAACACGAAGAAGCTCGTCGCGATCCCCTCGCACATGCAACGACCCTTCCGGAAGCTTTGTCTGAATGGCGACGCCCCGCTCTTTCGCCAATGGCGAGAGAGTTTCGATCATATGCGTGGCGATGGATGTCAGGTCGACCGTTGCCGTCGGCGGAACATGGGCGCGCATTTCGATCCGCGACAGGGACAAGAGATCGTCGATCAGACGCTTCATGCGCTGCGCCTGCCCGCGCATGATGTCGAGGAAACGCTCGCGAGCGGCCGGGTCGTTGCGCGCCGGTCCCTGCAAAGTCTCGATGAAGCCGAGCAGCGATGCGAGCGGCGTGCGGAGCTCATGGCTGGCATTGGCCACGAAATCGGCGCGCATGGCCTCGAGACGCTGCGCGGAGGTGAGATCGCGGAAGAACAGAACGACGCCCGAACGGCCATCGAGTTCGGACATCGTGCCCCGCAGCGGACCGATATGAACCTCGAAGGTCCGCTCGGTCGGCACCCGCTCGGAATATTCGACCCTCAAGGGATCTTCCGTGTTCAGCACCTCATCGATGCCGTCGAGCACATCGGGGCTGCGCAGGGCGAACGAGAGCGGATGGTCGATCTTCAACCCGGGCAGAAGGGCGCGGGCCGCCTCATTGGCCTCCACGATGACCGACCGCTGGTCTACAAGAATGACTGGATCCGGAATATGGGCGAGAACGGCCTCCGCGAGGCTGGAATGGCGGGTCTCCTTCATTTGCAGGCGATCGCCGTGCTTGAAAGCGCGTCGTTGCCCACCCGCGGCCGCCCCAAGGGCGATCGCGAGAATGGCGCCCGCCAGAAGCCAACCGTCCCAGTATCCGCGCAACGCGGCAACGGCGATGATGATCAGCCCTGCGACGACAGCACCGCGCAGGGCGCCGCCGCGCTCCGGCCCAAGCCTGCGCGGGTTGGATGTCTCCCAATTCTCGGGGGGCTCGTTCATCAAAAACTCGGTGGGGTCGCTTTTCTTGTCTAGGATAAGAGCCCGAATGAGTCATCCGCGATCGCGCTGCGCCTCATGCATCGGCCACCCGGTTCTCGTCCTCATCCGGCTTGAATTTATCGCGCATGGCGCGGATGCGATTGCGGATCTCGTAGGCCCCCAACAGGGCCAGGGCGAACACGAAGGGCACGAGATAGTAGCAGAGGCGGTAGAGAAGCAGCGCGCCCAGAACCGGCTCGCGGGGATAGTTCGACAGCGCCAGAAGAATAGTGGCCTCGAAAACGCCGAGCCCTCCGGGCGCATGGCTTGCGACGCCAAGCATGACCGCGAAAATGTAAATGGCGACGAAGGTCTCGAAGCTGATATTGTGGCCACCGGGAAGAAGAACGAAGAGCACCGCCGCGCCCGCACAGACGTCCACGGCGCCGATCAGCATCTGCGCGACCGTCAGGCGGAAACCCGGCAGATCGAGGCGCCAACCCTGAATTTTCACCGCGCGCCGCTTGATCGAGACCCAGACCAGATAGGCGGCGACCAGGACGGCTGCCATCAGCCCGACGAACCGGTTGATCCAGACATTGGTATAGATGAGGCCTGACACCTCCTCCGCCTGGTAGATCATGCTCCAAGCCAGAACGAGCGCCATGCCGAGCCAGAAGGTGACGCCGGCAATCACCGTCAGGCTCGCCACCCGTCCCGCGCTGATGCCTCGCGATGAGTAGATCCAGTAGCGGACCGTGCCGGCCGTCAGCAGGGGAAAGCCCAAAGTGAAGCTGACCGCATAGCTGGTGAACGAGGCCAAGGCTGTGGTGCGATAAGGAATGTGCAGCTTGAGTTGCCGCAGGGCGATCGCATCGTAACAGGTCAGCAGGCTGTAACTGACGATGGTGAAGAGAATGGCGAGGCCGATCTGGCGCAGGCTTGCCGCCGTGAAGGCCGATTTGAGCTCGTTGACATCGATGCCGGAGACGATGTGCCAGAGAACGACCAGCGAGGCTCCGAACAGCAGGAGGCTTCCTGCCATCCCGATCCAGGCGAAACGGCGGGACCGTCGCTCCTTAGGATGAAGGGACTCGGCGGATGCGATGTCCGGGGAGGTCGGCAGAGGTCTCATTTCGTTCATGAAAAGGGCAATCAGCCTCAGCGTGGAACATATCTTGGTCGTCGAGGGCAGCCCTGCATCTAGGGGCTGGAGAGCAGAACCGCCAGAGGCGGAGGATGCTTATCGTCTCACGGGGGCGGAGACCACCGTTTGTGCCCGATAAGTCACAGATTAAGGTTGATTCGGGTTGTCAGGCTCAAAAAAGGCCTACAACTATGGCTATCATAGGAGGCTTGGCCGAAAGGCCCGGAGTGCTAGGGGGTGCGAGTGGATTTAATGGAGAATGACGACCGTCTCGCGCTTCTGGCGGAGCGTTTACCCCAGCTCGTCTGGTTTACGCGACCCGACGGATATCACGAATATTTCAATCAAAGGTGGTATAACCTGACGGGCATGACCTCGGATCAGTGCCGGGGCGAAGGATGGAAGACGGCTGTCCATCCGGACGATCTCGGGCTTGTCCGGAGCCGATGGCGTCAGGCTCTCGAAGCCGAAGAGCTTTACGAGGCGGAATATCGCCTCCGGCGGGCGGACGGGACCTATTGCTGGATGCTCAGCAGAGCTCTTGCTGATCGGGATACCCAGGGAAACATCATCCGCTGGTTCGGCACCAGCACCAATATCGACGCCCAGAAGCATGCGGAGGCCGCCCTTAGCCATCTCGAGGAGCAGCATCGTCTGGCGCTCGAGGCGGCGAATCTCGGCACGTGGAGCCTCGATATCGAGAGCCATGTCGCGACCTTCGATGCAACCACTCGAACATTGATGAGCATTCCGTCCACGCGGCCTGAAAGCATGTCGCTGGACGAGGTTATGGAATTCGTTCACCCGAGCGACCGGGAGGTAATGCGCAAGCATATAGCGACCGCGACCGGTCCGCAGTCGGATGGCCATTACGAGATCGAGTATCGCGTCATCCGGGCCGACGGGGGCATCCGGTGGATTCGTTCGAGCGGAAAAGTCTTTTTCCCCCGGGGAGACAACATCCGTCACACCGCCCTGCTCTCAAGCGTCGTCAGAGACAGCACCGAGCAGCACGCCTTCGAGGAGACGCAGCAGCTTTTGACGAGGGAATTGCATCACAGGGTCAAGAACCTGTTCGCCATCGCGAATGGCATGGTCTCGATGACAGCCCGCGCAGCCAAGGATCCCAAGGAAATGGCTCTTGCCCTGCGAGGCAGATTGGGGGCGCTGTCCCGGGCTCACGAACTGGTGCAACCTCCCTCGGCACCCGGTCAAAGAGGAGAGGCGGAGGTTGCCCTCGGCCAGCTGATCGACGCCGTTCTTGCGCCCTATAAGGAGACAGAGGGCAAGAGGGTCACTGTGGAAGGCCCCGACATCCGGGTTGGCTCGTCCACGACGACAAGTCTTGCGCTCGTGTTGCACGAATTGGCGACCAACGCGGCCAAGTATGGCTGTTTGTCGAATGCGGAAGGTCATCTTACCATTCGGTGGGCACTGCAAGACGGCAATGTCAAACTGGACTGGATCGAAACCTCCGGCCCGTCGATCGAGGCCCCCCCTCACTTCGAGGGTTTCGGCAGCCAATTGACGCAGAGAAGCATCGCCGGGCAGCTCGGTGGTACCCTTGAGCGCGAGTGGCGGCGTGAGGGTCTCTGCGTGCATATGCACTTGCCCCTCGCGCGGCTGGCCGGCTAGAGCATCGTTCGAAGAAGTGGAACCCGGTTCTTCGCAAAAGCGATGCGTCAACAAAGAGCACATTCCGACCCGATTGAATCGGAATGTGCTCCGGAAACTCTCGCCTGCCGCTTCGGCTCGCGCATAATCCGTTCCCGTTTCTGCGGAAAATGCTCTAACAAGCGGCATGCATCGTCGGGCTCATCTTTCATGAACATCCATCGCCGCGTCCTGGTTCTGGGCGGAGCCCGCTCGGGTAAGAGCCGGACCGCGCAGAACCTTGCCGAAACGGCATCGGCAACGCGCGTCTTCGTCGCTACGGCCCAGGCTTTCGACGATGAGATGCGCGAGCGCATCGCCCATCATCGGGCCGGGCGCGACGGCCGCTGGCAAACCTGTGAGGCCCCCGTCGAACTGGCCGAAGCGATCCGGCGGGAGGCGGGGCCCGACAGGGTCGTGCTCGTCGATTGCCTGACCCTCTGGCTGTCCAATATCCTGCTGGCGGAGCGGGACCCGGGGCAGGATACGGAGGCGTTGGCCCTGGCCGTACGGGAAGTGACGGGCCCGGTCATCCTCGTCAGCAATGAGGTCGGCCATGGCATCGTGCCGGCAACACCGCTCGGCCGCGTTTTCCGCGATGCGCAAGGGAGGCTCAACCAACGCATGGCCGAGATCTGCGAAGCCGTGATCTTCGTCGCCGCAGGCTGCCCTCTCCTTCTCAAGCCGGCTCCGGTCCTCGATCTGACGCTCGCATGATGCCGCGCACGCCAGCCATCATGATCCAGGGCACCGGCTCCAATGTCGGCAAATCCCTGCTCGTCGCCGGCCTGTGTCGGCTCTTCGCGCGCCGCGGGCTTCGTGTGAACCCGTTCAAGCCGCAGAACATGTCGAATAATGCGGCGGCCGTGGAGGGCGGCGAAATCGGGCGCGCCCAGGCGCTCCAGGCCCGCGCAGCTAGGGTACCGGCCAATGTGCATATGAACCCCGTGCTGCTGAAGCCGGAGACGGACCGGCGGTCGCAGATCATCGTCCAGGGCAGGCGTTTCGGCCATCTCGAAGCATCGGCCTTTCGCGAGCGCCGGACGCTACTGCCGATCGTGCTCGACAGCTTTCATGCCTTGGGCGCCAACGCCGATCTCATCGTCGTCGAGGGGGCCGGCAGTCCGGCGGAAACCAATCTGCGGGAAGGCGATATCGCGAATATGGGCTTTGCGAGCGCGGCGCGGGTGCCCGTCATTCTCGCGGGCGACATCGACCGCGGCGGAGTCATTGCAAGCCTTGTAGGCACTCATGCGGTTCTGGAGCCTGGTGATCGCAGTCTCGTCCGGGCCTTTCTCATCAACAAGTTTCGCGGCGACGTGCGCCTCTTCGACGAAGGCGTTGCGACCATCGCGCGGATGACGCAGTGGCCGTCGCTCGGCACCGTGCCCTGGTTTGCCGGTGCGCATAAGCTGCCGGCGGAGGACGCCCTCGATATCGTCTCGGAAGCGAAGACCGATGCGGCTCTCAAGATCGCCGTGCCCATTCTGCCGCGCATCGCGAATTTCGACGATCTCGACCCGCTGAAGCTCGAACAATCCATCGCACTGACGATGGTGCCACCCGGGATGCCTCTTCCACGGGACGTGGACCTCGTCATCATCCCCGGCTCCAAGGCGACCGTCGCGGATCTCGGATTCCTGCGCGCGCAAGGCTGGGATATCGATCTTGCAGCCCATATCCGTCGCGGCGGGCGGGTGCTTGGCCTGTGCGGGGGCTACCAGATGCTGGGACGCCTCATCGCCGATCCAGAAGGGGCCGAAGGGCAGCCGGGCACCGTCGAGGGCTTAGGTTTTCTCGACGTCGAGACCATTCTGACCGCCGACAAGACCGTGCGGCCCGTGACGGCGCAGCATGAGATGAGCGGGCTCGATTTCACGGCTTATGAAATCCATCTTGGACGAACGACGGGCCCGGATACCGCCTGTGCGCCCTTTTCACTGGACGGAGAAAAAGAAGGGGCAGTCTCCAAGGATGGGCGCGTCATGGGCACCTATCTGCATGGCCTCTTTTCGACGGACGACTTCAGGCACGCCTTTCTGCGGATGCTTCATCCGGACCTTGTCGTCGGCAGCCTGCATTACGAGGCTGAGATCGAGAATACCCTCGATGCCCTGGCCGATCATCTCGACGCCCATCTCGACGCCGACCGCATCCTTGCCATCGCGCGGGCTGGGCTCTGATCAGCGCACCTTTTCGCGCACCTGCGCGCCCAGGGCATCGATGAAGGCGGGCGTAGAAGGTCCGCCGCAGATGGCGAGCTTGCCCGGGATCACCAGACGCCGGTCCCAGGGCACGGCCTGTGCAAGAGCCGGATGGCTCAGAAGCGCGGAACCGTTGTCGACCAACTTTCCAGCATCGTCATCCATCAGCAGGTAATCCGGTGGCGACGCGATGATGCTCTCGAGCCGCGCCATGCCGCCCTGGCTGAGGCCCAGTGCATCCTGATGCAATACGAAGCCCATATGGCGCAGAAGCTCGCTGATAAGGGAATCCGAGGCCGGTACCCATCCGCGCCGGTAATAGGTCAGGATGCTGCGCTTCGCCGGTACGATGTCCTTCGTGCGTTCGAGCGCCGCGTCAATATCGGCAATAAGGGCTTCCCCCCGCTCCGGATGGTCGAGGCGGCGCGCCACCGTTCTGATCTGCTCGCGCCCATCCTCGAGGCTGAGCCACGGCGCCAGCGGAAACACATCCAGACCTTGCCGCTGCAGCAAAGCCGTCCGGTTCTGTTGGCCGAAGGAGCCCGCCAGAACGAGGTCGGCACCGCTGAACAGAATGGCCTCCCCCTTCCCTTCGTTCACGGGAATACCCGCCGCCTTGTCCACCAAAAAGGAAATCGAGGGATCCCGCCCCAGAGGGCTCAAGGACGCGATCTGGCTCCTGTCCGCCAGGGCCAGAAGCAGCTGGTCGGCGCAGAGATTCAGGGACACGACCCGATGTGGCGCTTGCGCTACGGCGGTTTCCCCGCTGACGGCCAGGGCAAGGCCTGCCAGCAAAATCCATTTGGGAAATCGCCCGAGACAGAGTTGCGGCATCGAAGGTGAACCACTAAGAGAGGATCAGACGTTGGTCCTCGAGCAATCGAGGTGAAACGGGAACACGGTGCGGAATTTTCCTAATCCGTGGCTGCCCCCGCAACTGTAAGCGGCGAGCGGCGGTCCTTCATGCCACTGAATCTTCGGGCGCGAAAGCTCGAGATGATTTGGGAAGGCGGACCGTACGCGACGACCCGCGAGCCAGGAGACCGGCCTGCGTCTGAACGCTTAACCCAGATGCTCGCCGGTGGGGCGGGTAGGAGGTCTTCATGTTTACGCCTTCGCGTCGCCTTCTGGCGGCGTCCGTCTCCCTTTGGGCTCTCTCGCTCGGCGCGGCCCAAGCTCAATCCATCACCGAACCAACGCTCGTTCCCGACATCGTCATTACGGCGACACGCACGCCGCTCGCGATTACACGGGCCGGCAGTGCCATCTCCGTGATCAAGGGCGAGGAAATCGCCACGGTATCCCCCAAGAATGTCGCCGAAGTCCTGCGCCGCGTGCCGGGCCTCACCGTTTCGGAGACCGGCGGTCCGGGCGGAACCACGTCGGTGCGCATCCGTGGCGCCGAAGCCCGCCAGACACTCGTTCTCATCGACGGCATCCGCGTCAACGACCCGGCGGCAGGCGCGGGCGAATTCGACTTCGCCAATCTGGCTGCGGTCGATATCGAGCGCATCGAGGTTCTGCGCGGCCCGCAATCGGCCCTTTACGGATCCGATGCCATGGGCGGCGTCATCAACATCATCACCCGCAAGGGCACCACACCGCGCGGCTTTGCCAGC
Organism: Microvirga sp. 2TAF3; assembly: GCF_052114965.1. Taxonomy (NCBI): domain Bacteria; kingdom Pseudomonadati; phylum Pseudomonadota; class Alphaproteobacteria; order Hyphomicrobiales; family Methylobacteriaceae; genus Microvirga; species Microvirga sp. 2TAF3. The sequence continues at coordinate 40,527 of NZ_JBFRFT010000015.1, read as the reverse complement.
GTGGAAGGCGGCTCCTATGGCACCAAGGCGGGACGCGCCGCGGTTTCAGGCAGCTCAGGTCCGGTGAACTATGCCTTCTCCGCCACCGGTTTCGAGACGGCCGGCTTCTCGCGCTACGGCTACCGCATCGGGCGGATCGAGCGCATGCAACCGTGGCCCCTGGAAGCGGATTCCGCCGAACGCCTGGGCGCAACGGGCCGCGTCGGGATAGCCCTGTCACCGGACACGGAGCTCGAGATCGGCGGCTACACGAGCTACACCGGCGCGCAATACGATGCCGCCTTCGGCGCGGCTCCCGATACGCCCTCGCAATCGCAGCAGCGCCTGTTCGAAGGCCATACGCGCCTGAGCACCAACGCTTTCGACGGCCTGTTGCGCAATTCGTTCATCATCTCCGGCAGCCGGACGAACCGCCACTATCGCGATGTGAGCTATTTCGGTTTTCCGCTCAGCACCTTCTGGTCCAATTCTGGCTATCAGGGCGACCGGGTCTCGGCTGAGTATCAAGGCGATCTGAAGCTCGGTACATTCGGCCTGCTCACCTTCGGAGCGAAACTGGAGCGGGAGCGGTTCCTTTCGAATACGCGCGATGTCCTGCCCTTCCCTAGCGCGCAGCGGGAGACGAACGACGCATCGCGCGATACCCGCTCGATCTATGCGCTGTATCAGTTCAGCCCCCTCGAAAATCTGTATCTCTCGTTCGGCGGCCGCCTTGACGATGTCCAGGATAGCGACAGCTTCGGCACATGGCGCGCGACGGCGGCCTATGAAATTCCGAACTCCGGCACTACGTTGCGGGCAAGTCTCGGTACGGGCGGAAAGGCACCGAGCCTGTTCCAGCAATTCGACCCGATTTACGGCACGCCCAACCTTAGCCCCGAACGTTCCATAGGCGCCGATATCGGCATCGATCAGCGCCTGCTCGACGATCGCCTGACCCTGTCGGCCACGGTCTTCGCAAACCGCTTCCGCGATCTCATCGATTTCAGCTTCGATCCGGCGTCATGCCCGCCCACGAATCCGTTCGGCTGCTATCTCAACGTGGCGCGGGCGCGCACATCGGGCGTCGAATTGTCGGCGGATGTGGACGTGATTCCGTCATGGCTGCGCGTCAAGGCTGTCTATACGCATCTCGATGCGTTCGACCAGGAAACCCACCTGCGCCTCGCACGCCGCCCACAGGATGAAGGACGCATCGGTCTCATCGTGACGCCGATCACAGGATTGTCCATCGAGCCCTCCGTGGTTTTCGTCGGCACGCGCTTCTCGTCGCCGGGCGAACAGAACAAGCTCGCGCCTTACGCGCGACTGGACGTCTATGCCGATTACAAGATTAGCGACACGTTCAGCATGTATGTGCGAGCCGAGAACCTGACCGATGCGCGCTATCAGGATATCTACAATTACGGCACCGCCGGCCGCTCCTTCTATGCCGGCCTGCGCGCGACCTGGTAGCGGGCCTAAATCGCGATCAGCATCAGGAGGACCATGAGGCCCGCCTGCATGATGCAAGCGATCCGATAAACATTGAGCGCACGGCGGATGTCGCAGGTTCCAGCCACCGCCGTGCCCTGCCCCATCCAATGATCCTCGACGGCGACCCCACCGTAGACGCGCGGCCCGGCCAGCCGCAGCCCCAGCGCGCCCGCCATCGCGGCCTCGGGCCATCCCGCATTGGGCGAGCGATGATGACGTGCATCGCGCCAGACGGCCTTTGCCGCTTCCAGGGCCCGGCATCCCGGCACGAGCGCCGCCGCCATGACGATCAGGCCGGCAGACAGACGCGATGCCGGGAGATTGATCCAATCGTCCAATCTTGCCGCCGCCCAGCCATACGCCTCGTGACGCGGTGTGCGATGTCCGGTCATGCTGTCGGCCGTATTGATGGCCTTGTAGACCGCGCCGCCCGTCAGGCCGGCAAGAGCCATGTAGAATGTCGGGGCGACCACCCCATCGGAAAAGTTTTCGGCCAGACTCTCGATCGCCGCTCGCGCAACAGCCGCCTCATCGAGGGATTGCGGATCGCGTCCGACGATGTGCGACACGGCAAGCCGCCCCTCAGCGAGGCCAAGATCGAGCCCATCGGCCACGCGAGCCACATGATCATGAAGGCTGCGCTGGGCGATCAGGCTGCTCGCCAGGACGCCCAGGGGAATGAAAGCCCCGCTCCCGAGCATGGAATGCAGAAGCGTCTCGGTGTGAATGGAGACGAATATGACCGTGGCGATCAGGCAGGCCAGGGCACCGATGCCGCGCATGCGGCGGATCCTTGGCGAAAGATCGAGATCGTTGAGACGCTTTTCCAAAACGTCGATCAACGCTCCGATCCACGTAACCGGATGGCCGATACGGACAAAAAGTCCGGCGGGATAGCCGGCGACGGCCTCGACGGCGAGTGCGGTCAAGGCGACCGGCAGTGCAGCGGATATCAGAAACATCGGGCTCGGAGAAACCAGCCATGGATCACGGCGGCAACCTTCATGACGCAAAAGCGCTCTTTCCGGAAGCGCCGGAGCCTTGGCTCGATCTCTCCACTGGCATCAATCCCACGCCATATCCCTTCGCCCTGCCGGGACCGGACGCGTTCAGGCGCCTGCCCTCGCCCCAACAGGTGCAAGAGGTGGAATGCATCGCGGCGCGGGCCTATGGGGTGGACGACGCGTCCCGTGTGGTCGCGGCTCCCGGTTCCCAGGCCCTGATCGGGCTGCTGCCGCGTCTTCGCCCGCTCGGCAAGGTTGCCGTTGTAGGGCCGACCTATAGCGAGCACGCGCGAAGCTGGACCCGACAAGGACACGATGTGATTCCGGTTCCAGATATCGCAGGCGCCCTTGCGACGCAGCCGGACGTGATCGTTCTCGTCAATCCGAATAATCCGGACGGACGCATTGTCGCAGCGCCGCCGCTGATCGCAGCCGCAGCAGAGCTTCGTTCAAGGGACGGATGGCTCGTAATCGACGAAGCCTTTGCCGACTTGGAGGATGGTGTTTCGGTCGCGGACAGGGACATTCCGGGCATCATTGTCCTGCGCTCTCTTGGCAAGGCCTATGGCCTTGCCGGGATTCGGCTCGGCTTCGCCGTGACATGGCCCGAACTAGGTCTGCGCCTGAGGGAAGAGCTCGGCCCGTGGGCCATCTCCGGCCCCGCACTCGACATCGGGGCTGCAGCCCTGGCCGATGGAGCTTGGCTTTCCAGCCAGAAAAGCCGTCTGCGGGAATCCTCCCTCTGGCTGGACGAAATTCTCACAAAAGCGGGCTTCAGCGTCGTAGGCGGTACCAAGCTCTTTCGCCTCGCCCGTCACGAATGGGCTCATGCCTCGTTCGAGCATCTTGCACGGAAGGGGATATGGGTTCGGAAGTTCGGCTTCGATCCCACAATTCTGCGTTTTGGTATCCCAGAAGAAAAAGAATGGTCTCGTTTAGAGGCTGTGTTGATAAACCAAAGCATTATGCCCACCCTCCATGTTCAAAGGGCGACTTGGCGTCGCATATGGAACTAAATTGGAACCACTAAGGTCAAGCTGACCTATTCTTGACATAACAGGAGGCCACTTAGCCCTCGCTTCCAACCAAAAAGGACCGCACACCCGCTTTGCGGCGACGCGGCATTTCTTCGGGGGTTCCCTACATGTCTGCCGATCTGACAGCGTCTCAAGACGCTCGCCAGCCACTCTCCTTCTGTGATCAGAATGAACCTATTTACTGGCTGACCCCACGCTATGCGGGGTGGAGTAAAAACTCCGCTGCGCTTCGCTCTCTGGTCCGTTTCACCACAAGTCTCGGCCTTGGCGCGTGCCTGACGGTCGCCACCGCCTCGGCGGCAGTAGCGCCGGCGGTTGCAGCCGATAAGGAGCCCCTCTCCGCGCTCGAGCTGCAAATTGCACTGCCTGCTCCCGCTGCTGTCGACCTGTCCGAAATCGAGAACACGGGCACGATCCGGGTGACCTCTCTGGAATCTGCGCCGGTCGATTTCTCGACTGGGTACGATCCCTTGAAGTCCATCGTCCCCGTCCAGGCAGCCGATACGCGCGACGTCAGAGCGCAGATCATAACCTTCATGCCGCTGACGCCCACTCCGGACAGTCCGGCCTCGGACCTTTCCGATCCCGGGCCTTCGAGGGCGGATAATCATATGACCTTCGACACCATGCGGGTGCCGCGCTGGATCGTCGACACGATCCTCCGCGCCTCCGACGAAACCGGTGTCGACCCGGTCTACATGATGGCTCTCGCGGACAAGGAATCGAGCTTTCTGCCGAGCAACAAGGCCTCCACCTCCTCGGCAGAGGGCCTTTTCCAGTTCATTACGGGAACATGGCTTGAGGTCGTCCGCTCCTTCGGAGCGAAGCACGGCCTCGATGCGGAAGCGAATGCTATCCAGATGGCAGATGGCCAGCTGACCGTGCCGGAAGGCCCTATGCGCGAGCATATCCTGGGCCTGCGCCGCAATCCCTATATCTCCGCGCTCATGGCAGCCGAGATGATGAAGCGCGACCGGGCCAAGATCGAGAGCAAGCTCGGCCGCAAGATCACGCGGTCGGAATTCTACCTCTCGCATTTCTTCGGTGTGGACAGCGCCAGCAAGTTCATTTCGCTGATGGACGACAAACCGAAGCAGAGCGCACCACGGGTCTTCCCGGCCGCAGCCAAGGCCAACCGGTCGCTATTCTTCGTCAAGCAGGGCCGCAAGACCCGCCAACTCTCGGTCGCCGAGGTCTATGGCAAGATCGACGAGATGATCGACAAACGCCTCAATCGCTATGAGGACGTCTCGACCGTCGCATTCTCTGCAGTCGATCTCTGAGGCGGCTTACGGTCGGCTCCTTCGACGGGAGCCGATTCTCCAGGGAGGGAATGGGCTTCGGGCCCGGCCCCTCCGACTTCGGCCCGGGGCGCCAAGGTTGCCGCCGCGGAACTTGTGGGCGAAATGTCGACGAACCCGCCCTTGACGGGCGCGCGCCGCTGCTGACTGATCCGCACGACGACGAAGACCGTGAAGGCGAGGCTAACCACGGCGGAATAAATGAATAATCCCCCAGGCCCGAGCAAGGCCATGGCCATCGCTCCCAAGAGAGGGCCGATCGTGACGCCCGTCGCCCAGGAGAATAGAAGCGTGCCGACGGTGGATATGATCTGATCGTGCTCCACGATATCGCAGGCATGCGCGACGCAGACGGAATAGATGCAAAGCGAGAACCCGCCCCAAGCCGCGAAGGCCAACAGGATGAGCATTCCCGCGCCCTGCATGCTGGCCAGCAGGATCACGAGCGAGACAAGACTCGTTCCAGCGGCAAGTCCCGCGATCACGTAACGCCGGTCGGAGCGGTCGGACAGCCAGCCAAGCGGCCATTGGAGCAGGAGGCTTCCCGCCTGAAGCGCAAACAGAAGCGCAGCAGCCTTGTCCTGGCTCAATCCGATACTGACGCCGAAGACGGGCGTGATGGCAATGACGGGACCGTTGACCAATCCGACGACGAAGGATCCGACCACGGCCGAAGGCGCTACTGAAAAGAGATTCCTGACCCTGATCCGCACGCTGCGCGGAGCGGGCGGCTCCTCGGTCGTCGTCGCAGCGATGGGCAACAGCGACAGGGACATCATGGCACTGACCGCCATGAAGAGCCCATCGGCTTGGATGTCGCCGAGAGCGATGCCCAAGGGAGACAGCATCAGGGCGATTTTCGTGCAGATCATGTAGATCGAGAGAATGCGCCCTCGATGGCTGGACGTCGCGCGGGCGCTGATCCAGCCATCCGTCGCGGTGAAGATGCAAGCGAAGGTCACGCCGCTCAAGCCGCGCAGCAGGGCCCAGGCGAGAGTCGAATGCGCCTGCGTCATGGCCAGAATGACGACGGCGGCAATGGCGGCGAGGCTCGCGAAGGCGCGGATATAGCCCACATGGCGAATGAAGGCCGGTGCCAGGAAGCACCCGGAGGAAAATCCAAGCCCGTAGGCTGCCGCCACGATGCCGATGGACGAAATGGACAGGCCTTCCGCCTGCATGCGCAGGGGCATCATGGCTTGGAGCAGACCGTTACCCACCTGCAGCAGGCTTGTTGCGGCCGTAATCGTCCAGATGAGGGAGAGGGAGGAGTTCACGATTCGAAGCAGGGGCGATACGGGCCGCAGGCGCGGGATGTCTTTTAAAAGACTCCAGCGCCTGCAAGAGATCAAGAGCCGTTATCGCATACCGCCATGTCTTTAGGGGATGGAGCGCTCAGACCTGGAATCGCAACGCCCAAAAACGCACAGGATCAGGACGCCTGCTTGAGCGCCTGAGCATTCTTCTGGAAACTGGCGAAGAGATAGAAACCGTTGAAGCGAACGCCGGCGGCAGCTGCCTTGCCGTCAAAACCGAGCGGACCGTTGCGAGGGCTGTCCACCTTCCCGGCGAATTCCCATTGGGGACCAATGACGAAACGCGGAACCGAACGCTCTTCGGGCACGGCACAGGACAATCCGTCAGGCCCCGTACTCCGGAATAGATTGTAAGCAGACATGCCGATCCTCCTCGGTCAATTCTCGGCGCGAATCGTAATACTTACGGGGAACATGGGCGAGAGTGTGTTGAGACACATAGCAGGAGTGTGGTCTTGTTGCGCCGTAGCTGAGGTGGAAGGCAGTGGCGGTGGCGGGGGTTCTTTTGTTAGGTTGCATCCTAGCCCGACCTTGACCGGGCGCAAAAGGACCCAGAGGGAGTAGTACATATGACCGCTCAAGCAACGCTGTGGCGAAGCCTTGTCGGGCTTGGCTTTCTCGCTGCAGCACCGACATTGTGGCCCGCTCTCGCCCAATCTGTCGCCCCAGCTCCCGAAGCCCCGACGGGGCGCGTCGCCAAATCCATCGGCACGGCGACGAAGGACATGGTCGCGGCGGCGAACCCTCTGGCCGCTCAGGCGGGCCGGGAAATTCTAGCCGCTGGCGGCAGCGCCGTCGACGCGGCGGTCGCCGTTCAGCTGGTTCTCAATCTCGTCGAACCGCAAAGCTCCGGCATCGGCGGCGGCGCCTTCATGGTCCTCTGGGACGGGAAGGACATGACGACCCTCGACGGCCGCGAGACGGCCCCCGCCGCGGCGAAGCCCGAGCGTTTCCTCGGCCCGGACGGCAAGCCGATGAAGTTCTACGATGCGGTGGTCGGCGGTCGCTCGGTCGGGGTTCCCGGCACCGTGCGGCTTCTTGAGACCGCGCATAAGCGCTGGGGCAAGTTGCCCTGGAAGCAGGTGATCGAACCCGCAATCCGCCTGTCGGAAGAGGGATTTACCATCTCGCCGCGCCTCAACGGCCTTCTCACCCAGGAAAAATATCTCCAGAACGATCCGGTAGCCCGCGCCTATTTCTATGATGCCGAGGGCAAGCCGAAAGCGGTGGGCACGGTTCTCAGGAACCCGGCCTTCGCCAAAACCCTGCGCAGCATCGCCGAGAAAGGCTCCGATGCCTTCTATACGGGCGAGGTCGCGGAGGACATCGTGGCGACAGTCACCGGCCATGCCACCAATCCGGGCGACGTGACCCTGGACGACCTGAAGAGCTACAAGGTCCTGGAGCGGGATGCAGTCTGCGGCTCCTATCGGGTTTACAAGATCTGCGGCATGGGCCCGCCGAGTTCCGGTCAGATCGCGGTTCAGCAGATCATGAGCGTTCTCGAAACCAGGGACATGGCCTCCCTGAAGCCCGGCCCCGAGGCCGTGCACTGGATCGCGGAGGCGGGCCGCCTCGCCTTTGCCGACCGCGGCCTTTATGTGGCCGATCCGGCCTTCGTGAGCGTGCCCGTCAAAGGGCTGACCGATCCCGGCTATCTGAAGAGCCGCGCCGCCCTCGTCAATCCCGACAAGTCCATGGGCAAGGCGAAGCCCGGCGATCCGCCGTTCCAGAAAACCTTCCTCTGGGGCGCATCGGACGGCATCGAGTTCGGCACGAGCCACATGTCGATCGTCGACCGCAACGGCAACGCTGTCTCGATGACGACGACGATCGAGGATGGCTTCGGCGCGAGGCTCATGACCAAGAGCGGCTTCCTGCTCAACAACGAGCTGACCGACTTCTCCTTCGCGACGGTGGAGGACGGCAAGCCAGTGGCGAACCGGGTCGAGGCTGGCAAGCGCCCCCGCAGCTCTATGGCGCCGACCATCGTGCTCGACAGCAACAACAAGCTCTATGCGGTGGTGGGCTCGCCGGGTGGCAGCCTGATCATCAACTATGTCGCCAAAACCCTGGTCGGCCTTCTGGACTGGAAGCTCGATCCCCAGGTCGCGGCCGACCTTCCTAATGTCGGCAGCCGCAACGGCCCGACGGAGCTGGAGGCCGGAACGGAGGCCGAGGGCTGGAAGGCGGCGCTCGAGGCCAAGGGCCACGAGGTCAAGCTGATCGACCAGAATTCCGGCATCCACGCCATCGTCGTGACGCCTGCCGGCCTCGTCGGCGGTGCCGACAGCCGGCGCGAGGGCGTCGCCATCGGCAACAACTAGAGACGACATCGAATCACGGCCCTCGCCGCTTGACGGCGGGGGCTCCAACCTCCCTTACCTGTCATTCAATTCAAAAGATTGCGGGTTATTGAAAGGGCATTATGAAGCGGTTTCTTGTGACAGGCGGCGCAGGCTTCATCGGTTCTGCGGTCGTGCGTATGCTCGTTCGCGATACGCCCCACGAAGTGCTGGTCGTCGACAAGCTGACTTATGCGGGCAATCTGGACTCCCTGAAGCCGGTCGCCAACAATCCTCGCTACAAGTTCGAGCGCGCCGATATCGCCGATCTCGACCGGATGCGCACCATTATCGGCGCCTACCGGCCCGACGTGATCATGCATCTGGCGGCCGAGAGCCATGTGGACCGCTCGATCGACGGGCCCGCCGAGTTCATTCAGACCAACATCGTCGGCACCTATGCTCTGCTTCAAGCGGCGCTCGGCTACTGGCGCTGCCTCTCCGCCGAGTGCCAATCCGCCTTCCGCGTCCATCACATCTCGACCGACGAGGTTTTCGGCTCGCTGGGAGAGGATGGTTTCTTCCATGAGGAATACCCTTATCAGCCGACGTCTCCCTATTCGGCCTCTAAGGCCGCGTCGGATCATCTCGTCCGCGCCTGGCACCATACCTATGGGCTGCCGACCATCGTCACGAACTGCTCGAACAATTACGGCCCCTACCATTTCCCCGAGAAGCTCATTCCGCTGATCATTCTCAACGCGCTTGAGGGCAAGCCTCTTCCCGTCTACGGCCGGGGCGAGAACGTGCGCGACTGGCTATTCGTGGACGATCACGCCCGCGCGCTGATCCTTGCCGCGGAGCGGGGCAGCCCTGGCGAGACTTATGCCATCGGCGGGCATAACGAGCGCAGGAACATCGATGTCGTTCGCGAGATTTGCGCCCTGATCGATGAACTGGCGCCGAGCAAGGATATCGGCCCGCGCGAAAAGCTCATCACCTATGTGACGGACCGGCCCGGGCACGACCTGCGCTATGCCATCGATGCCTCGAAGATCGAGCGGGACCTCGGCTGGCGTCCCGCCGAGACGTTCGAATCCGGCCTGCGCAAGACGGTGGAGTGGTACCTTGCCAACCGGGATTGGTGGGAACGGGTCCGCTCCGGCGTTTACCGCGGCGAGCGGCTGGGCATTGTCGCCTGAGCCCCACTTGTGGCACTGGAACGTAACCTTGAAGCCGTTCACCGCTAAGGAGCAAGCCTGCCGTGGTCGAAATTGAGCCCACAGCCCTGCCTGATGTGAAGATCGTCCGGACCAGGGCTTTCGTCGATTCGCGCGGCTACTTCATGGAAACCTATAACCGTCAGGCTTTTGCCGCGGCCGGGATCCACGATGAATTCGTCCAGGACAATTTCTCCCTGTCGGTCGAGGCCGGCACCGTGCGCGGCCTTCACTTCCAGACCGCGCCCTTCGCCCAGGCCAAGCTCATGCGGGTCGGCCGTGGCCGCATCCTCGATGTGGCCGTGGATCTCAGGCGTTCGTCCCCGACCTTTGGCCGGCACGTGGCTGTCGAATTGTCCGCCAAGAACCGGCTTCAGCTTCTGATTCCCGCCGGCTTCGCCCACGGCTTCTGTACCTTCGAACCGAACACCGAGGTGCATTACAAGGTCACCGCGCATTATTCCGCAGCTCATGATTGCGGTCTTGCCTGGAACGATCCTGCGCTCGGAATCGCGTGGCCGGTCGAGGCCGGGCGCGCCATCCTCTCCGACAAGGACACCCGTCATCCGCTGCTCGCCGCGCTCCCAACCTCGTTCCCATAAGGCTTTCGATCCCGTGCGCATTCTCGTCATCGGCAAAGAAGGTCAAGTGGCTCGGGCGCTTGCCGAGCGCGCTCCGGAGCATGGCGCGACATCCGTCCTGATCGGTCGTCCCATGCTCGACTTGGCCGATCCGTCAGGCATCGAGGATATCCTCGTCGAGACCGGCGGCGACGTGATCGTCAATGCCGGAGCCTACACCGCCGTCGACCAGGCGGAGAGCGAGTCCGAGTTGGCGGAGGCGATCAACGGCATCGGAGCCGGAGCCGTTGCCGGGGCTGCGGCGGCGATGAACGTTCCCGTCGTCCAGCTCTCGACCGATTATGTCTTCGACGGTACGGCCTCCCGCCCCTATCGGGAGGAGGATCCGACCAACCCTCTCGGAGCCTATGGCGCCTCGAAGCTCTTAGGGGAGCAGGCCGTCGCCGCCGAGACGGCGAATCATGCGATCCTGCGCACGGCCTGGATCTACGGCCCCTTCGGCAAGAACTTCGTGAAAACCATGCTGCGGCTCGCACGCGAAAGGGACGAGATTGCCGTGGTTGCCGATCAGGTCGGATCGCCCACGAGCGCACTCGATATCGCCGACGGCATCATAACCGTCTGCCGCAACCTTCTTGCAGGCCCGGACGATCCCTCCTTGCGCGGGATCTTCCATATGGCGGGAACGGGCACCGCCAGCTGGGCGGAATTCGCCACCGAGATTTTCGAGCAATCCGCCCGTCTCGGAGGACCGTCAGCGCGCATCCGTCCCATCAGCACGGCCGGATATCCCACGCCTGCGAAGCGGCCAGCCAATTCGCGGCTCGATTGCGCCAAGCTTTCGGCCGTCCATGGAGTCATTCTTCCCCATTGGCGCTCGTCCCTGGGGACTTGCGTCCGACGCCTCCTCGATGAGGCTCATAATCAGGAAAACCGTCGATGAAAGGCATCATTCTGGCCGGAGGCTCAGGCACGCGCCTGCATCCGATGACCTATGTCACGTCGAAGCAGCTTCTGCCGATCTACGACAAGCCGATGATCTATTACCCACTCACCACGCTGATGCTGGCGGGCGTGCAGGATATCCTGATCATTTCAACGCCTGAAGACCTGCCGAAATTCAAGCAGCTGCTCGGCACTGGCGAGCGCTGGGGCATCCGCCTCTCCTATGCCGCGCAGCCCAGGCCTGAAGGGCTGGCGCAGGCCTATATCATCGGCGCGGAATTCGTGGCCGGAGGCCCTTCCGTTCTGATCCTTGGCGACAACGTCTATTTCGGTCACGGCCTTCCGGAACTTTTGAAGGCGGCACGGAACCAGGCATCGGGAGCAAGCGTCTTCGCCTATCACGTCACCGATCCGGAGCGTTACGGCGTCGTGGAATTCGACGAGGACGGCAAGGCGATTTCCATCGAGGAAAAGCCGCTCAAGCCGAAATCCGGCTGGGCGGTCACAGGTCTCTATTTCTATGACGAGCAGGTCGTCGAGATCGCGGCAGGCCTCAAGCCCTCCGCCCGGGGCGAGTTGGAGATCACGGACGTCAACCGCGCCTATCTGGAGCGAGGACAGCTTCACGTTCAGCGCATGGGGCGTGGCTTCGCCTGGCTCGATACGGGTACGCCGGACGCCCTTGTCGACGCGACGGAATTCGTCCGCGCGCTGGAGAGGCGGCAGGGCTTCCGTATCGCCTGCCCCGAGGAAATCGCCTTCAACCTTGGATGGATCGACCAAGCGCAATTGATCCGGCTGGGACAGGAACTCTCCAAAAGCAGCTATGGACAATATCTTTTACGGGTCGCACAGGGAATTTAGAGAAAATCTCACAAAAAAGACGATTGTTCTTTTTAGAGAACGGCTCTAGCATTTTGATATGAAGATACCTGATCGTCCAGAATATCAGCTTGAAACCCGCCTCGTTCACGAAGGCCAGCACCGCACGGCCTTCGGTGAAACGTCGGAGGCGCTCTTCCTGACGCAAGGTTTCGTCTACGAAAGTGCGGAGAGTGCCGAGAACCGCTTCCTCAACGAGGAGCCGGGCTATAGCTACACCCGCTACTCCAATCCCACCATCACCATGTTCGAGGAGCGCATCGCTTCCCTGGAAGGGGCGGAGGCGGCCCAGGCGACGGCGACGGGCATGGCGGCGGTCACGGTAGCCATGATGGGCCAAGTTCAGGCCGGGGATCACGTGGTTGCGGCGCGCGCCCTGTTCGGCTCCTGCCGCTGGATCGTGGAGGACCTTTTTCCTCGCTTCGGCGTCGGCTGCACCCTCGTGGATGGGCCCGACCTCGACGCCTGGCGCCGGGCTGTCCGGCCCGAGACGAAGGCTTTTCTTCTTGAGACGCCCTCAAATCCGAGTCTTGAGATCATCGACATCGCAGGCGTTGCAAAGATCGCACACGATGCCGGCGCGACGCTGACCGTCGACAACGTCTTCGGGACGCCCCTGTGGCAGAAACCGCTCGAACTCGGCGCCGATTGCGTGGTCTATTCGGCGACCAAGCATATCGATGGCCAGGGCCGATGTCTTGGCGGCGTCATTCTCGCCTCGACCGAGTTCATCGAGACGAAGGTACAGCAATTCTTGCGCATGACAGGCCCTTCCATCTCGCCCTTCAATGCCTGGGTCCTGCTGAAAGGTCTGGAGACCCTCTCCTTGCGGGTCGAGCGGCAGACTGAGACGGCGGGCTTCCTCGCCGATTCTCTCCACGATCATCCCAAGGTCCGGCGCCTGACTTATCCAGGCCGGCCCGACCATCCCCAGGCAGATCTGATCAAACGCCAGATGCGCGGCGGCTCCACGATGATCGCCCTCGACGTCAAAAACGGCAAAGCCGGCGCCTTCCGGTTCATGAATGCACTCAAACTCATCCGCATCTCGAACAATCTCGGCGACGCCAAGAGCCTTGTCACCCACCCGGCCACTACCACGCATCAGCGCTTTACGCCGGAACAGCGCGGCGAGATGGGAATCACCGACGGTCTGGTGCGCTTCTCCGTCGGCCTGGAGCACCGTGACGATCTCCTCGCGGATCTCATCCAGGCCCTCGATCGCGTCTAAGGCGTGACCGGCAAATGGAGAGCCCGGCTTCTCCCGACCAAGCTCTTAACGCTTGAGGTATCGCACGAGTTGTCGCCGCCCAAGGAATCTTCGGCGGAATGCGCTCCAGAGCATCGTGCGCAAAAGTGGACCCGGTTTTGTGGCCACACGATGCTCTCACCAAAAAGAGAAAGCATCGGATGATCCTAAAAGTGGAAGCCACTTTTTGGTCCGAGGATTTAGAAGCCCGAGACTTTGGCGGATCCTGGCCCTTTCATCGTCTCGCCACAGTTGAGCCCGAGGCTCCGCCTTCTCGATCGGAGGAGACGACATGAACGCGACAGGGCCAAACTGGAGTCTCGAGGAAACCCACACTCTCGTGTCCCTCGCCAAGGAAGGTATGCCGGTTTCGGTAATCAGCCTGAAACTGAAGCGCTCACTTGCCGAGGTCCTGACCAAGTTGAACGATCTTGGTCTTGCGCCCCCCGTCGAGTCGTAGCCATCGACCCAGCATGGGCGGCAAGGACTGAAACGGAAATCACCCCAAGCGCTGCCCGGGGAGACGGCGAAGAAGCTTTTTGAAGGCTCTGCGTCGAGCGAGTTTGCGTGAGGCGATCCTGGTCACTGCAGCCGGGACGGCTCAATCCCCGCTCGTGCCATGTCCGGCAAATTTTAGATGACACACGATAGAGCAGACAATCCATTAGTAATACCCACTAGGTAGTATTCTTTTATTTGCCGTTGATTGAAAATCATGACATGCAAATACTGGTGTTCGTTTATGTCAATGAATTAAAATCAAACAACCCTAGCAGTATACGATTAGTACAATACAACCCTAGCCGTATACAATCAGTACAATTAAGACCCGCAACGAGAAAGACAATTCAATAAATTCCTGAAGCGTAAGCATGAAGGACAAAAACCCGTGCAATCCTCGTTCTTTGGGACATATCTCATAATCTTGGACCGCTTTCGCCTCGCTGCCGAGGAGTTCGCCCGCACTCAGTAGTGCGTCCTCGGAAGAGAAATCGCACGGAGGTGAAAGCCATGCTCCCACTTCGGCAAAAGGCGCGGGCATGCGTCATGGGCGATATAGACTTGGTACGGGCACTTGGATTGGCTGGCATAAGCTCTGTCGTGGCGGCTCCTCCCGGCGATCCGGCCTTCTATTCACGACATACTCGTAAAGAACTCTCCTGGGTGGATACCGAAGCAGGCGCTGAAGACCGCATTGATACCCTTATGCGCTTTGGAGCCTCCCAGCCGGAGCCGCCTGTCCTCTTCTACCAATCCGATTGGCAATTGCTCCTCGTGTCTCGCTATCGGGAGCGACTGGCGGAGATTTTCCGTTTTGTCATCGCAGACCCCGATCTGGTGGAAGATCTGGTCGATAAGGCCAGATTTCAGGAGCTTGCCCAGCGTCTGAATTTACCGGTACCGGCCGCTCGCCGAATTCGGCCTTCGGATGATAACACCAATGAAATCGATCTGCGTTTTCCAATCATCATCAAGCCAGTCCAGGACCGCAGCTCCTGGGAGTCCATCGGTGCTCAGCACAAGGCATTGCTCATCGAGACGAAAGATGCCTTCAAGGAGCTTTGGCCTCGCTTGACCGCGGTCAGCCTCGACCTCCTGATCCAAGAAGCTATTCCTGGACCGGAGAGCCGCATCGAAAGCTACCATGTCTACATAGACCAGACGGGGACGACCGTCGCCGAGTTCACCGGGCGCAAGATCCGCACTCTCCCGGTGGATTGCGGCCACAGCACTGCACTCGAAATAACCGATGCCCTCGACGTAAGAGCATTAGGTCGGGAAATCGCACAAAGGCTTAACTTACGCGGAGTGGCCAAACTCGATTTCAAACGGGGGCCGGAAGGTATGCTTCATCTTCTGGAGATCAATCCGCGCTTCAACCTGTGGCACCATCTTGGAGCTGTCGCCGGCGTGAATCTGCCTGCGCTGGTCTATGCGGACTTGGTAGGATTACCCCGGTCGACCAATCTTGTTGCCCGCGCCGGAACGCGCTGGGGAAAGCTGCTGCCGGATGCGCGTGCTGCCAGGGCATCCGGTGTCCCAATCACGAGCTGGATGTCGTGGGCACTCCGTTGCGAAGCGAAGTCCGCCATGAGTTGGGATGATCCGATGCCCTTCCTGCGGGAGGTAATGACAAGAGTCCCCCTCCTGAGACGCGTATTACGAAAGGGTTCCGCGCAGCGTAGGAAAAGTGGTTCCGATATGAGTGCCCACGGCAGATGGAAGCCTCGATGAGAGCGGCGATCATTTCCGACGTTCACGCTAATTTGGAGGCGCTGCAGTCGACCTTGCGGGATATTTCAACCAGGAACGTCGATCGAATCGTGTGCCTTGGCGACATCGTCGGATACAATGCGAACCCTGCCGAATGCATAGAGTTGCTGCAAGGGATCAATGCTCTGTGCGTGGCCGGCAATCACGACCGGGCCGTTACCGGACAGATCACGACAGAAGGATTCAACGAGACCGCCGCGAAGGCCGTCCACTGGACACGTCGGCGCCTTGGTGATGAGGCTTGTCGATATCTCGCGGAGCTGCCGGTACAGGCCAGTCTTTCAAACCGCCTTGTTGCCGTGCATGGGGCGCTCCATCCCAAGGAGGGAAATGAGACCGTGCGGCTCGATAACGATGAGCGTCGGCGACTGAGCTTTGAAGCCCTCGTCGCGCATCCGTCCGGAGCGCGTGTCTGCGCGTTCGGGCATACACATCAGCTCGGCATATTCGAGCTCCGGAATGGCTTCGTTCGAAAACTGACCGACGATCATATCTCTCTACAGGAAGATGGATGGTATCTGATCAATCCCGGAACGGTCGGACAGCCGAGAACAACCGATCTCAGGGCGACATACCTCGTTCATGATTCCACGCACAACACAGTAACGACGCACAGGGTCGATTACGACGCGACCATACCATTCGCCAAGACGCGAAGGGCACGTCTGGTGCCTATCTGGTCCTCTCTCCCTGAGCCTGCCCAAGTTTCGCTTAAGCGGCTTCCCAAACCCATTCGAAACACTCTCAAAGGAATGGCAAAAGCTCTCGGTCTTTAGAGGGCGCATAGGAATGGATGATTTAACTATACGCTGAGCATTGGAAAGAAACGTCACTCGCGGTGATCGATGAGTATTACAGTCTTCCCGGCAAAGCGGCTTTCAGAGGATCTGATTGTGCGTTGGGCGGAAATCCAACAACACAACCCGGGTCTCCATAGCCCTTTCTTTCGCCCTGAATTCACGCAGGCCGTGTCCGCTGTTCGGGAAGACGCCTTCGTGGCCGTGATCGACGGCGGCGAAGCCTTTTTTCCCTTCCAGCGTAATTTCCTGGGCTTCGGGCGGCCTATCGGTGGGCCTGTCTCCGACTATCATGGCCTCATTGCCTCGCCTGATTACAGGTGCGATGCTGCAGCCCTCGTTCGGGCCTGCCAGTTACGAAGATGGGATTTTGACCACGTCCCTGCCGAACAGGCTGTGTTTACCCCTTGGGGAGCAACGGAAGCGGGCTCCCCCGTCGTGGACATCTCGAGCAATGCTCCCATCGGCTCGAGCCAGTTGCATTCTCTCTATAATCGCAGGCTGCGCCAACTCGCACGTGAAGTTGGTCCGGTTGAGGTCGAGCTGGAAACGAAGGACCCGGAGATTCTTCGCCTTTGCCTCGATTGGAAATCGGCCCAGTATCGTCGGACCGGAAGCATCGACCTCTTCGCCAGGCCTTGGGCGCAAACATTGGCCAAGACGATTGCCGCATGGTGCGAGACGGAATTCGCCGGAACGGTCTCGGTACTTCGTGCAGGCGGCCAGCCCGTCGCGGTCCATTTCGGCATGCGGTCCAAGTCCGTATGGCATTACTGGTTTCCCGCTTACGATCCCCAGTTCAATCATTACTCGCCAGGAATGCTCCTGCTGCTGGCCATGATTTCCGGCGCCTCGAAACTTGGTATCAAGACGATCGACTTCGGGAAGGGCGATGCGACTTACAAGCTACGGCTCGCCAACCGCACCGTGCCTCTAATCGAGGGTTCGGTGGTCACACATCGCTCTCTGCTGGTTCTGTCTCAAAGTCGAGCAAACCTGCTACAATGGGTGCGAAAGTCGCCCCTTCTCCGTCTCGTTCCGGATCGGGCGAGAAAGGTCATTTGGCGGGCTCAGGAAAGAACTCGCTTCCGATAGAATGCATCGTCATCAGGTCAACGAGACAACGCGATGGAACCGGCATCCCACGCAGGCGCGTCGCCCGGCGATCTCATCATCGACAAAGACCAGATGGGACAGTCCGTCGACGGCATTCGCTCTCCACTGAGACAGATGCGATAAAACTCTATAGACCTAAGAGCCTCAAAAACGGGGAGCCTTCACGTGCATCATTATCACCAGTTCTATATCGACGGCCAATGGGTCGACCCGTCCGAGAAGCGCCATATAGACGTCATCAATCCCGCCACGGAAGAGCCGGTTGCGACGATCGCGGCGGGCAGTCCGGCCGATGTCGATCGGGCCGTGGCCGCCGCGCAGCGAGCCTTCGTATCCTATGCGCAAACCGGTCGAAACGAACGACTCAAGCTGCTGGCTGCGATTACCGATATCTACCGGCAGCGCTCCGAGGAGCTTGCCGAGGCGATCTCAGCTGAAATGGGGGCTCCCCTCGCCTTCGCCCGTGAACGGCATGTGCCCGCCGGGCTCGGCCATCTCCAGCGCGCCATCGAGGTTCTGAAGACCTATGCATTCGACGAGACGATCAACGCCACACTCATCACTCGCGAGCCCATCGGCGTGGTCGGCCTCATCACGCCCTGGAACTGGCCGCTGAATCAGATCGCCTGCAAGGTCGGCCCGGCCCTGGCCGCCGGATGCACGATGGTGTTGAAGCCGAGCGAAGTCGCGCCGCTTTCGGCCGTGATCTTCACGGAAATTCTGCACGAGGCCGGTGTGCCTGCGGGGGTCTTCAATCTGGTCAACGGAGATGGGCCGCATGTCGGCCAAGCCATTGCAAGCCATCCCGGCATCGACATGGTGTCGTTTACCGGGTCGACCCGCGCCGGCATCCTGGTCGCCAAGGCGGCAGCGGATACGGTAAAGCGCGTCCATCAGGAACTGGGTGGGAAATCCCCCAACATCCTGCTCGACGATGCGGACTTCGATGCCGCGGTGACTCATGGAGCCCGCGCCTGCTTCGCCAATAGCGGACAATCCTGCAACGCGCCGACCCGCCTCCTCGTGCCGTTCGATCGTCAGCAGGAGGCGAGCGAAATTGCCGGCCGCATTGCTGCGGAAACGATCGTAGGCGATCCCGGATCCGACGCCACGATGATCGGTCCGGTCGTCAGCCAGATCCAGTTCGATCGCATCCAGAATCTCATCGAGGCCGGCATCAAGGAGGGGGCGACCCTCGTCGCAGGAGGCCCCGGCCGCCCGGCAGGGTTGAACCGAGGCTATTACGTGCAGCCGACCGTATTTGCGAATGTGCGCAACGATATGAGCATTGCCCGTGAGGAGATCTTCGGGCCGGTGCTGTCGATCCTGCCGTACAAGGACGAGGAGGACGCGATCCGGATCGCCAACGATACCGTCTATGGCCTCTCGAGCTATGTAACGTCGGCCGATGTCGAGCGGGCGCGCCGGGTGGCTCGCCGCATCCGCGCCGGTATGGTGCATCTGAACGGATCGCGCGGCGATACGGCAGCCGCCTTTGGCGGCTACAAGCAATCCGGCAACGGTCGCGAATGGGGACGCTTCGGTTTCGAGGAGTTTCTGGAGACCAAATCCATGTTCGGATACGTCGCCCCTTGAGGCCGACGCCTCGAACTTCGGAGCTAGAGCAACGGCGGTTCTGACTGAATCGGCGGCTATGCGGCGTGAGGTCTTCGTGATTCACTCCTCCCGACTCTCTTTCTGGGAGGAGATGAGTGATGACCAAGTCCTATTCGCTGGATCTGCGTCCACGGGTGGCGCGCTTTGTCGAGGCGGACCATTCCTGCCATGCGGCTGCTAGAGCATCGGACCCAAAAGTGGACTCCACTTTTGGGATCAATCCGATGCTCATTTCCTTAAGCGGCGCATCGGTGTATCCGGAAAACCGGGTCCACTTTTCCGCACGATGCTCTAAGACCTACCGCACCATGCAGGCCAAGTTTGCCACGCCATTTGAGGATGCTGCTCGCCTCGAAGTCCTGATCGTTCCCCCTTCGGCAATGCACGCCCTCACTGCAGGATCATGCATGGGGGATGATCGGGCCTGGCTCCGCCTGTTCACTCACGAACCGGAGACCAGCTGGTTCAGGATCGTGAAGCCTTGTTTTTCGAAAGCCGGCTTGGCAGCGGAAGAACGCAGATAGTTCAAGAATGCCGCCGCGTCGGGATGGTGCGAGTCCTTAAGTCCCGCCATGGGGTATACGATCGGCGGGTGACTGTCCTCCGGGAAGGTGCCGACAATCTTGACGTTCGGATCGGAAGCGGCATCCGTCTGATAGACGATCCCCAACGGGGCCTCGCCACGCGATACCAGCAGCAAAGCCGCCCGTACATTGTCGGCCTGCGCGATCGACGACTTGACGCCCTCCCAGGCCCCCAGCTTCTCAAGGGCGGCCTTTCCATACTTTCCGGCCGGGACCGCATCGACATTGCCCATCGCCAGCCTGCCACCCTTCAGGATCCCTGCGAGATCGAGGCCGGGTGCAAGGGTCACCTGAACATTGGCATCCTTGGGAGCAACCAGGACAATGCGGTTGGCAAGCAGGTTCACCCGCGTCTCAGGTTTGATCATTTTTTTTTGGGCGAGATAATCCATCCAGTCGAGATCGGCAGAGACAAAGACATCGGCGGGGGCACCCGCCTCGATCTGCATGGCGAGCGCGTTGCTGGCCGCATAGGAGATCTTCGGCGCGGGCTTCCCGCTCTCGCGGACATAGCCGGCCGCTGCTTCATCCAGCGCGTTCTTCAGGCTGGCGGCGGCAAAGACGACCAGATCCCGGCTCTGCGCCTGCGCCACCGGGACCAGACCACCAAGCCCAAGCGACAGACATCCGACGGCCATGAGCGACAGCCAGAAACGTCGTGTGGCCTTCATACTCATCCTCTCGACCGATATAGCTTATTGAGACGCCATTTCATTGTAGAGCAGCATGATAGCCGCGCCCGATCTCGTTTCAAGCCGAGACCGAGGAGACGATCCAGCAGGTCAGAGTCTGAACGCGCCGCGGGGCGGCAGGAGAAGCGGCCCTGGATTTAGGATGAAGGCGACATCAAGGAGCGCGATGCGAACCTTGGCAGCAGCCCCCTGCTTCCCGAAGAGGAAATCAGCGACGCCGCGTTTCGGTAGGAAAGCAGTGTCAAGACGCGTCTAGGGATCGCTTCTTGCTGAAAGGTTAATCGTCAGAGGAACTCGCTGGAATCGCGCGGTGGCAGTGTTCCAGCATCTCCCATCTGAGCCGGAAGATCCCATCTCAATCTTCGTCGCGAAAACTGCCTCGCCCCTGTTTTTCAAAACGTGCGCGAGAACCACCTCTACTCCCTCGCGCGCATGATTTGTCCGCTCGCCAGCCCGATGACAGAAAGGGAGCGAAAGCCGTGGGCGGCAATGACAGTCATGCCACCTAGAGCATCGTGCGCAAAAGTGGATCCGGTTTTGCGGCCACACGATGCGCCATAAAAAGAATCTAGAGCGGAGGGCGATTCCGTGAAATCGTCCTCCGCTCCAGCGCATGACTGGAATCAGATAAGTCGGGAAGTCGCGACGATGGGTCGGCACGGAATCCGGTGGATTCGACCATTCAGGACGAGCCCAAGGCCATCCGCTTCAGTCCCTTAAATATCCAGGATGATATATCTGATGAATATTCGACGGCCGGCATCAAGCAAAAGCTAAGTGCCTAAAACCTTTGGCGCTCCCTAGGGGACTCGAACCCCTGTTTTCGCCGTGAGAGGGCGACGTCCTAGACCGCTAGACGAAGGGAGCTAGCAAGGTGAAGGCCGCTCGTATAACCACCCTGGGGAAACCCTTCAAGTCCTTTTGCTGAAAAAAGCGAAAGGACGACGTCAATGAGGATGCGGTGAGCGGCGAAACGCAAAGAGAATGGATATTGGAGCCGGACGCGGCACCCGAACGGCTTGATCGGGTGATGGCGCGCCTCTCGAGCGATCTGTCGCGAAGCCGCTTGCAAGCGCTGATTCGGGAGGGGCAGGTCGAGGTCGATGGCATGCCTGCGCTCGATCCGAGCCGGAAAATCGCCGGTGGCGCACGGATCGCCCTGGTCGTGCCGCCGCCGGTGCCGGCCGAGCCTCAAGGCGAGAAGATCGCGCTCGCAGTCGTTTATGAGGATGACGATCTCATCGTGATCGACAAGCCCGCCGGGCTCGTGGTCCATCCGGCGGCGGGTCACGAATCGGGAACGCTCGTCAATGCGCTCATCGCCCATTGCGGCGAGAGTCTATCGGGCATCGGCGGCGTGAAACGGCCCGGCATCGTCCATCGTCTCGACAAGGATACCTCCGGCCTCCTCGTCGTCGCCAAGAACGACCGCTCCCATCAAGGCTTAGCCGACCAGTTCGCCGACCACGGCCGTACGGGTCCCCTGGAGAGGGCCTATCTTGCTTTCGTCTGGGGCGTGCCCGACCGGCAGCGCGGGACGGTTGACGCCGCCCTGGCGCGCAGCCTGCACAACCGCGAGAAGATCGCCGTGGTCCAGGGGGAGCGCGGTCGCTATGCCATTACTCATTATGAGCTCATCGAGCCCCTGCCCCCGGCTGTCCCGACGGCGAGCCTCGTACGCTGCGAGCTGGAGACGGGACGCACCCACCAGATCCGGGTGCATATGGCGCATATCGGCCATCCGCTTCTGGGGGACACGCTTTACGGCTCGGGCTTCAAGACGAAGGCAAACCGTCTGTCGGAGCCGCAGCAGGCGGCGCTGAAGGCCTTGAATCGACAAGCGCTCCACGCGGCGATCCTGGGGTTCGAGCACCCGAAAACGGGCGAATTCCTGCGCTTCGAGAGTCCCCTCCCCGCGGATATGGCAGCTCTACTGACGGCCCTGCGCACTTGAATCGTCGCGTCAATCCGTCGCAAAGCTCGGTTAATTCGGCACCCTTGTCATTTCTGCGCGTTGTCACGTCTTGAAGCCTGACTGCCTCTGTTCGGACAAGGTTCGACCGTTTATATAGAAAAAAGCGGCTGGCCATTGATGGGGGCCGCCTCAGGCTTGCCTCATGAAAAGAGGGAGCCCAAAGAGGAGATCGATATGGCTGCAGCGCTTCCGGTGCTTGCCAATGAAGGGGGCCTTTCGCGCTATCTCGACGAGATCCGTCGTTTCCCCATGCTCGAACCGCATGAGGAATACATGCTCGCCAAACGCTGGCGTGAGCATGGTGACCGCGAAGCCGCTCACAAACTTGTGACGTCCCACCTGCGCCTCGTGGCCAAGATCGCGATGGGTTATCGCGGTTATGGCCTGCCGATCGGCGAAGTGGTGTCTGAGGGCAATGTCGGCTTGATGCAGGCCGTCAAACGCTTCGAACCCGAGAAAGGCTTTCGCCTCGCCACATATGCCATGTGGTGGATCAAAGCCGCGATTCAAGAATACATCCTGCGTTCCTGGTCCCTCGTGAAGATGGGCACCACCGCGAACCAGAAGAAACTGTTCTTCAACCTGCGCAAGGCCAAGGGCCGCATCTCTGCTCTCGAAGAAGGAGATTTGCATCCCGAGCAGGTAAAACAGATCGCGACGCAGCTCGGCGTCAACGAGCAGGACGTAGTGGATATGAACCGCCGCCTGGGCGGCGACGCATCGCTCAACGCGCCTCTGCGCGAAGAAGGCGAAGGCGAGTGGCAGGACTGGCTCGTCGATAGCGGCGAAAGCCAGGAGCAGCTGCTCGTGCAGGAGGAAGAAGGGCAGAACCGCCTCTCAGCCCTGCGCAACGCGCTCTCGGTGCTCAATCCGCGCGAGCGCCGGATTTTCGAGGCGCGACGGCTCTCGGACGATCCGATCACCCTTGAGGATCTCTCGACGGAGTTCGGCGTCTCCCGCGAGCGCGTGCGCCAGATCGAGGTGCGCGCCTTCGAGAAGATTCAGGAAGCGGTGAAGAAGAATCTC
This sequence comes from Microvirga sp. 2TAF3, assembly GCF_052114965.1. Taxonomy (NCBI): domain Bacteria; kingdom Pseudomonadati; phylum Pseudomonadota; class Alphaproteobacteria; order Hyphomicrobiales; family Methylobacteriaceae; genus Microvirga; species Microvirga sp. 2TAF3. The sequence continues at coordinate 17,150 of NZ_JBFRFT010000015.1, read as the reverse complement.
GCCCAGATCGAGGCGCCCGCGGAAGAGGCGCACTGAGCCTTTCACATCGTTGAAAAAAGCCGCGGTCAGGCCCGCGGCTTTTTTATTGCCATTGACTGAAGGCGCTGTTCAGGATCTGCGCACCGGACGAGCCCTTCTCGAAGCTGAGAATGGCGCGCTGTCCCGATGCCATCCGGACCGGCAGATCGATCCAGTTGCGGCGGACGAATAATTCCGTGTTCCGCTCCACATCGCCCGCCAGATTCGACAGGCCGATGAGGAAGAGGTTCTCGCGCACCGGCACCGGCAGGCCGGCGACGGGGGTCCCACGTGCGGCTTCTTCGTCCTTGAACTGCAGCAATCCGACATCCCGGATCACCCGGCCGCTATCGCCCGCGCGGGTGGTGAAGGTGATCTCGACCGTGTGCGAAGCCGGCAGGGTCGCATCGAGATTGCGGCGCAGGACCATCTTCATGGTCATACCGGCATCCGGAATCTCGATATTGGCGGTCACCGCCCGCTGCAGCGCTTGCCCTTGGCCGGGATTGATATCCTCGAGGCGCCAGACCACGCGGCCGGTCTGAGCCTTCGGCGCCTGAGAATTCGCCGGGTCCTCCTCATAGAGAACCGCACGCTGCGTCACGCCGATCTCCTGGCGGGCAGTGCCTGCTGTCGGTGCGGCAGGCGCCCCGACGCGATCGTTGTTCTTGCTGGCGTCCGGCACCGCCTGAGGCGCTTCCGCGACCGGCGTCAGGGGGGTCAGGTCTTCGGATCTGTCGCGCTTGAAATAGGCGAAAACAGCGATTCCGGCGATCACGAGCGCAAGGACGGCGCCCAGGATAATGGTGCGCCGGCGCTTGTTGTCCTGCATGCCGGGATGGGGACGGCTTTCGATCCGTGGCCGCGGGATGGGATCATCAGACGGGCGTCGCGGCTCGTCCGGCTCGTCGTCATGGGAGAACGCTGCCGGGGCCGAGAGAGGCACGACAGGCGGCGGCTCGGAAGCGGGCGGTCTTGCCGCAGGGCTCCGGGCCTCCGCAGACGGGGCGGCGAGATCGAAATCGAAATCGAACGCCTTCGGCGCGGCAAAATCGGCCTCGACCCGGACGATGGCATCGTCGAGAGCGAGGCTTTCCCTGTTGATATCCGCCTCCGACAGAGGCGGATCGAGAGAGCGCAATTGGGCCACGAGCGCGGTCCGCGCACGGTCATAGACGGCGCGCCGCATCTCGGGCGTCTGGTCGGATAAGCCTTCGACGGCTCGGGCAATGAGTGGGTAATAATCAGCCATTTCTTTTGGGATGGCCCGTCGAAGCGTCGCCGTCAACCCTCAAACGGGTTCTTCATGAGGATTGTATCGTCGCGCTCGGGAGAGGTGGAGAGAACGGCAACGGGTGCACCGATCAACTCCTCGACCCGGCGGACATATTTGATCGCCTGCGCCGGAAGGTCCGCCCAGGAGCGGGCACCCGCCGTCGAACCGGACCAGCCTTCCATTTCCTCGTAGATCGGCTCGACCCTCGCTTGAGCCCCCTGGCTTGCCGGAAAATAGTCGATGGTTTCCCCGTCCAGGCGGTAGCCGACGCCGATCTTGAGGGTCTTGAAACCGTCGAGAATGTCGAGCTTGGTCAGTGCGATGCCGTCGATGCCGGAGGTGCGAACGGTCTGGCGCACCAGGGTTGCGTCGAACCAGCCACAACGGCGCTTGCGGCCCGTGACGACGCCGAATTCCTTGCCCTTCTGGCCGATCAGCTCGCCGGTCTCGTCGAACAGCTCGGTCGGGAACGGCCCCTCGCCGACGCGGGTCGTATAGGCCTTGGCGATGCCGAGGACATAGCCGACCGCGCCCGGCCCGAGGCCCGAGCCGGTAGCAGCTTGGCCGGCCACCGTGTTGGACGAGGTGACGAAGGGATAGGTGCCGTGGTCGACATCCAACAGAGCGCCTTGTGCGCCCTCGAACAGGATGCGCTTGCCGGCACGGCGCTCCTCGTCGAGGAGCCGCCACACGGCGTCCATGTAGGGCAGGACTTTCGGCGCGACGGAGGCCAGCTCCTCGTAGATCGCCTGGGGCTGGAATTCCGCGAGGCCGAAGCCGCGGCGCAGGGCATTGTGATGCGTCAGCAGCCGCTCGATCTTTTCCGGCAGAGAGCTGAGATCGGCAAGGTCCATCAGGCGGATGGCGCGGCGGCCGGCCTTGTCCTCATAGGCCGGGCCGATACCGCGCTTGGTGGTGCCGATCTTGGTGCCGGCGCTGCCGCTCTCGCGAAGCGCATCGAGCTCGCGGTGAATGGAGAGAATCAGCGTGGCGTTTTCGGCAACGCGCAGGTTCCGGCGGGTGATCGAGACGCCCTGCTCGGCCAAGCGCTCCACCTCGCCGGCGAGCGCATGCGGATCGAGCACGACGCCGTTGCCAATGACCGAGAGCTTGCCCGGGCGTACGACGCCGGAGGGCAGAAGCGAGAGCTTATAGACCTTGCCGCCAATGACGAGAGTATGGCCGGCATTGTGGCCGCCCTGGAACCGCACGACCACATCCGCCTGTTCGGACAGCCAGTCGACGATCTTGCCCTTGCCCTCGTCGCCCCACTGGGCGCCCACGACAACCACGTTCGCCATCGCTTAAAGCCTCACATGAAAAAACCCCGGCGCAAGGCCAGGGTTTGGGGTGGAAAAACCTTGCAAACTCTCATGGTGGATCGAGCGCGCGAGGTCAAGCCGGAATGGCTGTTGTCCCATGCGTCGAGTCCCAGTCGACAAAACAAACCAAGAACAATCCAAATCGGATCAGGGCTCGACTGCCAGCCCTCCAGCTTCCTTACACGGGGACAACCTCCGCCCGAAACGACCTGAGCGCGACGGTCTCCCAGGTCGCCACGAAGATCAGCGTGACCGTGGTGCCGGCGCTCAGAACAAGCGGCGAGATCGCGAACGAGGCCGGGAAGAGAAGGAGCAGCAGGGCCAGGCCAAGATAGTGCGAGGGCGGCACATGACCGATGATCGAGCGCTTGAACAGGAGGTCGCCGAAGAGAAAGATCGCCGGTCCGCCGAGCATGATCGCTTTCGTCGCCGCGTCGACATCCCCATGCGGGTGCGCCAGCAGGGATTCGTCTGCAACGGCGCAGCCGACGATGCCGGCCACGATGACGATATGCATATAGGTGTAGATGAGACGGGCCAGCCGCCCGGGATCATCCGATATCGAGATATGATAGCGGGCCCGCTCCGCGCCGATATTGAAATAAATCCACCACATCGCCACGCTGCCCAGAAAAGCGACGACGGCCGCGGTGACCATGGTCAGGTCCCATTCCTGCGCGCTGAAGGTCGCACCGGTGACAAGAATCGACTCGCCCAGTGCGATGATGACGAAGAGGCCGCAGCGTTCGGCCATGTGGCCGCCCTCGACGTTCCAATCTCTGGTTGCCGAACGGCCGAGACCGGGTGTCCAGAAGCCAGCCATGGGCGCGAGATATTCGATCGCAAGGGCAACCGTCCATAGCACGAGGCGGGTATCCGGCTCGGCCAAGCCGCCTGCGATCCAGAAGATTCCGGAGAAAGCCAACCAAGCGGTGATGCGCTGAAAATTGCGGAAGTTGCTGATGTGATGGTGCCTCAGCACCCACAGCATGAACACCGAGCGCCCGACCTGCATGAAGACATAAGCCGAGGCAAAGGCGAGACCGCGCGCCTCGAAGGCCCTCGGGATGGATGTCGAGAGCACAAGGCCGGCGAGCATCAGAACGAACAGCATGAAGCGGACAGGCAGCTTTTCCGGATCGGCCCAGTTCGTCACCCAGGTCGTGAAGATCCACACCCACCACACCGCCAGAAACATCAAGACGGTCTGAAGGATGCCGTCCAGACTCAAGTGCCGCAGCAGATAGTGGGAGAGCTGCGTGACTGCGAAGACGAAGACGAGATCGAAGAACAGCTCGGCAAAGGCCACCCTGATGTGCTCGTTAGGCAGCCTGACCCGCAAGTAGTTTTGTCGCGCCCCGGCAATCACCATGGACTCAAGCCGCGTCTGTTGGCAGATGGGCCTGATTATAGGGCGCGCCGTTCAAAAGACGCGAGAGCGCCGGATCGGCCTCAGGCTCGCCCCCGCGCGCTCTTCTCCGGCCTGACCCGATGGGCGATGAAATTGCCGATTTCGCGGGTGCGACGCTCGCTCTCGAGCACTTCCGTATCGAGCCCGTGCCGCCAAGCCAGATCGAAGCGGTCGCGGTTCTTATGCAGGGCGGTCAGATCCGCCACATAGGACGCCGCATCGTCCGGCGTGCGGCAAAAGCCCTCATCCACCAGGATCTTGCTGCGCCGCCCGAGGATGACGGCGAGTTCTCCGAGGCTGAATTCGGGATGATACTGCACGCCCCAGAACGTGCCGCCATTCACCGTGATCTCCGCCGCCTGAACCGGCGACACCGCATTGGACGCCAGGATCGTGCAGCCGGCCGGCACCGTCGTGACCATGTCGAGATGGATGGCGGGCGCGTCATAGACCGCAGGCCGTCCCGCCAGCAGGGGATGCGAAGCGCCTGCTTCGGTCGGCATCAATCGCCGGGCAAAGCCGATCTCGCGGCCTGCCGGGTTCTGCCGCACATCGCCATCGGCGGCCACGGCCGCCACCTGCAGGCCCCAGCAGGAGCCGAAGGACGGCGTGCGGGAGGCATAGACGGCGCGCATCAGGTCGATCTGGCGCAGGATGTCCGGGGTCCGGTCGTAGATATTGAGATGGGAGCCGGTCAGCACGATGCCGTCATAGGATTCGAGCCCTGCGGCATCTGGCAGGTTTGCCCCCTCGTCCGCCGGGAAAGCCAGATCGCAGATCGCGTCCGGCTCGATATCCTGCAACACGGCTGCATAGGACTCGGACGGCATAAGTCCATAGGCCTCCCTGTGGGCCTGCCTTGCACCCTGCGTATTGCCCTCGATGACCAGAAATCTTAAGGCCATGAGCTATCCTAGCCTCCGTTTAAGCGCCGGTTTAACCGAACGGCACGCGACGGCAAGCGCTCCGAGGTGCTGCATCCCATGAAATTCCTGCATCCCCTCCGGAAGGGATTGTTCGGGCAGGCTTACCTGTTGCTCGTCCTGACCACGCTCTTCTGGGGCGGCAACGCCATTGCCGGACGCCTCGCGGTCGGCGAAATATCGCCCATGGTCCTGACCTGCCTGCGCTGGGTGATCGTGGTCTCGGTACTGCTCCCGACAATAGGCCCGAAACTCGCCGCCGAATGGCCCGTCATACGGAAAAGCTGGCTCTTCATCACTCTCATGGGGTCTTTCGGCTTCACGGCATTCAACGCCCTGTTCTACGCCGCTGCCCATCATACCAGCGCCGTGAACCTCACGATCTTCCAGGGCGCCATTCCGGTGCTGGTTCTCATCGGCATCGCACTCTTCTTCCGAACCCGCATCCGGCCCCTGCAGGTTCTGGGCATGATCGTGACCGTCGTTGGCGTGGTCATCGTCTCGGTCAAGGCGGATCTCGCGATCCTGCGGACGCTTGCGCTGAACATCGGCGACGTGTGGATGCTGATCGCCTGCCTGTTCTATGCTGGTTATACTCTCGGCCTGCGGCACAGGCCTGCCCTGCCGGGCCTCGTCTTCTTCACGGCCATGGCCGTCGTCGCCTTCCTCACTTCCCTCCCCCTCGTCGCCATCGAAATCGCACAAGGCACGGCGCAATGGCCGACGCTCAACGGGTGGGCAGTGCTGCTCTACGTCGCTTTCCTGCCGTCGCTTCTGGCACAGGTCTTCTTCATTCGCGGCGTGGAGCTGATCGGTCCGGCGCGGGCGGGCCTGTTCGTGAACCTCGTTCCCGTCTTCGGCGCGCTGCTCGCCGTGATCCTGCTCGGCGAGCCCTTTGCGTTCTATCATGCGCTGGGTCTGGCGCTGGTGCTCAGCGGCATCTGGCTGAGCGAGCGGAGGGCGTGATCATCATCCCCGGACTAAGCCCGGGGATGATGTGAGGTTGACGTCACTCAAAACCGCACGGAGCGTGCGCGCTTCACCTGCGGGATCTCCTCGATCTTGCGTAGTAACTCATCGGATACCGGCTGATCGACCGAGACGAAGCAGATGGCGTCGCCACCCTGCTTGTCGCGGCCGAGCGCGAAGGTGGCGACGTTGACGCCCGCTTCGCCGAGCAGGGTGCCGAAGCTGCCGATGAAGCCCGGCTTGTCGGCATTGCGCACATAGATCATGTGCGGCGCGAACTCCGCGTCGACCATGATGTCGCGGATTTCCGTGACGCGCGGCTTGCCGTCCTGGAACACGGTGCCGCCCGCATGGCGCGCCATGTCCTCCGCCTCGACAACGATGCGGACGAAGCTTTCATAGTCCCGCACGGCATTGTCGCGCTTGACCTCTTCCACCGTAATGCCGCGCTCACGCGCGACGACGGGCGCGGACACCATGTTGATGTCCTGCAGGAAGGGGCGCAGCACGCCGGTGACGGCGGCCGAGGTAAGCGCGCGGGTGTTCATCTCCGCCACGTCGCCTTCGTATTCGATGCGGATGCCCTTGATCGGCGCTTCCGTGAGCTGGCCCAGGAACGAACCGAGCTTTTCGGCAAGCGCCACGAAGGGCTTCAGGCGCGGCGCTTCCTCCGCCGTGATCGAGGGGAAGTTGACCGCGTTCTGGATGGCGCCCTGCAACAGGTAATCCGACATCTGTTCGGCGACCTGCAAGGCCACGTTCTCCTGCGCTTCGGTCGTAGCGGCACCCAGATGCGGCGTGCAGATCACGTTGGGATGGCCGAAGAGCGGGTTGCTGGTGGCAGGTTCTTCCGTGAACACGTCGAAGGCCGCACCGGCGACGTGGCCGGAATCGAGCGCGGCGCGCAAGGCAACTTCATCGACGAGACCGCCACGGGCGCAGTTGACGATGCGCACGCCCTTCTTCGTCTTGGCGATATTCTCGGCGGAGAGAATGTTTTTCGTCTTTTCCGTCATCGGCACGTGCAGCGTGATGACGTCGGCGCGGCGCAACAGGTCGTCGAGCTCAACCTTCTCGACGCCGAGCTCGATCGCACGCTCCGGCGACAGGAAGGGATCGTAGGCGATCACTTTCATGCGAAGCCCGATGCCGCGCTCAGCGACGATGGAGCCGATATTGCCGCAGCCGATGACGCCGAGCACCTTGCCGGTAAGCTCGACGCCCATGAAGCGGTTTTTCTCCCACTTGCCTCCTTGAGTCGAGGCATCCGCCTGCGGGATCTGGCGTGCAAGCGCGAACATCATCGCAATGGCGTGCTCGGCGGTGGTGATGGAATTGCCGAAGGGCGTGTTCATGACGATGACGCCCTTCGCCGTGGCGGCGGGAATCTCGACATTGTCGACGCCGATGCCGGCGCGGCCGATGACCTTTAGCCTGGTCGCCTTTTCCAGGATCTTCGCCGTCACCTTCGTGGCGGAGCGGATGGCAAGGCCGTCATACTCGCCGATCACGGCGGCGAGCTTGTCCTTGTCCTTGCCGAGATCCGGCTGGAAATCGACCTCGATGCCGCGATCCTTGAAGATCTGAACGGCGGCGGGCGAAAGAGCGTCGGAAATAAGTACGCGGGGTTTAAGCATGATGGGCTCCGGATAGCCCCTCCCCCTTCGCGGGAGAGGGTGGCGGACGAAGTGAGCCGGGAGAGGGGCCGTGGAGAAGGAGATAGCCGCCCCCCTCTCCCGACCCTCGCTAACGCGAGGGCCACCCTCTCCCGCAAGGGGAGAGGGGTTAAATCAAGCCGCTTTCGCGAGCTTCGCCTTTTCCTGTGCGAAGGCCCAATCGAGCCAGGGCGTCAGGGCTTCGAGGTCGGAGGCTTCCACCGTCGCGCCGCACCAGATGCGAAGGCCGGGAGGCGCATCGCGATAGGCGCCAATATCGAAGGCGACGCCTTCCTTGTCGAGCGCGGAAGTAATGCCCTTGGCGACCTGCGCCACAGCCTCGGGACCTTTCGCGACGACGTCGGGATCGGAGACCACGAGGCACACGCTGGTGTTGGAGGCGTTCTTCGGATCCTTCGCGAGATTGGCGATCCACGGCGTCCTGGCGACCCAGTCGAGGATCACCTTGGCGTTGGCATCGGCCTTCGCGAGCAGACCTTTCAGGCCGCCGATGGATTTCGCCCATTCGAGCGCATCGATGTAATCCTCTACCGCCAGCATGGACGGAGTATTGATGGTCTCGCCCTCGAAGATACCCTCGATCAGCTTGCCGCCCTTGGTCATGCGGAAGATCTTCGGCAGCGGCCAGGCGGGTTTGTAGGTCTCGAGCCGCTCGACGGCGCGGGGCGAGAGGATGAGCATGCCGTGGGCCGCCTCGCCGCCGAGCACTTTCTGCCAGGAGAAGGTGACCACATCGAGCTTCGAGAAGTCGAGCTTCTGCGCGAAGGCCGCCGAGGTGGCGTCGCAGATGGTCAGCCCCTCGCGGTCCGTCGCGATCCAGTCCGCATTCGGCACGCGCACGCCGGAGGTCGTGCCGTTCCAGGTGAAGACCACGTCCCGGGTCCTGGTGTCGACCTGCGTGAGATCCGGCAGTTCGCCGTAAGGCGCAGTGATGACGCGGGCATCGGGAAGCTTGAGCTGCTTCACCACGTCGGTGACCCAGCCCTCGCCGAAGCTTTCCCATGCAACCATGTCCACCGGGCGCGCGCCGAGGAGCGACCATAGGGCCATCTCGACGGCGCCGGTATCGGAAGCGGGCACGATGCCGATGCGGTAATCGGCCGGCACTTCCAGAATTTCGCGTGTCAGATCGATGGCGAGTTTCAGGCGCGCCTTGCCAAGCTTCGCGCGATGCGAGCGGCCGAGACTATCGGTCTTGAGATTTTGGAGAGACCATCCGGGGCGCTTCGCGCAGGGGCCGGACGAAAAGAAAGGCGCGCGCGGACGCGCGGCGGGCAGGTCTGTCATGTGATCCATCCTTACAGATGGGCGCCTCTCGGTGGGGAGAGGTGTCCCGCCGACGGGTATGACGGAGCGGAACTCGCCGGTCAAGACAATTCGGCGGCGCCAGGCCGGGAATGACAGCGCCCCGCAATGATACCCGCGGCCACGCCAGATTACGAAATCGTAATTCAAAATCTCGCATAGCCTGCGCTATGCTGGCTGAGACTGGCATAATATGTGCTAGGGAACTCCAATATAAAAAAGCTTCAAGGAGCGAGCATGCGTGTTTCCCGTCAGCTCGCCGTCATCGCCGTGCTGGGGGCAGCAGGGTTTGGCGGCTGGTACGCCTATCAGGGCGGCCACCTCGCAAAAACACCTGTGATCGGCTCCTATTTTACGACGACGGGCGGCCCTGCCACACCTTCCGGACGCGGAGGGCGCGGCGGCGCATCCGGCCCGGCCACGGTCGAGGTCGATACGGTGAAGACCGGGCGGATCGTGGAAAGCCGTGAATCGGTGGGTACGGTCCGTGCCTACGAATCCATCACGGTGACCGCAAAAATAGCAGGCGTCATCAGCGAAATCGGTTTCGAAGAGGGGCAGAAGGTCAAGGCCGGCAACATGCTGGTCCAGCTCGATGCCGCCGAGCGCAAGGCCGATATCGAACAGACGACCGCGGAGGCCAACCGGGCCGTCGCCCTGCGCAACGAAGTAGCGATCAAGCTCGAACGCGCTCAGGCGCTTAATCGCACCGGCTCCGGCACCGGGGCCCAGGTCGAGGACCTGACCGCCCAGGTGAAGTCGCTCGAGGGCTCCATCGCTTCCGCACAGGCCCAGCGCAAGGCGGCGGAAGCCCGCCTGGAGGATCTGACGATCCGTGCGCCCTTCGCGGGCCGGGTCGGCACCCGCTCGGTTTCGCTCGGCGCCTATATCTCGCCCGGCACCCGCATTACCTCTCTCGACGACCTCTCCCGCGTCCGGCTCGATTTCTCGGTGCCGGAAAACCTTCTCGGCCGCCTCAAGCCCGGCCAGACGGTGAATGCCACCTCCCCCGCCTATCAGGGCCGGACCTTCATGGGCACGGTCTCCACGATCGATACCCGCGTCGACCAGACCACCCGCACGGTGCGGCTCACCGCCGACTTCGACAATCCGGACGAAGCGCTCAAGCCCGGCATGTTCCTGTCCGTCGCCCTCCAGGTGACGATCAAGGAGGATGCCGTCGTCGTGCCCGAGGAGGCGATCGTCAGCGAAGGCCTGCGCCAGCTCGTCTATCCCGTGAAGGACAACAAGGTGGAGCGCCGCGTCATCCGGATCGGCCAGCGCCAGGGCGGCAAGGTCGAGGTGGTGGATGGGCTGAAAGCCGGCGAAACCATCGTCGTTCTGGGCGTTCAGCGCGTGCGTCCGGGCGCTGAAGTCATCGCCCGCCCTCTCGGCTCCAGCGCGCCGGTCCAGCAGCCGCCCGCCGCCAACCGGGAGCAGCCGTCCCGCAGCTCGCTGAATCTTCCGCAGGCCATCGGCAGCGCCATCGCGGCCGAGCGGAATTGAGAATGCACCCCATGTCATCCCCGGCCGAACGCAGTGAGGGGAAAGGGATCCATGATCGGGCTCAACGCTACGGATCCTCTTCCATCGCCTTCGGCTTGGCCTGAGGATGACAGGGACGTCGAGTTTTTAGAAGATCTGCTCTAACCCGGATCGAACAGAGCCATGCAGGTTTCCGACCTCTTCATCCGCCGCCCCGTCTTCGCCATCGTGGTCAGCATGCTGCTGATCGTGGGCGGCCTCGCCTCGCTCATGAACCTGCCGGTGCGGGAATATCCGAGCGTGGACCGGCCCGTCGTTTCCATCTCCACGATCTATCGCGGTGCGTCGAACGAGGTTATCGAAAGCCGGGTGACCGAAGTCATCGAAGGCGCGGTCGCCGGCATCGAGGGCATCCGCCAGATCAACTCGCAGAGCCAGAACGAGCGCTCCTCGGTCTCGATCGAGTTCGACGTGTCGCGTGATCCGGAAGGCGCGACCTCGGACGTGCGCGACGCCGTGTTCCGCGTGGTAGGCCGCCTGCCGGACGGCGTCGATCAACCCGTCATTCGCAAGGTGGACGACAACGCCTCCGCAATCCTGTGGATCAGCGTCACCTCCACGACGCTCGATGCGCTCGAACTCAGCGACTTTCTGAAACGGGTCTATGTGGACCGCCTCTCGACCGTGCCCGGCGTCGCCAACGTCTATCTCGCCGGCGAGCGGCGCTATGCCATGCGCGTGTGGGTGGATCGCGCCGCGCTCGCCGCACGCAACCTGACGGTTCAGGACATTGAAACCGCCATCAAGAAGCAGAACGTGGAACTGCCGGGCGGACGCATCGAATCGTCCCAGCGCGAATTTACCGTAAAGACGGATTCGCGCCTCGCCAGCCCGCGCGATTTCGAGCAGGTCATCGTCTCCAACAAGAACGGCTATCTCGTGCGTCTCGGCGAAGTCGCGAAAGTCGAGGTCGGCGCGGAGGATACCCGTTTCGAGTTCTACGATTCCGGCAAGACTGCCGTCGGTGTCGGCATCGTCCGCCAGTCGACCGCCAACACCCTCTCGGTCGCCGACGACGTGCGCGCGGAGCTGAGCCGGCTGAAGACATCCCTGCCGCCCGGCACGTCGGCGGATGTATCCTACGACGAGAGCCAGTTCATTCGCGCCTCCATCAACGGTGTGCTGCACACCCTCATCGAGGGTCTCGTGCTCGTGATCCTGGTGATCCTGCTTTTCCTGCGTGACTGGCGTTCGACCATCGTCGCCATGGTGGCGATCCCGGTCTCGATCACCGCCGCCTTCATGGTGATGAGCTATTTCAACGCCTCCGTGAACGTGCTGACGCTCCTTGCCATCGTGCTCGCCATCGGCATCGTGGTGGATGACGCCATCGTCGAGATCGAGAACGTCCATCGCCGCATCGAGGAAGGACAGCCGCCGCTTCTCGCCTCGTTCGACGGCGCGCGCGAAATCGGCTTCGCCGTCATCGCCACCACGGCGACCCTCATGGCCGTGTTCGTGCCGCTCGCCTTCATGACCGGCAATACGGGCAAGCTGTTCCGCGAATTCGCGATCACGCTCGCCGCCGCGATCTTCTTCTCCGGCGTGGTGGCGCGCACGCTCACCCCGATGCTCTGCTCCAAGCTGATGGTGCCCGCCCATGGCCGCATCCAGCTTATGACCGAGCCGTTCTTCACGGGCATGAACAACGTCTATCGCCGCATCCTGTCGCGGGCGCTGAAAGCCCCCCTCGTGATCCTGGCGATGGGCGTCGCGGTATCCTTCTCGGCCTATGGGCTGTTCCAGATGATTCCGAAGGAATTCGCACCGACGGAGGATCGCGGCGCGATCATCATCCAGGTCAACGGGCCCGAAGGCGCGAGCCTGGACTATACCCGCGAGCGCATCAAGGAAATCGAGCGCCAGCTCCTGCCCTATCAGGAGAAAGGCATCGTCGCCTCGATCACGAGCCAGGTCGCGCCCGGCTTCGCGCGTCCCTCGCCGGTCAATGCGGGCTTCATCATCGTGCGTCTGGTGCCATGGGACCAGCGCAGCATGAAGCAGCAGGACCTGACGCAGGAACTCATCGCGAAAGTCTCCAACTTCCCCGGCGCGCGCGCCTTCCCGACCAATCCGGGCTCGCTCGGACAGCGCGGCAACTCGCAGCCGATCCAGTTCGTGCTCGGCGGGCCGGACTACAATACCTTGCGCGACTGGCGCGATATCGTGATGCAGAAGGCGCAGGAAACGGGCCTCTTCGTCAACATAGATTCGAACTACAAGGAATCCCAGCCCGATATCCGCGTGCAGATAGATCGTGCCCGCGCCGCCGATCTCGGTGTGTCGATCGAAGATATCGGTCGTACGCTCGAATTGATGTTCGGCGAAACGCAGATTTCCACCTTCGTCAATCGCGGCGAGGAATATGCGGTCATCATCCGCGGCCGTCCGGAAGATCGGGCGACCCCGAACGACCTGACCAATACTTTCATCCGCTCCGGGACCGGCGATCTCGTCCCCCTCTCTTCCTTCGTGACGCTGACGGAATCCGCCGCGCCGCAGACCCTGAACCGGTTCGACCGCCTGCGCTCGATCACGATCCAGTCGTCGCTGCGGCCGGGCGTTTCCATCGGCGAAGGTCTCGCGACCCTGGAGAAGATCGTGCAGGAAAACCTGCCGGCGGAGGTTCGCATCGGCTATACCGGGCAGTCGAAGGATTTCCGCGAGTCCTCGAACGCGATCTATGTCACCTTCGCCATGGCGCTGCTCGTGGTGTTCCTGGTGCTGGCGGCCCAGTTCGAAAGCTGGATCAACCCGTTCATCATCATGCTCACGGTGCCGCTCGCCGTTACCGGCGGTCTCGCGGCGCTCGCGATCACCGGGCAGTCGCTCAACATCTACAGCCAGATCGGCATGATCCTGCTCATCGGCCTGATGACGAAGAACGGCATCCTGATCGTCGAATTCTCGAACCAGCTGCGCGAGCGCGGCTATTCGGTGAGGGATGCGGTGGTCGAGGCTTCCGTGCTGCGTCTGCGCCCGATCCTGATGACCTCGATCGCCATGATCGGCGGCGCGATCCCGCTCGCCTGGTCGGAGGGCGCCGGCGCGGAAGCGCGTAACGCCATCGGCTCAGTGATCGTCGGCGGCGTGACGCTCTCCACGCTTCTTACCGTGCTCGTGGTGCCATCGATCTATCTGCTCCTCGGCGGCTTCACCAAGCCCGCCACATATGTGAGCGAACTGCTCGAGGAGCTGCGCCAGAAGACCGGCCTCAGGCCTCACGGCGAGGAACGGACTCCGGCCCATCCGGCGGAGTAGAAAGCGCAAGGGTTTTCCGGTGCAGGATCCGACGGCAGCCTCGCTCGAAAGAGCGAGGCCCGACTCGCGGATCGGGATCAATTCTGGGCTGTCCTGTGCACTGATCCAGGTCAGCAAAGGGAGCGTTTGACCGCTGGAAGCAAGGCGCGCCCCTGTCCGCCTGCGACGGATTTTCTCAACCGACCGAGAGGCGGAACTATCGCCTCGACCGGGTGTCGTCTTGGAATACGCGCATGTTGGAAGATTGAGAATGGATGGGGGCAGACCAGAGGAGATGCCGCTATGCGCATGCTCATCCTCGCCGCAACGCTCGGAGCCTCGGCCCTGACGGCTGGTGCCGCCGTCGCTCAGACCGCTACGCCCACGACTACACCTGCACCAACGACGACAACGACGCCCTTGTCCACCGTTACGCCCACGCCTAACGTGCTGGCGCCTACGACAAGCACTAATCCCCTTACAGCCGATCAATTGATTCCAGGCATCAACAGCTCGCTCCAACAGATGGAGCAAACTCTCCAGTCCGACGAGCAAGCCCAGTTCGACACGAACCAGACCAATATCCTTGCGGGGCCACGCGTGACTGGTGTTCCAGCGTTAGGAACGTCACCCGGCCCGGCCCTCGTAAACCCTACCTGCCCGACCGGTTCGATCGGGTGCTGAACCTGTTCGAAATTCTTGCTCAGTCGAACATGTAGCGCGCGCCGATGCGGAATTCGTGAGTGCTGATTCCTCGTGCGCGGATCGACGGTTCGGTGCCGTCCGATTGCGTGCGGACAGCGCCAAGATGGCTGTAGCGATAGCCGAAATCGAGCTTGAGATTGGCGGTAAGATCGATGGCGATGCCGCCCACCAGGGCCCAGGCCAGGACAGTCTCGGTGCGCGAAGGCAGGAGCATGGAGGCGGAAGGGGACGCGCCCGCGACGACGAGCGCGCGTTCGGCATTGTCGAACCGGTTGAGGCCGACGCCGATGCCAGCGCCGAGATAGGGCGTGACGCCGCTCCAGAGCGGAAGATCGATATAGCCGTTGGCGAGGAAGGTCGTGGTCTCGAAATCCGCCCGGTCGAGGGCAAAGCCAGAATCCGTGCCGAAGCGCACTCCCTTATAGCTCGCTCCGAAGCGGTGATCGATGGTCAGGTCGGTGCGGAACCAGGGCGAGACCTGATAACCGGCACCGACGCCGAGAACGAAACCTCGGTCGAACCGCGCCTTGACCAGAGGTGGCACGGCTGCCGTGCCGCCGTCGCGTCCATGGCGGACCGTGATCGGATCGACGGCCCCGATATCGCCGCGCAGATACCAGCCTGACCCGACGGACTCGTCGCTGTCGTCGAGAACCGGAGCTGGTGGCAGATCGGCGGCATGGGCGGCGGGGCCAGCCAGTCCCAGGGCCAGGCCGACCGGCGCGAATATCGTTAGGCGCAAGCGGTATCTCCGCAGTTGGTGTCACTATGCATCCACCCGGCGAAAGGCGCCGGATGCCGTTTGCCGTGACCCTAATGCGGAGAGGTTAAGTGGCGCTTAACCTTAACGGATCGTATCGCAGGCGCCCTCCGTCATTCCCGTCTGGAGCGAAAGGGAATCCATCGCGCCACGCTGGACACCGGATCCCCTTCCTGGCCCTGCGGATCGCCGGGGATGACAAGGAACGCAGCCGGATCTTACGCAGCGCCCTTGACCGGGGCGTCGGCCAGAACCTGCGTCGCGGCGCGGGAAACGGCATCGACCACGTCGTCAACGACGAGGGCGACGAGATCGCCATCGTCGCCCTCGGCCATCACGCGGATCACCGGCTCTGTGCCGGAGGGGCGGATCACCAGGCGGCCGTTGGCGCCAAGACGGGCGCGTCCGGCCTCGATCGCCTTGACGACGGAATCGGCCTGCAGGGGCTGGCCCGCCTTGTAGCGCACGTTCTTGAGAACCTGCGGCAGAGGCTCGAAGCAGTGGCAGACTTCCGAGACCGGCCTGTCGAGGCGCTTCACCACGGCGAGAAGCTGGAGCGCCGCGATCAGGCCGTCGCCGGTGGTGGTGTAATCCGACATGATGATGTGGCCGGATTGCTCGCCGCCGAGATTGAAGCCATGGGCGCGCATGTGCTCGAGCACGTAACGGTCGCCGACCGCCGTACGCACGAGATTGAGACCGAGACCGCCGAGATAGCGCTCGAGGCCGAGATTGGACATGATGGTGGCAACGATGCCGGCCTGAGTCAGGCGGCCGTCCTCCTGCCAGGAGCGGGCCACGACGCCCATGAGCTGGTCGCCGTCGACCTTCTGGCCCTTCTCGTCCACGATGAGTACGCGATCCGCATCGCCGTCAAGCGCGATGCCTACATCGGCGCGCAACTCGCGCACCTTGTGGACCAGGGCCTCGGGTGCGGTGGAGCCGACCTCGTGGTTGATGTTGAAGCCATTGGGCTCGACGCCGATGGACATGACTTCGGCGCCCAGCTCCCACAGGGCCTCGGGAGCGACCTTGTAGCCCGCGCCGTTGGCGCAATCGATCACCACGCGCATTCCCTCGAGATCGAGCTGGCGCGGCAGGGTGCGCTTGGCGAACTCGATATAGCGCGCATCCGCGCTCTCGATGCGCTTGGCGCGGCCGAGCAAGGAGGAGCCGGCAAGGCGATGCGCCAGGTCGGAATCCATGAGCGACTCGATCTCGTGCTCTACGTCGTCGTTGAGCTTGAACCCGTCGGGGCCGAACAGCTTGATGCCATTGTCCTCGTAAGGATTGTGCGAGGCCGAGATCATGACGCCGAGATCGCAGCGCATGGAGCGCGTGAGCATGGCCACGGCCGGCGTCGGCATCGGCCCGAGAAGCAGCACATCCATGCCGACCGAGGTGAACCCAGCAACAAGCGCATTTTCGATCATGTAGCCGGACAGGCGGGTGTCCTTGCCGATGATGACCCGGTGGCGATAATCGCCGCGCTGGAACATGAGACCCGCCGCCTGTCCCACCTTGAGGGCAAGGTCCGGCGTGATGATCCCGTTGGCGCGGCCGCGGATACCGTCGGTTCCAAAGTATTTGCGCACGTGTTGTTTCTCCGCATTCCGTAGCGCCGATGCGCGCTTTGATTTTCTCAAAGCAACCTCCATGAATCGGGTCAAGGCTTTCGCACCGGACCGGCCATCACAAGTGATGAGCAATTGTTACACTGCACACACCAAAAGGACTTTGAGAAAGTTAAAACTTGAAGGCTCCACAACAAAACGCCCGCCGAGTGGCGGGCGTCTTAATGCTTAGGAGGTGCCTCCGAAGGGTCAGGCCTGCGGCTGGGGCTCCATCCCGCCGCCGCTTTCCTTGGGCCGTCCGCGTCCGGCGGTCGGCACGGCCGAGCCGCGGCTCGCCGAGACCGTGTCGCCGGTATCCCGGATCGGCGGCTGACCGTCGAGCAGGTTGCGGATCTCGTCGCCGGTCAGGGTCTCGTATTCGAGCAG
>NZ_JBFRFT010000014.1:0-114845 GCF_052114965.1 Microvirga sp. 2TAF3 | reverse complement strand
TGAGGAAGGTCGCCGCGCTTACAGGCAACCAGAACACGCTCCCGCAGATCAGGCGAATAGGGCTGGGGCATGGCTTGCCTCCTGGGCCATCTCCCAGTCAACGCACAGATCACCCCAATGGATTCAAGCCCAGATCAAAAGCGCTTTAATCCGCAATGGCCGTTCACGCCCGCCAAGCAGCTTTCATCTTTTTGTTCTTCCTTGACAGGGTAGCCCAATAGGCAGAGCCTCTTCCCGCTGCCCTGATGGCAGTGCCCGATGCTTCGAAGATCGGCGCAGCCCTGAGGAAGGAGGTTCACCATGAAGCCACCTCCGAATCTTGCCGCGATGATTGCTGCGGCCCCCGGACGGACTTCAGCATAGCGGTTTCACGGACGGCGTGCCGAGAGTGGCCTCAGGAGCCACATCAGTAAGGCATGGTTCCACTTGGCCCTCCCGGCATGTGATTAGACTCATTTCATCCGAGCCAGAGTGTTTGCTATCAATAGGAGGTCGGCCATGCGCCCGCTGATGGTCGCAACTGCAATACTCCTTGCCACGACAGGCTCTCTGTTGGCGCAAGATCACACGGCAGGTCATGCCATGAGGGCCGACCAACTCCAGTGGATGCCAGCCCCAGCGGTTCTGCCCAAAGGAGCACAATTCACGGTCCTGTCAGGTGATCCCGGCCAAAGCGGCCCGTTCACGATCCGGTTGAAGGCACCTGCGGGCTATAGAATTCCCGCCCACAGCCACCCAACCGCTGAGCGGGTGACCGTCATATCGGGAGATTTCCACTTTGGCATGGGCGACAAGCTCGATGAAGCCAAAGCGGAGAAACTCGGGAGCGGCGGGTTCGTCGATCTCCCGGCCAAGATGAACCATTATGCCTTCATGAGCACGGAGAGCGTGGTACAGATCGACTCGGAAGGTCCCTTTGTCATCACCTATGTCAATCCGGCAGATGACCCGAGCAAATCCCAGTGAGACTGGATCACGCGAGAGAGAGAGCCTCAAGACTCGCATTGCTTCAAAAAGGTGCTGAATTGAAATTTCTGCACTGATCCCCAAGGCGTCGTGTGGTCATGCCGCCGTGTTGAGAGGAGCTTGAAACGCTTGCCAAGAACAGCTTGCAGGCTTTCAGCATCGTAACGAACAACGGGCAGGCCGCTGCACTTTTCCGGCCCGTCAGGGGCAAAGGTTCCGATGACGGCAGCCCCACCCGGCTTGAGCGCTGTCGACAGCACATCGACATAAGCATGCCGATCTTCCGGCAAGGTCAGGAAGTGAAAGGTAGCGCGGTCGTGCCAGAGATCATACTGACGATCGGGCATCCATGTGGTCACGTCAGAGACAATCCACGTCACGCGGTCAGGAGCGGCCAATCGGGCCTTGGCGATGTTGAGCGCGGTAGCGGACAGATCAAGCACGGTCACATGAACTTGGCCAGCCGCCACCAAAGCGTCCACTAATCGTGAGGCACCGCCGCCAATATCGATCACCGCAAGGCTCGGGTTCAAGCCCGCCTCCCGCAGCAGGCAAAGAGACAAATCGGGAGTGTTTTCAAACCAACTGACTTGGCTCTCACCCTTGGCCGAATAGATATTTTCCCAATGAGATCGGCGGTCGACGTCAGTCATGTCGCCACCTCCGGTCGGAAAATTTATAACAAATATTCTACTGGTGCATCGTGCGAAAAAGTGGACCCGGTTTTCCGCAGGGAACGATGCGCTGCTTATAGGGCTGAGTATCGGATCGATCCCAAAAATGGACCCGCTTTTGGGTCCGATGCTCTAGGTTCATAAACAGCCTTGAGGGAGGTTTCGCGCTCTGCAGGATGTTATCCCAGGCTGGCGAGGAAAAGCAAATTTAGTATTTATTTTAAATACTTGGCTGAAATTTGGTAGCGGAGGAGAGATTTGAACTCCCGACACAAGGATTATGATTCCTCTGCTCTGACCAACTGAGCTACTCCGCCCCAGGAACGGGGAAGCACCCCGCGTCAGGTAAGGCGCGATATAGGGAAGGTTTGCCCCCCCTGTCAAGGAAGAGTGTAAAGGTTCGGACGACTTGATCGCGCTTTAGAATGTGTCTCGTGCCGCAGGACGCCGACCGAGGCTTGCGGCAAGGCGGATCCGGTCGCCGTCAGGATCCCAGGCCAGGAACCGCTCTGTCCGGTCTCATTATCGTCCCTGCGGTACCGCTCTCCCTCCGGCGCCGTGAAGAGCGGCCGGGAGGCAACTTCGAGACACTTCAGTGTGCCGCTCGGATTGCCGGTCTGGATTTCGAAATTGATCCCGCATCCGAGAGGATGGTCCGGAGGGCCAGTAAGTCAGGCGCTGGCCTCCCTCTGTCGCGCTGCTCGGGTATGAAGAGAGGCGCCATCGCGGTCGATGAGACCGAATAGGTCACTAAAGCATCGGATGAGAGCATCGTGTGGCCGCAAAACCGAGTCCACTTTTGCGCACGACGCTCTAGTAACAGGTGCCCGCCGCCAGATCGGAGATCAGGCACTCCGGGATAAACCTTGCCCTGACCGATCGGTCAGGTCAGCCTTTCGGCTTCATGCGCCAGAGCTGGAAGCCTTCGGAAGAGATCGCCTGCTCGATGACCCGGCGTGAAAAGTTATGCGGCGGAGCCTGGCGGGATTGGAGCGTGCCGGTGAGGCCCCAGGGGCCGTACTTGGCCGGGAGCTTGCTGCCGGATTCATCGCCTGCAAAGGCGTGAAGGTCGTCCTTGGCCTGGGAGACGAACATGAAGATACGCATGAGACTGGCTTTCCGTATGAGATGATCGAAGGACTATGAGAAAATAGGGCTCAGCCCTCGAAAGTCAGCTCAACCGCCCGAGCGGCGACGCCGAACCGGTTGGCGAGGTGCCACTGCAGCTCACGCGCGGAATGATACATGTACGAGCAATCGAGGAGATGGCTGATCTCCCGGTTGTTCCCCGCGTCGCGGGCCCAGATCCGATCAAGCGTGAAGCCTGAGGTCCAATGGTCCCGCCCTACGGGCTTAGGAATGAAATGAAATTGCATTATGGCCTTCTTTTTCTTGATGCTTATTTTTGAATGACAGGGGATTTCGGCAAACCTCCTGCCAAGAGTATGACCCGCCAGGAGCCATGCGCGGTTGCGCGGGCTGGCGTTCAAGCTGCCTGAAGGTTGCCGGCAGATTGCTTGCCCGAGCGACGATCGGTTTCGATTTCGAAGCTGACCTTCTGGCCTTCGACAAGGCCGCGCATGCCAGCCCGTTCGAGAGCGGTCACATGGACAAACACGTCCTTGCCGCCATTATCCGGCTGGATGAAGCCATAGCCTTTGTGTTCATTGTAGAATTTTACGGTTCCTTGAAGCATTTTTCAGTTCTTTCAAAGCATGAGTGCGCATCAGGGAGCGCCGAAAGCACAACCCATCAGGTTCTTTCGATTTTTGGGAAGAAGACTGAACGTGCGCCCAGTAATACGAGGCGGTGGGGCCCAGGATCCGGCCAAACAACGACGCTTCTAATGTAGTCCTTGGTCAGGCAAATAGCAAGCGAGGCCGCTTTCAGGCGGCCCCGCATTTCTTGGTGCAACTTGTTTTTAGCCTTTAGACCCGCTTTCTAATCCGCATGAGCTTGAAGAAGCCTACCGGGAAAAGGGACCTCAGTTCGACGACTTCCATGCGCCCGGTGGTGCGTGCCCAGGCCTCGACCCGGGAGGCCTTGAAGGCCGAACTCCAGCCGATGGCCTTGGCGACGGGAGCTGCCAATTCCTCCAGGGTGGCGACAGGTCCGGAAGGCTGGCCCCAATGATTGGCCAACACGATTTCGCCGCCCGGTTTCAGCACGCGGGCGAATTCGGACAATGCCGTCTCCGGCTCCGGCACCAGGGTGATGATGAACTGTGCCGTGACCGCATCGAACATCTCGTCCGGAAAGTCGAGATGGGTCACGTCCATGACCCGCAGGCTCTTCACATGGGACAGCCCACGCTGTTCGACCTTGGCTTGCGCCCTGCGCAGCATGTCCTCGGAAAGATCGACTCCGTAGACTTCCGCCTGCCTCGGATAATAGCCGAGGGACAGACCCGTGCCGACACCAGCCTCCAGCACGCGCGGACCGCAAGCCACGGCGGCGTTCACGGCGGCGCGGGCGGCGGGTTCTGTCAGCTTGTCGTAGACGACGTCGTAAATCGGGGCCCAACGCGAATAAGCCTTGCGCATCAGGGCCGTGGTCGGTCCATCCGTCATGGAGATCCCTTAAGTGGAAGCCTCAGGCAGCGGCGGGTGCGGCTTCGGCTGTCGTGCGAGCGATAGTGCCTCCGCCAAGCACACGTGCCCGGGGAGTATCATTCTCATACATGACACAAGCTTGACCGGGAGACACCCCGTCTTCCGCCGATAACAGCTCGACAATTGCGCCGGTTCCGTCGGACCGCAGGATGGCAGGACGCGGCTCGCGGGTGGAGCGCACGCGCACGGCAACTTCCACGCCATTCTCGTTCAGGCTCTCCAGGGGGAAATCTCCGAGCCAGTTCACATCCGTGATCCGGATCCGGCGGGTCGCCAGCGCCTCGCGGGGACCGACCACCACACGGGCCTCCTTGGCATCGAGCCGGACCACATAGAGCGGCTCGCCGGTGGAGAGGCCGAGCCCCTTCCGCTGCCCGATCGTGTAATGGATGATGCCCTCGTGCCGCCCGAGCACGCGACCGTCCACATGGACGATCTCGCCGCCATGGACAGCACCGGGCTTCAGGCGCTCGATCACATCGCTGTAGCGCCCCTGGGTAACGAAGCAGATATCCTGGCTGTCGGCCTTCTCCGCGACGGTGAGGCCGAACTCGCGAGCAAGCGCCCGCGTCTCGTCCTTCGGCAACTCGCCCAGCGGGAAGCGCAGGAGGCTCAGCTGCTCAGGGGTCGTAGCATAGAGGAAATAGCTCTGGTCCCTGTCGGGATCGGCCGCCCTGTGGAGCGCGCGGCGCCCATCCGGCAGGGCGCGGCTCGCCACATAATGGCCGGTGGCGAGGATATCCGCCCCCAGCTCCCTTGCGGTCTCCAGGAGGTCGCGGAACTTGATGGAGCGGTTGCATTCCACGCAGGGAATCGGGGTCTCGCCCGCCAGATAGCTCTGGGTGAAGCGGTCGATTACGGCCTCGCGGAAGCGGGCCTCGTAATCGAGCACGTAATGGGGAATGCCGATGGCTTCCGCGACGCGGCGAGCATCGTAGATATCCTGGCCGGCGCAGCAGGCCCCCTTCCGATGCGCGGCGGCGCCGTGATCGTAAAGCTGGAGCGTGATGCCGAGCACATCGTAGCCCTCCCGCTTGAGCAGGGCTGCGACGACGGAAGAATCCACGCCGCCGGACATGGCGACGACGACACGCGTCTTGGACGGGTCGCGGGGGAGATCAAGAGAGTTGAGCATCGTTCCATCCAGAGGCGCCGTTCAAGGCGGCGCACGGGAGTGGCCAAAGCTCTTCTATAGCGATTGCCGCATCAATGTTCCAGAGCGCCCGCAAGCCTGAAACGCGACGGTTGATTAACCATTATGGCGAAACCGGGGCACATTTGTGTCCGCCCGCCTGCGCTTAGGAAAACATTAAGCCCCATCGCGTAATTTCGCTTTTGACGAGGTCGTTGAATTTTTGTGTGAGCGTATCATGACCGAACCCCACCGCCCGAGGGTCAAATATGTCATCGGGCCCGATGGCAGTCCTCTGACGATTGCCGATCTACCGCCTTCCAGCACGCGACGCTGGGTCATTCGCCGTAAAGCAGAGGTTGTTGCCGCTGTTCGCGGCGGTCTTCTCAGCCTCGAAGAGGCCTGTCAGCGCTATACGCTGACGACGGAGGAATTCCTGAGCTGGCAATTGTCCATCGACCAGCATGGACTGGCCGGCCTGCGCACTACGCGCATCCAGCATTACCGCCAGTAATCCAAGGCGGAACATCTCGAAAAGGCGCGGTTTTCCGAAAAACCGCGCCTTTTCCTTTTTAAGCCTCGACGAGAAAAGCGCCAGGTCCTTCCTCCCGTTAAGCTATTTCTAACCATACTTGGACAATGGTCCTGCACTCTTCAGTGCCAGACAGGTCCGAAACGTGCCTCAAGCTCTCGAATTCTCGACCCAGCCCCTCCCCGCTCAGGCAGCTTTCATGAACGCGGCTTCGGATGGTTCGGGCGCGGAGCGGAAAGCATCGCGGATCATCCATATCGGCCAAACGGTCGCCGACGTGGAGCGCCACCTCATTCTCGATACGCTGGAATATTGCCAGGGCAACAGAACCCACGCAGCCCGAATCCTCGGCATCTCCATCCGGACCCTGCGCAACAAGCTCAACGAATACATGGATGCCGGAATCGCGGTGCCAGAACCAGGGCAGACACGCCCCGCCGCGCTCTGAACTCCGTTTGGCCCCTGAATCAGCGCTTTCTGAGCCAGAGGCTCGTTTCGTGCGCACCAGGTTCCAACGGTAATTCCGAGAGAATGCCGCCTATCGACCCGGAAAGCATGGCTCGGGCGACGAAATGGCTCGCAAAAACCAGCTCGTAGGCTCCACCCTGCAAAAGGGCGCCGACCAGAAGCTGCTCGTTATAAGCCCGCCAACCCCACGCCTCCGGATAGGCATCCGGCAGGGTGATATCGTGGACGTGAACCAGAGTGCCGCTGGCAAGACGCGGCAGGATATCCAGGAAAAGCCGGTCAACATCGGTGCCGGGCATGGCGATATGGCTGGAATCGATGAACAGAATATCCCCCGCCTCCAGCGCCTCGAAAGCTGAAGGCGCGGCGTCGCGCAACAGGACCGGATCGTGGTCCACATCAAGCAGCGTCAGGGCAGCACGGGGAGCCGGATCGATGCAGGCGATGCGTGTCGGCAGCCCTCCATCCTGGACGGCACGGGCCAAGAAACGGGTCGAATGGCCGGATCCGATCTCGACGATCCGTCGCGGCTTTTCCCGACGCACGATGGCATAGGCTGCCGCTGCGTCGAGGCGGGGAAACCAATCCTGATCGAACCGGGCGGGCCCTCCCCCCTTCGCAATGATACGCAGGCTCTCGGCATAGGTTTCGAGAATCTCGAGGATTGCCGCGAAACGAGGCCTTGCTGCCTCGAAGAGAGGCCGAAGGGCCGGATAATCGGAGGCTAGCACACTCTCCGCATAGCGATAGGGAATGAAGAAACCGCGCGGCTTCAGGCCGAGCAACGTCGAGAAGCCGAACCCGAGCCGCCGCCAGAAGACCGACATGTCACGATCAGACCAGCGGCAACGGACCATCGCCAGGCCCTATGCGCCCCCGCCACGCCTGGGCGAGACGCGCCCGCTCGAAAAGCAGAACGACGATGAGAGAAAGGGCGAAGGGGATCAGCAGATAGAACACCCGGAACACGATCAGCGCCGCCAGCACATCCGCCTTCGGAATATCCGGCATCGCCGTCAGGAAGACGAGCTCGAACACGCCGAGTCCACCTGGAGCATGACTGACCAGGGCGGCCGAGAACGAGGCGAGAAAAACCGCCAGCACGACGACGAAGCTGGGCTCGAGATGCGACGGAAGGACGAAATAGATGATGCCGGCGGCCCCCAGCAGCTCCAGCGGCGCGGCAAGCAGCTGGCGCCATAGGATCGCCGGCCGGGGATATTCGAGCTTGGCCTTGCGGATGACGAGCGGGGGAAGATGGAGGATCGACCCCGCCACGTACAAGGCGACGAAACCGAGAAGGATGAAGCCGACGATCCGCGCGGTGGCCGGGTTGGTCAGGGCGCTGGGCAGAAGGTCTTCCAGGCGGTGCAAAAGGGTCGGATCGAGAGTCAGCACGACGCCGCCGAGCAGGATGGTGCCAAGACCGAAAGTGAAGGAGCATAGAGCCACCAGCACGGCGATCTGGGCAGCGCTCAACCCTTTCGAGGAATAGGCCCGGTAACGGACGACAGCGCCGGAGAAGACCGAAGCGCCGATATTGTGCGAGAGCGCATAGGTCGTGAAGGAGGTAACGGACACGAACAGCCAGGAGATATGGCGGACCCCCAGATGCAGGAGGGCGATCCGGTCATACCAGGCCAGGGCGCCATAGGCGACAAGGGTGGACAGGCCTGCCAGGGCATAACGGTGAGGCGGCACGGCCTTGAGACTGCCCCAGACATCCTCGAGGGAAAGCCCGCGAAGTTCGCGATAGAGAAGCCAACCGGAAACGCCAACCGCCAACAGCCCGATCAAGGGCCAGATGAACTCACGCACATTTTTCATAGAAGCGGATGGCTCCTTCGCACTTTCTCTTGTGTGCCCTACAAGTCCCATATCCCGCAAGGGGGGAGTCGGTCGCAGCGGAGGGACATTTAAGCCCGTGCCGCCCGGCCTGGATGCAGATGCTCCAACCGATGGCCCGGCTGCCGCGGAGATTCGATCGCCCGTTGCCCTTGCGCCTGGCTCGTGACAGATCGTTCTTCCTCGAGTCCAATGCCCGGAGGTCGACGATTGATGACGGCAAAATCCCCGGTAGAATTGAACCTGGACGGCTATACAGATCTGCCGCCGGGAAAGATCGCCGCCGTCGTGACATATCTTCACATGCACCGGCCGCCGGTCTTGCCCGACGCGAAGATGCCGGAAGGCTGGTCCCTCGAACGGCTTTCGGGCGATCTCTTGCGCTATCGCTCGCTCTACCGCCGCATTGGCGAGCCTTGGCTCTGGTTCAGCCGGATCGTGATGCCGGACGAAGAGCTGACAGAAATCCTCGGCGACCCGAAGGTCGAGCCCTATGCCTTGAACGACGGCGCGGCCGATATCGGCCTGCTCGAGATCGACTTCCGGCCGGAGGGCGAAGCGGAACTATCGTTCCTCGGCCTCGTGCCTGGAACCATCGGACGGGGTGCGGGGCGCTTCCTCGTGAACGAGGCTATCCGCCGTGCTTTCGAGAAGCCGGTGACGCGGTTCTTCGTCCACACCTGCTCGCTCGATCACCCGTCTGCCCTGTCGTTCTATCGGCGCGCCGGGTTCGAACCTTACAAGCGCGCCATCGAGGTGTCGGACGATCCGCGACTTCTCGGCCGACTCCCTCTCGAAGCAGGACCTCACGTTCCCGTCCTCGGGGCGCTCTGAACGCGTCGTAATGTCGAAAGCAAAAAAGCGCACCAATGCGGCGCGCCTTTGCATGTCTCGGAGGCAGAAGCTTCTAGAGCATCGTGCGCAAAAGTGGCCCCGGTTTTGCGGTCACCCGATGCTCTCACCAAAAGGGAAAGCATCGGATGATCCTAAAAGTGGAAGCCACTTTTAGGTCCGAGGCTTTAGGCGGAAGCGCGCATGGCGCGGGATTGTCCGAGCTGGCTGATGGCAGCGTGCTCGCGAACCGCATCCGACGTCCGCTCGGTGGAGCGTTCGCGATCTTCCAGGCTTTCGGCCTTCTTCAATTCCTCGAAAGCTTCACCGAGCTCGGCCTTCGCATCGTCGAGCTGACCATGAAGGTTCTGCGCCGACTGACGAAGGTTGTCGCGCCGCTGCGCCGCGGCGCGGGCATAGGTCGGATAGGCGAAGTGGTTCGGATCGGAGATCCCGGCCTTCTGCTCCTCCACCGCAATTTCCCGATCGAGATCAACCGCCATGCGGTCGAATTCGGCGATCATCATCTCGATCTGCGCAACCCTCCGACGTTTCTCGTCGACCTGAAAGCGCTTGAGGCGGATGAGCGTATCCCGCGACTTCATCTTGATTGAACTCCACACGTCGCTGTTTCACGTGCCCCGCGGATCGCTCAGTTACCCGCCAGACAGGATTCACCATCCTCCATGGAAGTTGATCGTTCCTTACCGACGAGGCCGAAATTTTCGAAAGATGCCCCTGGAAGCAAGGGCGTAGGGTCGGCGACCTATCCACAGGCCGGCCTCATCAACCTTTCGTTTACCGAATTCGTTAACACTGGCTCCGTCACGGCTGCGTCCCTCGGGGCCCGGAGCCGGATGGGGACTAGAAGCCTCAAAAAACAAAGCTTTTCGATAGTGCGGCGCGGTTGGGAATGGTGAGTCAAAAACCACACGGTGGCAGCTTCAAACGACAGATTGGCGACGCCATGTCGTTAAGCGCTTGCAAGTCCGAATCAGGGTTTGTTAACCATTCTGAACTAGCGTTTCGAATCAGTTCAAAAGGGCATTCGCCACAGGCCCTGTGGTGGATGGGCAGCCATCGGCTGGTCAGTGGCCCAAGGGCAAGGGCTGGGGAATAAACATGCGCGTACTTCTCATCGAAGACGACAGCGCAACTGCGCAGAGCATCGAGCTGATGCTGAAATCCGAGAATTTCAACGTCTATGCGACGGATCTCGGCGAAGAGGGCGTCGACCTCGGCAAGCTCTACGACTACGACATCATCCTTCTCGACCTGAACCTCCCCGACATGTCGGGTTATGAAGTTCTGCGCACCCTGCGCGTCGCGAAGGTAAAGACTCCGATCCTGATCCTCTCCGGCATGGCCGGCACCGATGACAAGGTGAAGGGTCTCGGCTTCGGCGCCGACGATTACCTGACGAAGCCCTTCCACAAGGACGAGCTGGTCGCCCGCATTCATGCGATCGTGCGCCGCTCGAAAGGGCATGCGCAGTCGGTCATCACCACCGGTGATCTGGTCGTCAATCTCGACACGAAGACGGTCGAGGTCGGCGGAGCCCGCGTGCACCTGACGGGCAAGGAATACCAGATGCTGGAGCTCCTCTCCTTGCGTAAGGGCACGACCCTGACGAAGGAGATGTTCCTCAACCATCTCTATGGCGGCATGGACGAGCCGGAACTGAAGATCATCGACGTCTTCATCTGCAAGCTCCGCAAGAAGCTGGCCAATGCCTCGCAGGGCAAGAACTACATCGAGACCGTCTGGGGCCGTGGCTACGTGCTGCGCGAGCCGAACGAAGCGGAAGAGCGCATCGCGGTCTAAAGCGCGGCAATCACCACCTCTCGAAAAGCCCGGTCACGCAGCCGGGCTTTTTTGTTATTCTGTCCGCTGCGCCAGACTGGAGAACCCCTCATGAAATCAGTCATCGTCTCATGGCAGTTCTGGGCCCTTCTCTCGGCCGCCTTCGCAGCCCTGACGGCAATCTTCGCCAAGGTCGGCGTCGAGAACGTCAATTCGGATTTCGCCACGTTCATCCGCACCGTCGTCATCGTGCTGGTGCTCGGCGGCATCCTGATCGGGACGCAGCAATGGCAAGCGTTGGATTCGGTCTCGGGACGGACCTATGCCTTCCTGCTCCTGTCGGGCCTTGCCACCGGCGCTTCATGGCTCTGCTATTTCCGCGCTCTCAAGCTCGGAGATGCCGCGCGAGTCGCCCCGATCGACAAACTGAGCGTCGTCCTCGTTGCGATCTTCGGCGTTCTCTTCCTCGGCGAACGTCTGTCGGGGCTGAACTGGGCGGGCATCGCGCTGATCGCAGCGGGAGCCGTGCTGGTGGCCTATAAGGCGTGATGCCGCTTCAAGCGCTGACGATCATTCTAAACACGCATCAGAACGACGCCGCAGGCGATCATGCAGGCCGCGAAGATGCGGCTTGGCCCTGCCCGCTCCTTGAGAAACAGGATGGCGATCAGCATGGCGAACAACACGCTCGTTTCGCGTAAGGCCGCAACGAGGGCGATGGGTGCCTTCGTGAAAGCCCAGACCGCAATCCAATAGGAGGCGAGGGACATGCCGCCTGCGGTCAATCCGCTGCGCCAGGCCGGCGTCAGGCGCATGAATGCCATCGGCCCGCGTGTCGCCAAAGCGTAGGCGCAGGTGAACAGGCCATCGGCGATGGTCAGCAGGATGATGAAGCCGGATGCGGAGCCCGAAAGCCTTGCCCCGATACCGTCGATGAGCGTGTAAGAGGCTGTGCAAGCTGCAGTGGCGAGGGCGAAGCCGAAAGCCTTCGGCGGCATCCGCCCGACCACCCCTCCCTTCAACGACATGAGGCAGACCCCGAGCCCGATGGAGAGGATCGCGAGGACCTTCGTTAACGTCGTCACCTCGCCCAGAAAGAGCGCGCCGACGAGGGCTACGATCAGCGGAGCCGTGCCCCGGGCGAGCGGATAAACCTGGGACAGGTCCCCATGCTCATAGGCTTTGATCAACGTGAGCTTGTAGCAGGCATGAATCAGCGCCGAGGTCAGAAGCCACGGCAAGGCCGCCGGAGCCGGAAAGGGAAAGAAAGGAAGCAGAACGAGGCATATGCCTGCCCCTGACAGGGACAGCAGCAGGATGGACGAATATCGGTCGAGCCCGACCTTCACCAGCGCGTTCCACCCCGCATGCATCGAAGCTGCGGCAAGGACGGCGACAAAAACGACAGGCTCCACTTCATCCTCCCAAATTGCGGCAAGCAGCCTTGTTCAAGGTCCTGCCGATGTGCCCTTGTGTCACTCAATAAGCCGGCTGATAATCGAGATCATCTGACGAATAATGTGCATTTTTCTCACATGGCAAAGCGCCGTCTTCCCTCCCTGAATGCCCTCGTCGCCTTCGAGGCGGCAGCCCGCCTCGGGCGCATGACCCTTGCGGCCGATGAACTCGCCGTGACTCACGGAGCCGTCAGCCGGCATGTGCGGCATTTGGAGGACGTGCTGGGGATCCGTCTCTTCGAGGGACCCAAGAATGCATTGCGGCTCACGGAAGCCGGACGGACCCTGCTCTCTCATCTCACCTCGAGCCTCGACAGTATCGAGGCGGGCGTACGCGCCGTTGCGGATGAGGAAGAGGGCGCGCTCGACGTGTCCTGCACGGGCACCTTCAGCATGCGTTGGCTGATTCCCCGGCTCTACCGCTTTCAGGAAGAGCATCAGGGAATCGAGGTCCGGCTTTCAGCGTCCTATGCGCCCATCGATTTCGCCCGCGAGCGCTACGAGGTGGCCATAAGGCTGGCCGACCACACCTTGCCGCCGGACGCGCCGGTCACGCCCCTGTTTGCGGAATCCGTCGGTCCCGTCCTCTCCCCGACCCTCGCGGCGCGTCTCGATCTGAAGCGACCGCAGGACCTCGAACGCGCTCCCCTGCTCCACACCATCACCCGCCGGTACGCCTGGGAAGACTGGGCGGCCCGGGCCGCGGACTGGCAGGCGCCTGACCTTCCCGGGACGGAATACGAGCATTTTTACTACATGCTCGAGGCCGCGACGGGAGGGCTCGGAGCTTGCATCGCGCCCTGGCAGCTCGTGATCGACGATATCCGGGCGCAACGCCTCGTCGCCCCTTTCGGCTTCGCGCCGAGTGGGATGGACTATGTCGCGGTCCGCCGTCCCCGGCGTAACCGCAAGGCCGAAGTCTTCTGCACGTGGCTCGCGCAGGAAGCCCGGAAGACGCCAGAGCCTGTTTCATGAACCAGAATTCATGAAACAGGCTCCAGCCTTTTGAAAGAACGCATTTTCTTTCGCAAAACCGGAAATCCACTTTTGCGGAAAATGCTCTAGACCGTCGTAGCCCGGATCGTCACCTCGTCGCCCTCGATGCTGAAGGCGATCGACATGCCGGCGGCGCGGGCCACCATGCCAGCGTAATAGACCTGGATGCCGTGCGCATCGACGGTGCCGCTCTCGGAATCACCGGCCAGCAGCGCCTCCGCATGGGCCGGGATGCGGGCATTGAGCCCCTTCGACTTGATGATGAATTCGCACTTCTCGGCATCGCCCGAGACATTGGCCGAGATCGAGCCGCCGCGCGGAATGGCGCTGATGGCGATCATGACCAGATTGAGGAGCAGCTTGACCCGGTTCTTGGGGAACAGCAGGCGAGGCGCCGACCAAGCGAAGGAGATCTTGTCGTCCTGGAACAGTCCGCGCGCCACGTGTTCCGCATCGCCAAGATCGATGGAGGCTCCGGCCGACCCGGCCGCGCCGAAAGCAAGACGCGCGAACTGGAGGCGGGCGGAGGCCTGCTTCGCGCTCTTCTCGATGAGTTCGAGCGCAAATTCCCGCATGGAAGTGTCGCTGTCGTCCTCAAGAACCTCGAGCCCGTTCACGATGGCGCCGACGGGCGAGATCACGTCATGGCAGACGCGGGAGCAGAGAAGAGCGGCGAGATCGAGCGAATCGAGGGAAATCGTGGCCATAAGGGCTCCGGAATGACCGTGAACTCGGTCCTATGCTGGCAAAATCGGGTTTTGATCCGCCTAGCGTAACCGATAACAGGAAAGAGAACGTGAACCCGGATACCCGGCAATGAGTTCTTTGAAAAGCGGGCAAAGGAATCGACAGGCCCCGCGCAAACGGGCACAAAGCCATGATGAGGCTTGATGACCACGATATGGACGCCGTTGCACGAGAACTCGCGCAGATCGCCCTAGAGGCCGGGCGGGTTCTGCGCCGGATGGAATGCGCGCTGATCGAGAAGCGCATCAAGGACGATGGAACGCCGACCACGTTGGCCGATCTGGCCGCCGAAGAACTCATCATCAAACGCCTGAACGAGACTTGGACAGGTGTGCCCGTCGTGGCGGAGGAGACGGCGAGCGGCGTCGGCACGGACGATTACTTCTTCCTCGTCGATCCTCTCGACGGTACGGGCGATTTCATTCATGGGACGGGCGAATACAGCGTCAACATCGCTCTGATCCGCGACAACCGGCCGGTTGCCGCCGTCGTAGCGGCTCCCGCCATGGGGACCGTCTGGATCGCGGGGGAAACGGCACAGGTCGGAACGATTCCGGACGAGCCGGGCAGCGAGATCGTCTGGCGACCGGTCGAGGTCAGAACTGCTCCGGAGCAGGACCTGATCGCCCTCGTCAGCCGCCGCCATGGCGATCATGCCACGGAGATATGCCTCTCCACCCTTTCCATCGGCACAAGGCGCATGACGTCGTCGGCTCTGAAATTCTGCCTGATCGCATCAGGCGAGGCCGATATCTATGTCCGCTGCGGGCCGACCATGGAGTGGGACACGGCGGCCGGCGACCATATCCTCTGCCGCGCAGGAGGCCGTGTCATCGGCCCGGGAGGCTCGGCCCTCACTTATGGCCACAAGGACCGGGACTATCGCAATGGGCCCTTCGCCGCTCTGGGAGACGTGACCCTGGCGCCTCGCCTGGCATTGCCCGTCGCCTGTTAGGGCGGTCAGCCCAGCAGGCTGCGGAGATCCCCAAGGCTTTTGATCCTGAAAGGCACGCCTTCGGCTTCCGGCCATCGGGCCTGGATACCTGCAAACTCGCTTGCTTGCTTGTAGAGACGGCCTTGGTCGCTGCCCCAGCGTCAATAAAAAGCGGCGCGTACAGAGATTGTTAGGGTTGATGGCCTTAAAAAAGACCGTCGGCCCAGTCCAGGGCTGGCTTTTCCTGGACGGATCCTGGGCAAAGTGCCGGATTTTTCCCTTTCATGCCGGAGCCTTGCTGCTTCGGCGTCTCATGCGAGGAGATGGCCTATGCGCTCGCGATACATATTTCTTGCGGCAGCGGCTCTTGCTGCTCTTGTTAGTGCGCTTCCCGTGGGTGCTTCGGCCCAGCCAGTGCGATCGAACTATGCCGCTCCCGGCGCGTCGGACGCTTACAACTCAAACGATCTGGTTCAGTCGGGCCACCAGTTCTTCGGCTCGGCCTCCCGCGGGCTTGCTCTTGCCGTAGAAGAGGCTGTGCGGCGCTGGGGCGAGCCGAACGGCTACATTCTCGGCCAAGAAGCGTCCGGCGCCTTCTTCGGCGGCCTGCGCTATGGCGAAGGCAAGCTCTTCACCCGCAACGCGGGCGAGCGGCGTATTTTCTGGCAAGGCCCCTCGCTCGGCTTCGATGTAGGCGGCGAAGGCGCCCGCACGATGATGCTCGTCTACAACCTGCCGGCCATGAACGCCCTTTACCGGCGCTTCGTGGGCGTCGACGGCTCCGCCTATCTGGTCGGCGGCTTCGGCATCTCGGCGGCCAAGGCGGATGAGATGGTGGTCGTGCCGATCCGCACGGGCGTCGGCGCCCGGCTCGGGGTCAATATGGGATATCTCAAGTTCACGCCCGAGCCGACCTGGAATCCCTTCTAAGCTGCACTACAACCGGCTGTCTGGGACCATCAGGCCCTGGAAAGCTGCGCAGGCACAGGGCAAGGTGCTTGAGCGTTTCAGGTCAGGCACCTTGGAGTTTTAAGTCCGCGTGGTCGAAACAATCATGATCTTCGCGTTGGGTTTCCTTGCGGCAACCCTGATCGCGCTTCTTATCATCCCAGCCATCAACAGCCGTGCGGAGCGCCTGGCGCGCCGCCGGATGGAAGCGCTCTTTCCCCTGTCGATTTCGGAACTGACGGCGGAAAAGGATCATCTGCGTGCGGAATTCGCCGTTCTACAGCGGCGGATCGAGCGCAAGGCCGAGGAGGCGCAGGCGGTCAAGCATCAGAGCATGGAAGAGCTCGGACGGCGCGCCGTCCGAATCCAGGATCTCGAAGATACCCTCGTCGAGCGCGACCGGACCATCGCCAAGCTGGAGGCCGACCTGGTCGCGACGCAGGATAAGCTTGCCGCGACGGAGGAGGCACTCGCGCAGACCCGAACTACGCTCTCCGGATCTCGCGAGACCCTGTCCACTCTCGAAAACGCTCATCGCGCGACTCTGAACGAGTTGTCCAACATTCGCCGGGAACTCGACCAGGCTCAAGGAGAACTGACCCGAACCAGGGCCGGCCTTCTGCGAGCCGAAGACAGATTGGCGGAGCGTGACGCGGCTTATAGCGATGCCGATGGACGCCTGACGGCGGCTTTGAGCGAACTCGACGTCAAGCGGATCACGATCTCCGATCTCGAAACACGCCTGATGACCCAGACTGCTCGCGGCAACGATTTCGAACGGGCCGTGAGCGAGCGCCACAGCGAATTGACCGACGAGCGCAAACGTCTTGCCGAACTCGCGAAAAATCTCACCGCCGAACAGGAACGCGGCCTTATTCTCGAACAGCGCATCCGCGAGATCGAAACTGAGAAGGACGAGAAAGCCATGGAGGTCGCAGCGCTTACCATCCGGCTTGATGCGCTCACTGAAGACGTGAAGGCAGCCCAAGCCTCCGCAAAGGATGCATCGACCGCAGGCGACGACGAATCCAGGCAGGATGGTGACGTCCAGAATCTTCAGGCCCAGAACGAGGAACTGCGTCGTCGCATCTCCGAACTGGCCCATGAGATTATGGCGGATGGAAAAAGCCAGCCCGCGAAAGCGTCTCGGCGCAAGCGGACCGGCTGAAGACGATTCTCAAAAAGCCGAAGGCGTCCGGCTCCTATTTCGGTTGCACACTCTGATTGCCGCCGGGACTTCCTGGCGGCGGAATGACGGGGGTCGTACCAGGATTGGGAACCGGTGCGGGAACAGTCATCTCCGGCGTGCTTGTGGCAGGCGGGCGAATGACACCGTTACTTTTCTCCAGCTTGTCGCTCAAGGTTTCCGTCGAACCCGTTTCCGCGGGGTCTTTCGGTTTCATCTTCTCGGCCGGCATCTCCTGCGGTGCAGGCATGTTCGGCGCCTGTGGCGGCAGCACGGGAGCCTGGGCGGAAGCACCCGTGACGCCACTCGCCATCATCGCGGCGAGGATAAGCAATCGCTTCATGAGTCCGCTCCTTTCGGGGGCAACGGACAGCAGAAGGAGCGGTTCCGCAAAAATGCGGCAGCGTCTCTCGTGAATTCGCATCCACGGAAAACGCTCTCTCGTTTCAATCAAACGTATTTACTTTCGCAAAAGTCAAAAGTTCACTTTTGCGAAAACGGTTCTATTCCGCCGCGATGGCTGGCTCGCTGGCCATTTGCAGATAAAGTTGACGCAATTTCTGCGTGATCGGACCGGGCTTTCCGTTACCGATGGCTCGGCCATCGATGGAAACGATCGGAACGACGAAATTCGATGCACTCGTCAGGAAAGCCTCAGCGGCATCATAGGCTTCCTCGACAGTGAAGCGGCGCTCCTCCAGCACGATGCCGTCCTGCTTCGACAGGCGCAGCAGGGACTGGCGGGTGATACCCGGCAGGATGGCGTTCGAGAGCGGACGCACGACGATGTTGCCAGCCTTCGTGACGATGAAAGCGCTCGACGAGCCACCTTCGGTCACGAAGCCATCCTCCACCATCCACGCTTCCTGCGCGCCGGCTTCCTTCGCTGCCTGCTTGGCGAGAACCTGCGCGAGCAGCGAGACGGATTTGATATCGCGTCTCTCCCAACGCTGATCCGGCACGGTGATGACGGCAATCCCGTTCCTTGCCGCCGGCGCATCGGCGATCGACTTGGTCTGGGTGAACATCACGATGGTCGGTGCCACGTTCTGCGGAAAGAAGAAATCGCGCTCCGCCACGCCGCGTGTGATCTGCAGATAAAGGAAGCCCTCGTTCATGCCGTTGCGATGGACGAGTTCTTCCTCGAGCTTCGTCCATTCCGCGCGCGAATAGGGATTATCGATCCGGATCTCCCGCATGGACCGTTCTAGGCGCTCCAGATGGGCCTCGTTGTCTACGAGTCGCCCGTTCAACACGCCGACGCCTTCATAAATGCCGTCGGCGAAGAGAAAGCCGCGATCCATGATCGGTATCTTGGCCTCTTCGGAGGGCAGGAACGAACCATTCAGGAAAACGATACGGGACATGGAAACCTCGACAGCGATGAGCCGATCACCCCTGGCCCCGGCAGGTGAGGAACCTACTTAACCGACTCAAGAACACCGGCAGCATTAAGCGATCACGGCGATAGGTACTCACAATATGAAATGGACGCCACATCTCATTTCAGCGTTTCTCCCTATTCTTGCGGCGGCCATGCCAGGGGGCGCCGCAGCGCAACCGGTACAATCCTGGTTCGTGGAACAAGGATACGTTTCCCCGTCGAACGGACACATCATCGCCTGTCATGGCTATGGCTGCGCGCGCCGAACCGCCCTTGCGATGGACGCGTCCTGGCTCAGTCGGGCGAGCGTGCTTCTGAAGGCGGGCCGAAGCTCGCCCGATGCGGAGCGGCACGCATTGAGCGAGGTCGTGAAGCTCTATACGGCTTATCTCGCAGCCCAGTTCGGCGGCGCACCGGATGCGCCCCGCTCACCGCCCGGATTGTCCGGTCAGAACGGCCAGATGGATTGCGTCGACGAGACCGCCAACACCACGAGCCTGCTCCTGGTGCTGCAGGATCAGGGCTTTCTCGTTCATCATGAGGTGGAGCGTCCGCAATCGCGCGGCCTGTTCATCGACGGGCGTTATCCGCACATGACGGCGATCATCGCGGAGAAGAGGACCGGCAGCGAATGGGTCGTAGACCCCTGGGCCAAAGCGCCGGGGCAAGAGCCGGATATCCTGCCGCTCTCGCAATGGCGGCAGGATTCCTGACTTTCAAGGAAGCTGACTTATTTCAGGTGCTGGGCGAGGTGCTTGTTCATTTCGAACATCGTCACCTTGCTCTTGCCGAAGATCGGCTGAAGCTTGGCGTCCGCCAGAATCTCGCGCTTGTTCTCGGGATTCTGCAGATTGTGCTTCTTGATGTACTCCCACATCTTGCTCACCACCTCGCCGCGGGGCAGTGGGTTGGAACCCACCACGGCCGCCAGCTCCTTGGACGGCTGCAAGGGTTGCTGAAGAGCGTTGGGCTTGGCTCCGGCCGCTTTTTTAGCCGCAGGCTTCTTCGCACCGGCTTTTCCGTCTGTGGTCTTGGTCGGCATGGATTCCTCCGAGGATGGATAAAGAGCCCCCTCCCTGCCGCGAAAAGGCCTGTGAAGGGTCCATCGGCCTGGACCTGGGCCGGAAACGCCAAGGGGTTCCTCGAACCCGGGCGCCGGTCAGGTGGCCAATGCTGCCAGAGCTTATGTTTGCTCTGCCCTATCAGCAAGACCGTTTTACGGGATCAGGCGGTTTTGGGGAAAGGCACAACCTTTGCCGCCAAATCGCCCGAGGAATTGGGATTTCGGGAAATCGGATGAGTTCGCCGGGTACGTTCCGCAGCGGAATGTACATGGGAGACAATAGCCTCGTTCGGGCAGGGTTTGGCGAGGAAAGCGGCCCCGGGAGGAAGGTCTCCGCGAGCAGGCCATTGCCGCCCCGACATGATCAGGATTTCGATCCCAGGCCATCGCTCATAGACTCGTAAGGCGAGCTCGAAACCGTTGCATCCCAAGGGCATATCGACATCCGTCAACATAACGTTGACGGGCAGTCCAGCCTCCAGGATCGTCAGGGCCTCGGTGGCATTGGCGGCCTCGACCACTTTGAAACCTACTTCTTCCAGAAGCTCTGCGACGAAGAGGCGGATAAGGGGCTCGTCTTCGACCAAAAGAACTGTGGACTGATCCTCGGTCATCATTCCTGAACTCGCGATACGACGCTGACCAACGTGAAAAGCGCGGCTTAGTTCCCTTAATTCAGGGAAAAATCAATTTCTAACCTTCGTCTTTAGTTGAATAAGGTGTCGCCCCCGCTCTGCGGGATAAAATTCCAGCCCGATTCACGGGACCTCACGCGGGGAAAAGACCTTTCCATTACCTCTCGTGATCAAGCCGCGCGGATTCCAGCCCTGCCGCCTTTGTCTCACCGCTCGATATGCCGGGTGGACCCTTCCGAGGCTCTGGTCCCGAGCCAGCTCCAAACTCCGCCCAGGCCAGAAACTCCGCCCAGGCCAGACACTTTCCAACGAGGTGTTGACCACTTCGGATCCAAGGTGGAAGGCCCCTGCACGAACCGACCAATGGCATCGCGGCTCCCACCACGGCTCAAGTCATGAGCAGATTGCGGGATCGGGCGCGACCTCCTCTACCGAACGCAGGATCGCCAGCGCCTCGAATGGTTTGGGAATGAAGGAGGCCCATCCAAGTGAAGGAGGTACGTCCTTCGGATGCGACGCAGATACGAATGCGAAAGGAACATGCCGCTCCAAAA
The DNA here is from genome assembly GCF_052114965.1 of Microvirga sp. 2TAF3. NCBI lineage: Bacteria > Pseudomonadati > Pseudomonadota > Alphaproteobacteria > Hyphomicrobiales > Methylobacteriaceae > Microvirga > Microvirga sp. 2TAF3. The sequence goes on along the minus strand of NZ_JBFRFT010000014.1, from coordinate 94,078 downwards.
GCTCCGCAGCGATGCCGAAACTCTTGCCCCCGACCACATCGACGTCGAGCAAGGCATAGTCGAAACCATCCTCGAGATGGTCCCGGGCTTCGTCGAGAGAACTGTAAATGCCGATGATCTCATGTCCCTTGTCTTCAAGGATCGCCTGTAAATCCAAGGCAATGAATGGATCATCCTCTAAAATCAGAATACGCACACCCGACTCCATCAAAACGATCAATTCCAGGAATCACGATCTGGCAATCGCGAACCGCTTAGGTCAACGCAACTTTATTCTTGCGAACGCAGAGGGAACGGACGGACAGTATCTAAGTTCCCTCGGTTCAAAGACGGATCGACGATTTGAGAGGTTATGATGAAGGCGCGGCTAATCCATTGGGGTAGTATTCTGTCCCCTCAGTGTCTTAGCCGGAACAGCGACTTGAAACTGTCACATCCTGTCCCTATCTAAGATCCAACCCGGCGACATGATCACCGCCGGATGCGGTCACGATGCCGAAATGATGACGCCGGATGTACGCGCATCATTTTCGCCGTGGCCGTTGCCGCTTCTAGGCCCTTCGACAAGTTCAGTTGAATAGGAAAAGCGCCGGCGTGAACCGGCGCTTTTCCTTTGTGATGTCCGTTATTGTCAGTGGGGATTCACATCCGGGCGGTTCTGCCGGAATTCGCTTTCATGCTTGCTGAAGCGAGGATCGTCGCCGTTGAAGGCTTCTTCCACATATTCGCGTCCGCGCTGCGTGGCATCGCGCGCATACCGAAGCCCCTGGTTGCGAACCTCATCCGCCAATTCGCCGAACGTTTCGTTCTCGCGACGGGTTCGCGGCAGCAATGCCCCCAGGAGAAGGCCGGCCGCCAAGCCGACGAGACCGACCACCATGGGATTTTCGGACACATAGCTCTGAACGCTGTTACGGGCGCGACCAAAGGTTTTCGCGGAACGCTCCCGCACCTGACCGAGCCGCTCCTGCTGATTCTGATAGCGATCCGAGGCCCAATGCGAAGCGCGCTCGTAGGTGTCCTGGGCCCAATCCGATGCATTTTCATAAGCCTCGCCGGCCTTTTCACGAGCCTGGCCAGCCGCCTCACGAACTCGTTCGCCCGCTTCGCTCGCCACCTGCTGAGCCTTGTCCGTCAAGCCTACATCTCGTGAAGACTGATCCTGCGGGCGATCACGATCGGTCGCTTGTCCGCCGTGGGGCTTAGACGTGTTCGAGGCGAGGGTAGAGCTCTGCGCGGATTTTGCACCTTCCTGGGCATGCGGCATGGGTGTTTCACCGACATTGCCCAGTGACGTTCCAGCCGAGATCTTTGCGCCGGAACCGCTCGCGGCACCGGAATTTTTCTGATCGGAGGGCGACTTGCCTGATTCATTCTTTTGATCGGCCATGAAAATCTCCTGTTGGATTCAGATGCGAATGTTCACGCCCCGCCGACGCTCCATGACGTCCTGCGGTGATTGCAAAGTCGATGCGCCGGGCTCATAGAGGCGAGGCTCTTCCGGGTAGGCCGGGATATCTTCGTCGGTCATCAGCCGCGTATGCGTCCGCGCTTTTGGCGTACGGCCGAGTCGATGGAGAAAAAGTCCAATTCCCGCAGCAACCAGCATGACCGGCACCGGATTTCGCCTGATGGTCGTGAGCACATTGTCGAAGACGGGCGCATAACGGCCATTGCGTGCTGTACCCAGTACATCGTCGATGACGCCGGAGATGGATAACTTGTCCTGCAGTTGGTCGATCGTGAGGTCGAGCTTCGCCCGGCTCTGCTCGATTTCTCTTTCCAGTTCCTCGATACTCTGCGTCATCCGGCAACCCTTTCGGACAGAACTTCAGCATCACGCTTGATAGAACGCACTGTCCTTCGCGGAGCGAGCGTGGAGGCAGACATGACATGCCGTCCATAGAGCCCCAGCCCGATGGCTATGACGGCCATGGTCCCTCCGACGATCAATGCGGCGAGAGCTTCCGATCCGACGATCGTGGCCAGCCATTTCACCAGCGAGGCAGTGAACAGCGTGATCGCAGCGATCGCGAAAATTGCCGCCACCACGATCATCGCAAGCCCCATGAACAACGTGCGGATGTTGTTCGACAGCTCCGTCCGGAAAAGCGCGAATTCTTTCTGAGCCAGATCGCCGCTCTCGCGAATGGCCTCGACGACGAGGCCTTGAATGGTCTGATGTCCATTACCCGACATGATCATGATCTCCGTCAGGTATCGCGTTGATCATGCGAATCCCTGTTGCGACGTGAAGATCCTTTGCTCGATTGGGATCGAGACGACGCATATTCCTCGTTGCGGAGATCCTCTGCGGTGCTCTTGATGAAGCGGGCCGCCAGGAAGCCGATCGCGACGGACACGGCCGCAACGGTCGCCGGGCGCTGGCGGGCAATATTCTCGATATCGTTGAAGATATCGGCGAAGCTGCGATCCCGGATCGTATCCGCCAGATGTTCCAAACCCTCGGCTGCGCTATCGACCACGGCCTGGATGTTGGGACGCTCCTCGAACGAGCGTGTCGAACCCCGTAAGGACGTGGCGAAATCGGCGACCGACTGCGCCACGTCGTTCTTGCGGCGGTCGGCGTAATCCGTCGCCTGCTCCCGGGCGGCATCGATGAAATGCCAGCTCTGCTCCATGGCTGCGTCCGCCATGCCGCCGACATCACTCCTCAATGCGTTCCAGTCGTCGTCCTCGCCATGCCGCCGGCGGTTGCTGTCACTGTCTTGCTGTCCCACGCCCATGGTCACCTCTTCCAATCGTGAGGGAGTAACCACTTCAAGCGCGGCGGGTTCCGCGTATGCCGACGCGGTTGCAGAACAAGGCCAGCAATCTTGGCTATATCCGCAACATCTGACCGGTCTCGGCGTTCATCCAGACGGATAAACTTAAGGAAAGGTCAGGAATGAACGACGCAGTTTCCAGCCGGGTGAACGAGCACAGGGCCCGGGAGAGCGGTCGGGGGCGCAGCGCCGAGAAACCACAGCATATTCCCTGGCTAGGCTGGAAGGACATTCTCTACCGGCTCAAAGACGAGATCTCGCAGGATCGCGTCGGCACGATCGCGGCGGGAACTACGTTCTTCATCCTGCTGGCTCTTTTCCCGGCTCTCACCGCCCTCGTTTCCCTTTATGGACTCGTCGCCGATCCGGTGACCATCGGCGAGCATCTGGCCGATATGCAAGGGTATGTTCCGGCAGCGATGATCGATCTGATCGGGGGAGAGCTTCAACGCCTGATCAGCAACCGGGCCGGCACCCTCGGCCTGAGCTTCGTCGGCGGCGTCCTGCTGGCGCTGTGGAGCGCCAATAGCGGTATGAGAGCGCTCTTCGACGCTCTCAACGTGGCCTATGACGAGACGGAGAAGCGGGGCTTTCTCAAGCTCCTGCTGATCTCGTTCAGCTTCACTTTCGGAGCCATCGTTTTCTTCATCCTGCTGATCAACGTAGTCGTCGGCATCCCGTTGATCGTGCGGTTCATCAATCTCGGTCCGCTGGGCGATCTTCTCGTGACCCTGCTTCCGGCCGCGCTGATGTTCGGCGTCGCCCTCCTCGGGCTGGCAGTGCTCTACCGATACGGTCCGAGCCGCACCTTTGCGAGATGGCGCTGGGTCACGCCAGGTTCGCTCGTTGCCTCCGTGGTCTGGTTGATTTTTTCAATCCTGTTCTCCTGGTATCTGTCGAGCTGGGCCGATTACTCGGCGACCTATGGCTCGCTGGGCGCCATCATCGGCGTCATGATGTGGATCTACCTGTCCCTCTGGGTCGTCCTCGTCGGGGCGGAACTCAATGCCGAAATCGAGCACCAGACCGCCCAGGATACGACGATTGGTCCGGACAAGCCGCTGGGTGTGCGTGGCGCCACCATGGCCGACGATGTCGGCGAGGCGAGAGCCTGAAAGCCAGGGAGCGGCCCTCAACGCGCGGAGGCCAGCCAATCGACCAGATCTGCCCCGGGCAGCATAGCGAGAAGCTATCGAATTTCAAAACATGAAGTTGCAATGTTGGAAACTGCATCCGATAATTGCAAAGCTTGAGGGGAGACTCCCGTGACCGATGGCTATTTCAATCACGCGAAAGAGGCTTTCGTCTTCATCGAGAGTCTCGACCGGCTAACAACGCCGCAGGGCGTAATCGATGCCATGGAGCGGTCGTTTACCCTGTTCGGGTTCGAAAACTTCATCATGACCGGCTTGCCTCATCCGGAGCAGCGGATCGAGGGGCTCGTCCTTCTGAAGAAATGGCCCGTCGAGTGGTACCAGCTCTATATCCGAAGGAATTACGACCGGAACGACCCCGTCATCCGTCTCTGCCGCCAGACCGTCCAGCCTTTCGAATGGGCAGAGGCCCCCTACGACGCCGAGATCCAGCCTCGTGCGGCCGAGGTCATGAACGGAGCAAGCGAATTCGGGATGCAGGAGGGCTATTGCCTGCCCGTCCACGGCCTGAGCGGCTACGAGGCCTGCCTGTCCATGAGCGGCCGGCATCTCGATCTGACATCCCGGACGAAGCCGGCCATCCACCTCATGGCCATGTATGCCTTCGAGCGCGTGCGGCAAATCCTGTCCCCTCCGATCCGCACCAACCCCCTCACGGCCCGCGAACAGGAAACGCTGCGCTGGGCGGCAGTCGGCAAGTCGGCCTTGGATACGAGCGAAATCCTGGGCGTGACGGAGAGAACGATCACAGCCCATATCGCCAGTGCCTGCCAAAAGCTGAACGCCACCAACAAAACCCATGCAGTCGCCCGGGCGCTCCAGCATCGCCTCATTCAGATCTGACGTTGGGGCACCTGTAATTTCTTACAATATGCAATCGGTACTTGCCGTGGACATTGCTCTCCGGGTCATCGGAGAGCAATGGTATGACAGCGATCCACGTCATCACTGCTGAAAACAGATCTTCATATAGCAGTGTCCTCGAAGTCTATCATCGCACCAGGCATGACGTCTTCGTCAGAGAGCGGGGATGGCGTGCTTTGGAGCGCACCGACGGCCGCGATGTCGACGATTACGACAACGGCAACGCCACTTACCTGCTTGCCCTCGACGGAGAGAAGCTGGTGGGGGGCCTGAGGCTCTACCCGACGCTCCTTCCTCATATGATCAGCGAAGCATTCCCTCACCTCGTGCGCGGACGAATTCCTCGCGGCACGAGTATCCTCGAATGCACGCGCTATTTCGTCGTCAAGGAGCGGCGGACCGGGCGGACTGATTGCCGCCTGCTGGCAGCGTTCCAGGAGTTCTGCCTGGATGAAGGCGTCACGGAAGTCACGGCGGTCGTCGAGATGTGGTGGTTGCCGCGCTGGCAGCAGGCGGGGTTCAAGGTCAGACCTCTGGGGCTTCCCATGACGATCGAAGGGCAACCCTGTCTGGCCGCTGCGATCGAGATCTCACCGCATAGCCTCGGCCATATCCGCCGGCTGGCCGGACTTCGCAGTTCCTGCCTCGTGCGCCGACGCGCCCTTTCCCCCATTCTCCGCCAGGTGCCCCGTGCAGCAGCATAATGATCGAGCCTTCGGATCCTCCCTGCAGGAAGAAGTGGTGGACGCGATGAGCGACAGGATGGCTCAGATCATCGTGAAGCTCCCGCCAATTACGCGACTGCGGTTTCTGGCCTTCCTCCATCTTCTGGAAAGGCCTGAATCGGTAAAGGCCTGCCTCGATGTCGAGCCTACGGGAAACCTGCGGCTACTCTTGAGCACGGCCGTTTTTTCGGTCGAGAGCCCAAAACATTGAAGCCCGCTTCCAAGCGAGCGGGCTTCAAAGGGTTCGTGCCGGATGAGGCGTGAAAGTAAGGCATCAAAGATTGTGGGACAGCGGCAAAGACCTCACGCAGCCTTGGTATTGATGCGCGCCTCGGCCATCTGGGTCAGCAGCTTGTCCGTCTTCCTCTCTTCCTGGAGATTCTGGTCGAGGAGCTTTGCCGCATCCGGCATGCCGAGTTCGGAGGCCCAGGTCTTCAGGGTTCCATAGCGGGTAATCTCGTAATGCTCGACCGCCTGAGCGGCGGCAAGAATCCCAGCATCGAGAGCCTCGCTCTCTGCGAAGTCTTCCATGACTTCCTTGCCTTCCTCGATGATACCGTTGATCGCTTCACATTGTACGCCACGCGCCTGCTTGCCGAGGATCTTGAACACCTCTTCCAGGCGCTCGATCTGCCCTTCCGTCTCTTCGCGATGGGTCTCGAAAGCCTTTTTCAGCTCCTCGGATTCGGCGGCCTTGGCCATCTTGGGTAGAGCCTTCAGAATCTGTTTTTCCGCGTAATAGACATCCTTCAAGGTGTGAAGGAACAGGTCGTTGAGGGTTTTTTCCTTGCCCGGCATTTTCACGACTCCTTGCTGTTGAGCGTGGACTCAACGACGGCCAAGGTGACTGGTTCCACGCGATTTGGAGGCTCTTCCAGAACTCGTTAGGGCTTGTAACAACAGCGGCAAGCGTTGCGTTCGGGGTAGGCATTTCAAGGAGAACAAACGTGGCGAATGCGACTTCAGGCGAACAGAATCTCACGACCATGGAGCGCGCAGCCTATATCGTGGCAGGGCTAGGGCTGGCGGCGGCGGGCGCGAAGCCTCGCCCCAATCCTTTGTTGAATGTCATCGCGCTTCTGGGCGGCTCCTATCTCGCCTGGCGGGGCTATACCGGCAATTGCCCTATCAAAGCCGCCCTCTTCGGGCCGAATGAATCGACCCGGCGCATCAGCCGGCACGATTAAAAGCATAAGGCCCGCAAGACATCTTGCGGGCCTTATGTCGATGGAAGCCGAAACACCTGCCTCAATAGGTCGAGGTGGTGCTGCGTCCTGCGATCAGGCCCCAGATGAACAGCACGATGACGGCTCCGACGATGGCGCCGATGAAGCCTGCGCCCTCGCCCGCCCGATACCAGCCGATTGCCTGCCCGAGATAAGTTGCCACAAAGGCTCCGATGATGCCGAGGATGGTGGTGAGGATGAAGCCGGAGGGCTCATTCCTCCCAGGCATGATCAGCTTGGCGATGACGCCGGCGACGAAACCGATGATGATGGTCCAGATAATGCTCATGAGATGTTTCCCGTGTCCGGTAGTTCACAGGAAACGCGCTTGAGTGGCTAAGGTTGCGCGACGGGACGACCGAACTGAAGCAATGCGGGCAGCCCCGGACCTAGCGGCAGTGGATGGCTTGCCGGGAGGAGTGGCCGAAAGCCGGTTTTTGGCCTTATCGGGATGGCGCGGGCGACGGGGCTCGAACCCGCGACCTCCGGCGTGACAGGCCGGCACTCTAACCGTCTGAGCTACGCCCGCGTATCGATGTTTGGAGCGGGCGAAGGGATTCGAACCCTCGACCCCAACCTTGGCAAGGTTGTGCTCTACCCCTGAGCTACACCCGCACGCTCCGAATGTCCGACCGGATTGGTGGAGCCAGGCGGAATCGAACCGCCGACCTCTTGAATGCCATTCAAGCGCTCTCCCAACTGAGCTATGGCCCCAATCCTGGCAAGACAAAGTCTTCTACCTTGAAGCCCTGCTCTTACGGCGAAGCTTCGAGGCATCGTCTCCCGCGCGCTTATCAAGAACATCCCTGAAAGCGTTGAGATCCCGAACGAATATAGTCTTAAAGAATGGCGCGCCCGAAAGGATTCGAACCTCTGACCCCCAGATTCGTAGTCTGGTGCTCTATCCAGCTGAGCTACGGGCGCTTACTCGGCAGTTGCTTGTGGGGAGCAACGTCGTCCGGAGGCGGCTGACTTAAAGGGTTCCGACGGGGTTGGCAAGCCTCTTTCTGAATAAGCTGTGCCGTGAAACTCAAATTATTTCCCGCGGGTCCTGCCGATCGGGAATCGTCACCCGGAAACATGTGCCGGTGTTACTCTCATCGAGCGTAATCGTGCCGCCATGGAGCTGCACCAGCTCCGCCGTGATCGTGAGGCCCAAACCCGTCCCGCCCTTCTGGATCGAGCCCTGGAAAGGCGTGAAAAGTCCGGCCCGGAGACGTTCGGGAATACCTGGGCCATTATCCTTGATCTGAATCATGACCGATTTTCCTTCGCGTTTCGCCGCCACCGCGATTCGCGGCGTCCCCTCGAAGGATCCGGCCCGGCTCAAGGCCTGGACCGCGTTGCGGACGAGGTTCACCAGAATCCGCGACAGCTGATCCGGATCGGCATCGACCATCAGATCTACCGGCACCTGCGACTCGAAGGCGATACCGCGCTCGGGCGCGAGATCCGTCAGATTGGCAAGATCGGCGACGAGGGGCGCCAGGGGGATCAGCCGGCGCTGCGGCAGACGCTCCGTTGCCCGCCCGTAAGACAGGGTGGCCTCGCAAAAGGAGATGGCGCGGTCGAGCGTCGCCACGAGGCGTGGCGCGATACGCTGGACGCGCTCGTCGCTCACCCGGTCCAGGCGATCCGTGAGCAAATGCGCCGTGGTCAGCATATTGCGCAGCTCATGATTGATCTTGCTGACGGCAAGCCCGAGCTCCGCCAACCGGCGCTTCTGGCGCAGCTCCTCCGCAAGCGCCGTCTCCATCTGCGCCAGGGCCTGCTCGGCCATGCCGATCTCGTCCGCACGAGCCGTCGGCTGAATGACTCGGGAGGCATCCTCCGGATTGCCGGAAAACTTGGTGATATTGCCGGTCAGCCGCCGCACGGGACGCACGATCACCCATTGCAGCGCCAGATAGACGAGGCCGGCGGTCAGGGCGGAAATGAAAAGGGAAACCAGCAGGATGTTGCGCGAGAAAACCAGCATGGCGTTGCGCAGCGGATTCGGATCGAGCAGCAATTCGACGAAGTCCACCCCCATTCCGGAACCGATGACCCGGATGGGATGGCTCGTGGGGTTGAACAGGAGATCGAAAGCATCCCGGATGCCGTCGATCCATGTGACGTTTCGCAGATCGACCGTCCTGCCGACTTCGGACGGCATGTCGCCAGCCGCGAGCAGGCTCCGCCGTCCGCCGCCGCGGATCGCGATGGCCTTGGCGCCGACGCCGGACAGGACGCGCATTTCCAGATCGCCGGAAGGGGGCTGATCCGGCGTGGCATCGAGGACGAGCGCCGCGATCTGCGCGGCAGCAAGCCGGTCGTTCAGCCAGGTCAGGCGGAAATTGGCGACGGAGGGCACATAGATCAGCACCTCCGCGATCATCACGAAAAGGAGTGTCAGAAGGAGCAGCCGCGCGGAGAGCCCGAAATGCTTCAGGAGGCGCCCCGTCAGAAAATGCGGCTGCTCAGCGCTCATCCAAGATCTTACCCCAAACGGCTGACGAACCCGACCAGCCGCCTCACCCACGGATTCTGCGCCGTCGGCTTCAAAAATTCCACCGCAGCGCTTTTAGTCGCTTCCGACAGGGTCGGGTAGGGATAAACAAGTCCCGCCAGATCCGAAATTTTCAGCTCCTTCGCCATGGCGAGATTCCAGGGCATGATCAGCTCGCCGGCCCGGGCACCCACGATGGTGCAGCCCAGCACCTTTCCATGAGACGTGACGATGGCTTTCACATGGCCCGTCGTGCTGCGTTCGGCACGGGCGCGGTCATTGTCGGCGAAGGACCAGCGCAGAATGCGGAGCGCGGAATGCTTCGCCCGGGCCTCCTCCTCCGTCAGTCCGATAGCGGCAAGCTCCGGATCGCTATAGGTTACGCGGGGGATCGGCGTGGAGCCGAGCCGGGCGGGCAGCTGGAACAGGGCGTTGCGGATCACGAGACCGGCATGGTGATTCGCCACATGGGTAAAGCGCCCGCCTGCCCCGCTGGCGCAATCGCCGATGGCATAGACCTTCGCGTTTGTGGTCTTCAAACCCTGATTGACCTTGATGCCAGAAGCGTCGGCGTCGATCCGGGCCGAATCCAAACCCAAACCTTCGATCGCGGGGTGGCGGCCGGCCGCCACGAACAGGTGACTTCCCTCCAGCGTTTCATTGCCCTCGCCTTCAAGGATGACGGCGACTTGCCCCCCTGCCCGGCGCTCGATCCGCGCGATGGCGGTGCCGATCCTGAAATCGACGCCCTCCCCGCGCAGAGCCCGCTCCACGACGGCGGCCATCTCCGGATCCTCCTGGGCCAAAATACGCTCTCCCGCCTCGAGCACGGTTACCCGGACACCGAGGCGCCGATAGGCCTGGGCTATTTCGATGCCTGTCGCGCCGCCGCCAATCACTACGAGATGCTCCGGCTTTTCCGCCAGATTAAAAAGCGTCTCGTTGGTGAGGTAGGAAACTCCTTCGAGGCCAGGAATATCCGGGATCATCGGCCGTGAGCCGGTGGCTAGGACGAATCGGCGCGCCTTGATGGTTTGCCCCCCTGCCACCACCGTCGCCGCATCGGTAAACCGGGCCTCGTCTGTGATGACCCGCACGCCCATGGCCCTGTAGCGGTCAAGGGAATCCATCGGCGCAATGGAGGCGATGACATCCCTTACATGTGCCCTGACCCGGGCGAAGTCGATCTCGGGCTCTTCGCCCGAACCGACGCCGAAGCTTTTGGCATGACGCAGGGCATGGGCCCGGTTGGCTGCCGCGATCAGCGCCTTCGAGGGGACGCACCCCACGTTGAGGCACTCCCCTCCCAGCTTGGCCTTCTCGATCAGCACGACCGAGGAGCCGAGCGACACGGCGATGGAGGCGGCCGACATTCCCGCGGCGCCCGCTCCGATGACGCAGAGATCGGGCTTGAGCACTTCGCTCTTCGAGACGGATTCGTTCGATTTATTCACGCTCGCTCCTCTTTGCGCCATTGCCGGACCAGGATGGGGGCGAGCGCCAGGATACCGAGGATGGCGAGATTCCCGAAACCCAAGGTGCGATGGAGGCCCGTGGCGAAAAAAGCACTCAGAGCGAGAAGAACGATCGCCGGGGGCAGGTAGCGCCAAAGGCTGCGCGGCGTCCCATCCCCTTAGAACCATTGCTCTTTCGCCGCCACATTGCCTCCTCTATGACTGAGTCCTCTCATGTAGAGCCGGAACAAGCTAGGCCCAGGCGACCGTCACTTCCTCGTGAGAGTGGCCTCCGGTATGCCTAAATGCCAGAGCGGCGTTGACTTTAGCCGTCCCTTCCGCCATAAGCCCGCAAGCTGACAGCGCTCAATTTGGGCGCTGATCGTTTTTTCGAGACAGTTTCGGGGTTTGGCCCCAGTAAATCCAGACGGGCGCGAGCCATCGAGCACCGCTGCCCCATTCGACCGGAGATGAGCCGTGAAAAGGACGTATCAACCGAGCAAGCTCGTTCGCAAGCGCCGCCATGGCTTCCGTGCGCGCATGGCGACCAAGGGTGGCCGGAAGGTCATTGCCGCTCGTCGCGCCCATGGCCGCAAGCGCCTCTCGGCGTAATTCGGCGTTAAGGGCGACCCGGTGCGCGACTCTCGCGCAGGCTTGATCGGGCGCCTGACGAAACGACCTGACTTCGTTGCGGCGGCCTCTGGCCGCCGCTTTCATACGGAGCGGATGACGGTCCAGGGCCGTCTGCGTGGCAGTCAGGACAGCAGCCAACAGGATTCCGGCCTGCGGATCGGCCTCACGGTCACCAAGCGGGTCGGGCACGCCACCGAACGAAACCGGATCAAACGGCGGCTCCGGACGATCTGCCAGAAGGCAGGTCTGGACTACGCGACTATCAATGCCGATATCGTGGTGATCGGACGGCGCGACATCCTGACGGCTGACTATGACGTGCTCATCGACGATCTTCGGCGGGCGCTTCGGGTCGTAACCAAGCCGAGAAGCGCGCGGACCGAGGACCGTCCTAACCCCTCCTCACCTCCCAACAACGGCGAGCGTCGCGGACATTCCCATGCGTAACGAAAACAAAAACCTCATCGTCGCCATCGTGCTGTCGATGGCGGTTTTGATCGGCTGGCAGTATTTCTTCGCGGCGCCGGAGGCTGAAAAGCACCGTCAGGCCGCTCAAACCGCCGCCCAGCAATCCGCGCAAGTCAATCCTGGCGCACCGACTCCAAGCCAGGCCGGCGGCCCGGCCGCTCCTGTTCCAGGCACGGTCCCGAGCACGCCTTCCGCTCCGGTCGTCGAATCGCGCGAGGCGGCCTTGGCCCGCTCGCCGCGCGTGGCCATCGACACCCCTGCCATCGCGGGCTCGATCAACCTGCGCGGTGGCCGCGTCGACGACGTTTCGCTGAAGACCTACCACGAGACGGTCGATCCCAAGAGCCCGAACATCGTGCTCCTGTCGCCCTCGGGCAGCCAGAATCCCTATTATGCCGAGTTCGGCTGGGTCGGCACGCAGCCCGATGCGCTGCCCGGACCCAACACGGTCTGGACCGCCGACAAGAACACCCTCACGCCCTCGAGCCCCGTGACCCTGACGTGGGACAACGGCAAGGGTCAGGTCTTCCACCGCGCCATCTCCGTGGACGACAAGTTCATGTTCACGGTCAAGGATTCGGTCGAGAACCGTGGTTCGGCGCCCATGACGCTACATCCCTATGGCCTCGTTTCCCGCCACGGCAGGCCGACGACGCTCGGCTACTACGTGCTCCACGAAGGCCTGATCGGCGTTCTCGGCGACCAGGGCCTTCAGGAATACACCTACGCCAAGCTCGACAAGGAAAGCCCGGTTCCGGGCCAGAACACGATCGGCAAGGTGTGGGACAACGTGGCCGGTGGCTTCCTCGGCATCACCGACAAGTATTGGGCCGCGGCGGTCGTTCCGGATCAGGCGCAGGCCTATCAGGGCTCGTTCACCGTGCGCCAGGATCCGAACGGGCCGACCTATCAGGCCAATATGCTCGGCACCGCGCAGACGTTGCAGCCGGGCGGCACGACCGAAGTGACGCAACGCCTGTTCGCGGGTGCTAAGGAAGTCGCGGTCGTTGATGGCTATCATAGCTCGCTTGGCATCAAGAACTTCGATCTCCTGATCGATTGGGGCTGGTTCTACTTCATCACCAAGCCGCTCTTTAAGGTGCTCGACTTCTTCTACAAACTCTTCGGCAATTTCGGTGTCGCGATCCTGCTCGTCACCGTCATCCTGAAACTCTTCTTCTTCCCGCTCGCCAGCAAATCCTACGCCTCCATGGCGAAGATGAAGGCGGTGCAGCCGGAAATGGCTGCGATCCGCGAGCGCTTCGCCGACGACAAGGTGAAGCAGCAGCAGGCGCTGATGGAGCTCTACAAGAAGGAGAAGATCAATCCGGTCGCCGGCTGCTGGCCGGTAGTGATCCAGATCCCGGTCTTCTTCGCGCTCTATAAGGTGCTCTTCGTCACCATCGAAATGCGCCATGCGCCGTTCTTCGGCTGGATCCGCGACCTTGCGGCCCCGGATCCGACCTCGGTCTTCAACCTGTTCGGCCTGCTGCCCTACAACCCGGGCACGGTGCCGGTGATCGGCCACTTCTTGCTGCTCGGCGCCTGGCCGCTCATCATGGGTGTGACCATGTGGCTGCAAATGAAGATGAATCCGGAGCCGCCGGATCCGGTCCAGAAGCAGGTCTTCTCGTGGATGCCGGTCATCTTCACCTTCATGCTCGGCTCGTTCCCGGCTGGTCTCGTGATCTACTGGGCCTGGAACAACCTGCTCTCCGTGACCCAGCAGGCCTTCATCATGAGGCGCAATGGCGTGAAGATCGAACTCTGGGACAACCTGCGCAATACTTTCAGCAAGAAGAGCCCTGCGAAGGGCTGAGTTCAGGAAAAATCAGCAAGGAAAATCCTCGGGCCCGTCCCGGGGATTTTCGTTTGAGAGAGCCTTTCCATCGCGGAGACAAAGGATGACTGCCGGCCCTGATCCCCAAGTGCCTCATCCGATGCCCGGGCATCCCCGCGTCGGGTTTCTCAGACCTCTGGTCAATCAGCCCAATATCAAGATTGGCGACTTCACCTATTATGACGATCCGCGAGGCCCGGAGGGTTTCGTCGAAAGATGCGTCCTGCATCATTATGATTTCATCGGCGACAGGCTCGTCATGGGGAGGTTCTGCGCTCTGGCGACCGGCGTCACCTTCCTCAGGAACGTGTCCTGACCGCGATTCAGGCGTTCATCCGCCCTTTGAGCTTCACGTATTGCAGCAGCATGATCGTCTTCGCATCGACGATCTTGCCACTCTCGATCATGGACAGGGCCTCGTCGAGGGACAGCTCCAGGACCTCGATGTCCTCGCCCTCATCCTCGGCCCCGCCACCCTGGCCGATGCGATCATCAGGCGTGTAGCTGGCCACGAAGAAGACCAGCTGCTCGGTGACGCTGCCGGGGCTCATGAAAGCCTGGAAGACGCGCTCAGGGTTGGGAAGCCGGTAACCCAGCTCCTCCTCCGCCTCCTGACGGATGCAGGTCTCCGGATCGTTATCGTCGAGAAGCCCCGCGCAAGCCTCGATCAGCGGTTCGGGATGTCCGCTCAGATATGCCGGCAGCCTGAACTGCCGGACCAGGAGCACCATGCCGCGATCCGGGTCGTAGGGCAGGATGACGGCCCCGTTACCGCGGTCGTAGACTTGGCGGACCTGAGTCTCGACACGGCCGTCACGGCGTGTGTAATCGAAGGTGACCTTCTTCAGGATTGCCCAATCGTCAGAGAGGACTTCGACTGAACGGATCTGGACCGGGTCTCTTCTCATTGTCGGTGTTCCATAGGACTGGCCACGCGGGACTCTCCATTGTTCCAAGTTACCGTGCATGGAACCGAAGCGATTGCACCCCAATGATTCCGTAGGTCAGGGCAGCATTTTCGAAGAGCATCATCGAAGCCCCATCGTGGAAAGCGGCCCGATGCAACGCAATGCCTCCGTTGTTCCATCCGGCATCTGCCCTAGATCAGCTCTGGTGGGGATAATCGTAACGGCTTGTGCATGAGTCCAGCTCGACACGGAAAGAAGGCGGCTCCGAAAACGCATGTGAAGTCGCGCGAGATCGAGCTGAAGCTGGAACTCGCCTCCGGCCGGATCGAGGATCTTCTTGAGCACCCGGCCTTCAACCAGGCGAAGCCGCTCTCCGATCAGAGCGGAACGCTCCATGCGGTCTATTACGATACGCCGTGGCATGCGCTGCGCCGGGCCGGCCTGTCCCTGCGGGTCCGGGAACGGAACGGACACCATGTCCAGACCATCAAGGCGGAACGCACGGAGCGGGGTCTCGCCCTTGATCGCACGGAATGGGAATGCCCGGTCGAAGGAACCATCGACTTGGAGGCCGCGGCATGCACACCCCTCGCCTCGCTTTTGGCGGATGAAGAGACCCGCGAAAGCATCCAGCCCATCTTCGCGGTCGAAACGAATCGGCAGGTCTTGGAAATCGAACGGGAGGCGGCCCTCGTCGAGGTTGCCCTGGATCGCGCCGAGGCGAAGGTGGGAGAGCAATTCATACGCTTCGCGGAGGTCGAGCTCGAACTGAAGCAGGGCAATCCCTCCGCCCTGTTCGCCCTCGCCCGCGATCTGGAGGATATCGCTCCGCTCAGGCTCTCCACAACGACGAAATCCGAGCGCGGCTATCGTCTTCTCGGGGAAGAGGACGCCGGGGCCGTCCATGCCAGCCCTGTCGACGTTCCACCGGGCACGACCGGCGCCGAAGCCTTTCAAGTCATCGCCCGCTCCTGCCTGTTCCAGATCGTCCGGAACGAGGCCGTCGTTCGCCGGGATAGCGACCCGGAAGCCCTGCACCAGATGCGTGTCGGGTTGCGGCGGCTCAATGCGGCGCAATCGCTGTTCAAGCCCATGCTCAAAGGCCGCGAGGGCCGCGCGGTGAAGGCGGATCTGCGTTGGATCGGCAAGAAATTCGGCCGCGTCCGCGACCTCGACATCTATGCGAACAGGCTTCGGGAGGCAGAGTCCGAGGTCGAGAGCAGTGCCTTGAAGGATGTGGAGAAGCAGCGCTCGGACGCCTACGATTCCCTGCGCCGAACCCTGGAGAAGCCACGATTCATGGGGGTGATCCTGCGTGTCGCTGCCTGGATCGAGACCGGAAAATGGCTGAGCAGCAAAAAAAAGCGCGTGTGTGCGGCCCGTGGCGAGCTGGTGGAAGACCGGGCCCTCAAGCAGCTGACGCGCCGCTGGAAGCGGATTCGCAAGCGTGCCGGAAAAGTCTCGAATCTCGACGAAAGACAACGGCACAGGCTTCGCATGAGCATCAAGACGCTTCGCTACGGGGTCGAGTTCTTTGCCGCCACATTCCCAGGGCGCCAGGCCGACAAGCGCCATCATGCCTTGCTGAGCGTTCTCCAGGACCTTCAGGACGAACTTGGCGAGATGAACGACATCACCGTCGCCAGAACCCTTTTCCCCGAACTGGCAAAGCAGGAAGCTGGACAGGCCGAACAACGCCTGAACAAGCTCCTCTCCCGTGCCGAGGTCGCCTCACGCAAGCTGCAGAAGACCAAGCCCTTCTGGGACCGGACGGCAGCGACGCATTAGCCTAAGAAAGGCGAAGCCTGACGCCTTGAAGTACGGCGCCCAAGCGTCGATAAGGGACCCATGACAGAAACGGCACCTGAAACCGACCCCTTCCTCGAGATCGGCCGCAAGCTCTTTGCTGGCGAGGCGGATTTCATCTGGGCGGCGAACTCCCTGAAAAACCTGCCGCCCATGAGCAAGGTCGAGATCGCCTTCGCCGGGCGCTCCAATGTGGGCAAATCGAGTCTCGTGAACGCCCTGACGGGGCGCAACACGCTGGCCCGCACCTCCCATACGCCAGGACGGACGCAGCAACTCAACTTCTTCGATATCGGTGGCCGCTTCCACCTCGTGGATATGCCGGGCTACGGCTATGCCGCCGTCGAGAAGGAGAAGGTGCATGCCTGGACGCAGCTGATCCACGATTACCTGCGCGGCCGCGCCAGTCTTGCCCGCGTCTATGTACTGATCGATGCCCGGCACGGCATCAAGCCTGTCGACGAGGCCGTCCTGGAAACCCTCGACAAGGCTGCCGTCTCCTACCAGATCGTGCTGACCAAGGCGGACGAGCTGAAAAAGGGCGAGATCGAGAAGTGCATGGCCGATACGGCGCAGAAGATCGCCAAGCGGGCCGCAGCCTTTCCTGAGATCATGCCGACGTCGAGCCGCCTGGGCTCCGGCATTCCGGAATTGCGGGCCGGCGTTGCGCGGCTGTTGAGCGAGAGAGGCGAGACATGAGCCTGCCGGACCGCATCCTCGTGGTTCTGGCGGCTCTTTCCGGCCTCCTGGGTGTCGCGCTTTCGGCGGCGGCAGCGCATGTCACCGGCGGCGGAAGCCTTCAGACCGCAGCCCAGTTTCTCTTATTCCATGCGCCTGCGCTCCTCGCCCTCATGGCCCTGGCGACCAATGGCGCCGTCAATGCCAAGCTGGCGCGGCTGGCAGGCTATGTTCTCGTACTGGGCCTCATCCTGTTCTGCGGCGACCTCTCCCGCCGGGCTCTTTCTGGTCTGGCATTGGCTCCGATGGCAGCCCCGACCGGGGGGATCCTCCTGATGATCGGCTGGGTTCTGGCCGGCGCGTCGGGCATTCTTCACCGACGATCCTGAACTCACTGTTTCCAGAGATGGCGAGCTGGGCTAGAACGCTCGCCGGTTTAGTTCCATTCACGCGCTGGGGCCGTCCATGTCCGATTCCAATCCCGCAGCCCACCAGCTGCCTGATGTTCATGTGCAAGCCGAAGTGCTCGTGCAGGCGCTGCCGCATATGCAGCGTTACGACCAGCAGGTCGTGGTGATCAAGTATGGCGGCCATGCCATGGGTGACCGGGCCGCGGCCGAGGATTTCGCCGAGGACGTGGTCCTGCTCGAGCAATCGGGGATCAAGCCCATCGTCGTGCACGGGGGCGGCCCCCAGATCGGTAAGATGCTGGAAAAGCTCGGCATCAAGTCCGAGTTCAAGGCTGGCCTTCGGGTCACCGACGCCGCGACCGTCGAGGTCGTTGAGATGGTGCTCGCCGGCTCCATCAACAAGCAGATCGTCGGCTGGATCGGGGCCGAGGGCGGCAAGGCGGTCGGCCTGTGCGGCAAGGACGGCAACATGGTCACCGCCCGCAAGGTGACCCGCACCACGGTCGACCCTGATTCGAACATCGAAAAGGTGGTCGATTTAGGCTTCGTCGGTGAGCCCGAGAACGTGAACCGCGCGGTTCTGGACCAGGTTCTCAGCGCCGAATTGATTCCGGTTCTGGCGCCCGTGGCGGTGGGACAGGACGGGCAGACCTATAACGTGAACGCGGATACCTTCGCCGGCGCCATCGCCGGCGCGATGACGGCCAAGCGCCTGCTGCTTCTCACCGACGTTCCGGGCGTGCTCGACAAGAACAAGAACCTGATCCCCGACATGACCATCGACGATTGCCGCCGCCTGATCGCCGACGGCACCATTACTGACGGGATGATCCCGAAGATCGAGACCTGCATCTATGCGTTGGAGCGCGGCGTGGAGGCCGTCGTCATCCTCGACGGCAAGGTGCCACATGCGGTGCTTCTGGAGTTGTTCACCGATCACGGAGCCGGGACCATGATCCGTCGGGGGTAGGACTCTTCAAAAACGGGGCTATCGCGCTTATATCAATTCAATGGGGCCGCACCGGCCCCATTGCCGTCTTTGAGTGCCATGAAAATACTACCGATCATCGAAGAAAATCTGCCCATGGAAGAATCGCGAGCCTTCTCGCATGTGGACACTTGGATCTTCGATCTCGACAACACTCTTTATCCGCACACATCGCGGATCTGGCCGCAGGTGGATCAACGGATTACGCTCTATATCGCCGATCTCTTCGGGATAGACGGTCTTTCGGCGCGGGCGTTGCAGAAATATTTCTATCATAAATACGGTACGACCCTGCGCGCTTTGATCGACGAATACGATATCGACCCTTACGACTTCCTCGATTTCGCGCATGACATCGATCATACCGACATCGCCCTGGACGAGAGACTGGGCGCCGCCATCGAGAAACTGCCCGGCCGAAAGCTGATCCTGACCAATGGCTCCCGCAAGCATGCGGAGAACGTGGCGAAGAAGATCGGCATCCTCGACCATTTCGAAGATGTCTTCGATATCGCCGCCGCCAATTTCGTGCCCAAGCCCGACCGGCGAGCTTACGAAAGCTTTCTTGAAAAGCATGCCGTCGAGCCGGCGCAGGCCGCCATGTTCGAGGACATCGCCAAGAATCTCGTCGTGCCGCATGAGCTCGGCATGACGACGACTCTCATCGTCCCCAAGACACTCGATCCGTTCCGCGAGGGCTTTGAGCAGGAGGCCGTCAAGACGCCGCATATCGACCATATCACGAGCGATCTGGCGGATTTCTTGCGATCCAGTGTCCTGCCTTCCAAGTAATCGTCTTTAGAGACCCGCACAACCGAAACCGGCCTCCTTTCGGAGGCCGGTCTTTAGCGGTCCCAACCAGGAGACTGCCGACGCTCTGTCGGGTTAGACGCTTACGCAGCCTGCCTGTTGACCTTGCTTTCGGCAATCCGGTTCAGCTTCTG
Organism: Microvirga sp. 2TAF3; assembly: GCF_052114965.1. Taxonomy (NCBI): domain Bacteria; kingdom Pseudomonadati; phylum Pseudomonadota; class Alphaproteobacteria; order Hyphomicrobiales; family Methylobacteriaceae; genus Microvirga; species Microvirga sp. 2TAF3. Next base: position 74,706 of record NZ_JBFRFT010000014.1, on the reverse strand, counting down.
ATCCATGGCCTTTTCCTGATCCAGGATCTGATGAAGAACGCCGGCACAATCCTCACGGCCGAGCTGCTTGGCCCAGGCGACAAGCGTGCCGTAACGCGTAATCTCGTAATGCTCGACGGCTTGCGCGGCAGCCAGCAACGCAGCATCGAGGACCTGCGGATCGTCGATGTCGCCAGCGATATCCTGCGCTTCGTCGATAATGCCGTCGATGGCCGGACAGGTGACGCCTTTCGCATCGTGCCCGTGCATACGGAAGACCTGCTCCACCATCTTCACGTGCTGCTCGGTTTCACCGAGATGCGTCTGGAAATCCTGCTTCAGTTGCGAATCGCTCACCTTGGAGATCATTTCCGGCAAAGCCTTCGTGATCTGCTGCTCGGCATAATAGATGTCCTGCAGGGTATGAATGAAGAGATCATCCAAAGTTTTGATATCCTTCGAGAAAAGGCCCATGACTCAAATCCTTCGGTTGGGGGTGCGGAAAAGCCAGCGCGAAACAGTGGCGTCAGCCTGCGCTGAATGCTGGGAGAACGTCGCGCATTCACGCCAGTTCCAGAATCGGCAATATCGGTCCGAAGGATTGGGATTGTTCCACGAAGATCGAACGGCCGCGTTTATTCCACAGCGCGCAGGCTTCGTCCTTGCAATCGTAGCAATTCCGCGCGGGCACCCGCCTCGCCTTCGTCGAATTCGAGCGTCTCGATTTTCTGACCGCGCTTCACGATCTTGTCCGTAGAGATCCTGATCTGCGCCACATCGTCCTGCGCCTGCCGGAAATGCGCATCGAGCTTTGCCACACGCCCATCGAGGCGTTCCACATCTTCCAGAAGTTTCTGCACCTCGACCTGAATGATGTGCGCCTCCTCGCGAATGCGTGCATCCCTTACCAGAGCCTGCATGACCTGGATCGCAAGTGCGAGAAGAGATGGCGAGACGATCACCACCCGTGCGCGATGCGCCTTCTGCACGACGTCGTCGAAATGTTCGGAGAGATCCGCATAGATCGACTCCGCAGGCACGAACATCATCGCGATGTCCTGCGTCTCGCCGGGAATGAGATATTTCTCGGCGATGTCTTTCACGTGTACGAGCATGTCGCTGCGAACCTTGGCTGCGGCCCGGCTGCGGGCTTCTTCGCCTTTGGCTTCGCGAAACTGGGTAAAGCCTTCGAGCGGGAACTTGGCATCGACCACAAGTCCACGCTCATCGCCCGGCAGGCGCACGAGACAATCGGGACGCATGCGGTTCGACAATGTAGGTTGGAATTCGAAGGCACCGCTCGGCAACCCGTCCCGGATGATCGCCTCCATCCGACCCTGCCCATAGGCTCCCCGGCTCTGCTTGTTGGACAGCACATCCTTGAGGCCGACAATCTCGCCCGTCAGGTCCTTCAGGTTCTTCTGCGCCGCGTCGATGACAGCGAGACGCTCGTGCAGCCTGGACAGGTTTTCCGTCTGGTGCCGGGTGGTCGCCTCCAGCCCCTGGCCGACCCGGTGCTGCAGCCCGTCGATCCGCTCCGAGATCAGCCGCACGAAATCGCTCTGGCGGGTGCCGAACACCTCGGCGATGGTCTGCATCCGCCCCGTCATCTCGGCCTGGATGCGGGTCAGCTCGGCGACCTTGTCGTCCATTTCCCGCGCCCGCTCTGCCGAGACCGCCGCCTCGAAGGCCCGTTCCCGCCGCGTCCGCATCAACAGCAGGGTCACGATTGTCAGGAGAAAGAGACTTGAGGCCGCCATTCCGATCACGAGCCGCCCCCAGGTCAGGGGATAAGAGCCGAGCAGGAGAACGACGTCGTTCATGAGAACAAGCTTCCGGTTGACGAAATCATCCGAACATAAGACGAACGATTTGACCATCCCGGCTCAAGCGCTTATCTCCGCCAATCATGACCATAAGACCCCTTGTCATCCTTCCCGACCCCAAGCTTCGCCTCGTTTCGGAGCCCGTCAAAGAGATCACGGACGAGATCCGCAAGCTCGCCGACGACATGCTCGAGACCATGTATGACGCCCCCGGCGTGGGTCTCGCTGCCATTCAGATCGGCGTGCCCCTGCGCGTGGTCACCATGGACGTGTCGAAATCCGAGAGCGAGCACCAGCCGCTGGTGCTGATCAACCCGGAAGTCACCTGGGCCTCGGAAGAGAAGCGCGTCTATGAGGAAGGCTGCCTGTCGATCCCCGAATATTACGAAGAGGTCGAGCGGCCCGACCGGGTGCGGTTCCGTTACATGAACCTGAACGGTGAAATCGTCGAGCAGGATGCGGAGGCGTTGATGGCGACCTGCGTGCAGCATGAGATTGACCATCTCAACGGCGTCCTCTTCATCGACCATCTCTCGAAGCTCAAGCGGGACCGGGTCATGACCAAGTTCAAGAAGGCGGCCAAGCGCGAGACGAGTGGCGCATGAGTCTCCGTGTCGTCTTTATGGGCACGCCCGACTTCGCGGTGCCGACGCTCTCCGAGATCGTCGGCCAGGGCCACGAGGTCGTCGCGGTCTATACCCGCCCACCCGCCGCCGCGGGGCGCGGCATGGAGCTGAAGCCCTCCCCTGTCCACCGGATGGCGGAGCGGTTCGGCCTGAATGTCCTCACGCCCAAGACCCTGCGCACCGAGAAGGCTGCCGAGACCTTTCGCAATCACGAGGCCGATGTGGCCGTCGTCGTCGCCTACGGCATGCTGTTGCCGAAACCGATCCTCGATGCGCCGCAACTCGGCTGTCTCAACCTCCATGCTTCCCTCCTGCCTCGCTGGCGGGGTGCCGCCCCGATCCAGCGGGCAATCATGGCCGGAGACAGGGAAACCGGCATCGCCGTCATGAAGATGGAGGAGGGCCTGGATACCGGTCCCGTCGCCATGGTCGAGCGCGTGACGATCACGCCCGACATGAATGCGGGTGAATTGCACGACAAGCTCATGAGCCTCGGCGGCGACCTCATGGTGCGGGCGCTTGCCGCCCTGTCCCGCGGTGGGCTGAACTTCACGCCTCAACCCGAAGAGGGCGTGACCTATGCCCAGAAGCTTACGAACGAGGATTCCCGGATCGACTGGTCGAAGCCGGCGCAAGGCGTGCACGACCATGTGCGCGGCCTCTCGCCCTTCCCCGGCGCCTTCTTCACGGCCGATTTCGGCAAGGGTCCGGAGCGGGTGAAGGTTCTGCGTTCCGTCCTCGGCGAAGGCCAGGGCAAGCCGGGCACGCTCCTCGACAATAACGGCCTCGTCGCCTGCGGAGACGGCGCGGTGCGGCTGCTTCAGGTGCAGCGGGCCGGCAAGGGGCCGATGAGTGCGGGTGATTTTATGCGCGGAGTCAGGCTCGATGCAGGGGCAAGCCTCGCATGACTCCCGCCATGCGGATCCGGATCGAGGAACCCGCCGACCGACCCGCGATCCATGCCATCCATGCATCCGCCTTCGGCGGAAAAGCCGAGGCCGAACTTGTGAACCGCCTGCGCGCGGACGGCGATCTCAGCCTCTCCCTTATTGCCTGCGCCGAAGAGCCGGTCGGGCATATCGCCTTCTCGCCCCTCATCCTGGCGGGCACTCCCTCCGTGAAGGCCTGTGCGCTGGCACCTCTGGCCGTTCTGCCGTCGTTCCAGAACCGGGGCATCGGATCGGCCCTTGTCGAGGACGGGCTCCAGCGCCTCGCCGATGCGGGAATGGACTTGGTGCTGGTCCTGGGCGATCCGGATTTTTATGGCGATTTCGGCTTCAGGGCCGAGAGTGCATCGGCTCTCGCGACTCCTTACAACGGCCCCTATCTCCAGACCCTGTTCCTGTCCGAGAAAGGACGGGAAGCCCGCGGGCCGGTCACCTATGCCCGCGCCTTCGCGGAGCTGACCTGACATGCCCCGCTACAAGCTCGTCGTCGAATATGACGGCACCCGTTTCACCGGCTGGCAGCATCAGACGAACGGCCTTTCCGTTCAGCAGGCGGTCGAGGACGCCATCGCGCGCTTCGCCGGGGAGAAGGTGCGCATTCACTGCGCCGGGCGGACCGATTCGGGGGTCCACGCCACCCATCAGGTCATCCATGTGGATCTGAGCAAGGAGTGGCGGGCGGACACGGTGCGTGATGCGACGAATGCCCATCTGAAACCGGCCCCGGTCGCGATCCTGTCGGCGGCAATGGTGCCGGATACATTCAACGCCCGCCTCTCGGCGACCAAGCGCCATTATCTCTACCGCATCCTCAACCGGCGCGCTCCGCCTGCCCTCGAGGTCAACCGGGTCTGGCATGTGGCTTGGCCCCTCGACGCCGCCGTGATGCACGAAGCGGCGCAGACCTTGATCGGCCGGCACGATTTCACGACCTTCCGGGCGGCGGAATGCCAGGCCAACAGCCCGCTTCGCACCCTCGACCGCCTGGATGTGGAGAGGATCGGCGACGAGATCAGGATCTACGCCTCAGCCCGTTCCTTCCTGCACCATCAGGTCCGCTCCATGGTCGGCACCATCGAGCGCGCCGGCGCGGGTCGCTGGTCGGTGGAGGATGTCCAGGCCGCCCTCGACGCGTGCGACCGCACCCGCTGCGGCCCCATGGCGCCCTCGGCAGGCCTCTATCTGATCGGCGTCGACTATCCAGAGCCTATTTCATGATCCCGGCTCATGAAATAGGCTTCATCTTTTTGAAAAGACGCATTTTCCGCCGCAAAACCGGTGTCCACTTTTGCTGAAAATGCTCCCGATTAAGACAAGAGCCCGCGCACGGCCGTGTCGATGAAGGTGTTGAGCGCAATGCCGAGCGCCACGATCCCGAAGGCGAAAAAGCAGGGAACATGGAGCGTGGCCTTGGTGGCGAACCATTGCAGCCGCAGAATAATGGCGAGAAACGCCACGCTGAAGAGGCCCGCCAGAGCCGGAGGTGCCCAGCCGAGCAGCAGCAACAGGACCGGGATCGACATAACCAGCATCCCGATCACGTTGACCCAGTTCGTCACGATGACGAAGGGCACATAGTGCCCGGTGAGCTTGAACTTGCGCGTCACCCAGATCATGGCGACCGGCAGGACGACGAAGCTCGCCACATGGCCAATGGCGACCACGAGATCGATCCACAGACTGTCGAGGAGCGGATGGTCCGGCAGAAGCAGGCCGAGCCGGAGCCGTTCGAAGGCAAGCGACACGATATAGGCCGGAAGCGTCAGCCAGATCGCGGCAAAGGAGCGCCAGAAGCCTCGCTCGCTCATGTCAAAGGCCTTCAGGCCCTCGACCCGGCTGTTGAGCAGATCGAGCGTCCCTTTGAACGAGCGATTGACCTCATCCGCAGTCACGATCATGGGCGGCTCCAAGGAGACGATTGCCCACGAAGAACCGGCAAGAGCCGTGAACGTTCCGCCCCTTCCCGACTTTAGTCGAACATGGCTGCGCGATGCGTCAGACCGCTTCAGGAAAATAGGCTTCCAGCACCTTGCGGTAGATCACGGCAAGCCTGTCGAGATCTGCTACCGGGACCCGCTCGTCGACCTGATGCATGGTCTGGCCGACGAGGCCGAACTCGACCACCGGGCAATCCCTGACGATGAAGCGGGCATCGGACGTGCCGCCCGTGGTCGAAAGCTTGGGACGAATGCCCGTCTCGGCCTCAACGGCATCGGCGATGAACCCGACGAAGGCGTTCGGCTCGGTGAGAAAGGCGAAGGCGTTGGTCGGCTCCATGGTGAGCGTATAACGCACCGTGTTGCCGGCGGCCTCGCGCAGGCGGCAGGCAATCTCCTCCTCCAGGCTCTGCGGCGTCCAGATGTCGTTGAAGCGGATGTTGAAGGTCGCCCGCGCCGAGGCGGGAATCACGTTCGCGGCCGGATTGCCGACATCAACCGTCGTCACTTCGAGATTGGACGCATCGAAGTGTTCTGTGCCGTGATCGAGAGGCTTGGTGATGAGGGCGCTGAGAATGCGCATGAGGTTCGGGATCGGATTATCCGCAAGATGCGGATAGGCCACGTGTCCCTGCTTGCCCTCGACGACCACATGGCCGGTGAGCGACCCGCGCCGGCCAATCTTGATCATGTCGCCGAGCCGGTTCGGATTTGTCGGCTCGCCAAGAATACAGGCATCGAAGCGCTCGCCCCTGCCCTTTGCCCAGTCGAGCAGCTTGACCGTGCCGTTGATGGCGGGCCCCTCCTCGTCCCCGGTGATGAGAAAGCCGATGGAGCCCTTGAAATCAGGCCGCTCCCGGATGAAAGCAAGCGCCCCCGCCATCATGCAGGCGACGCCGCCCTTCATATCGACCGCGCCACGCCCATGAAGCTCGGAGCCGTCGATCACGCCCCCGAACGGATCATGCCGCCAGCGGCTGACATCGCCGGGCGGCACCACATCGGTATGGCCTGCGAAAAGCAGATAAGGCTCACCCTTGCCGTAGCGGGCATAGAGATTCTCAACGTCCGGGGTGCCCGGTTCAGAGAAGACCAGCCGATGCACCTCGAAACCCGCTTCGCGCAGTACGCTCTCGATGAAGGCGAGCGCCCCACCCTCGGCAGGCGTGACGGAGGGACAGCGGAGGAGTGATTGGGCGAGAGCGAGGGGCGAATGATCCATCGCCTCAGTCTCTCAACAGCTCATTGATCCCGGTCTTGGCGCGCGTCTGAGCATCGACGCGCTTGACGATGACGGCGCAGTAGAGCGACGGGCCGGGGGTGCCGTCCGGCAGGGGCTTGCCGGGGAGCGAGCCGGGAACGACCACGGAATACGGCGGAACGCGGCCGGTGAAGATCTCGCCGGTATTGCGGTCGATGATCTTGGTGGAGGCCGAGATGAACACGCCCATGGAGAGCACCGAGCCCTCGCCCACGATCACGCCTTCCACCACCTCGGAGCGGGCGCCGATGAAGCAGTTATCCTCGATGATGGTGGGATTGGCCTGAAGCGGCTCCAGCACGCCGCCGATGCCGACGCCGCCGGAGAGATGCACGTTCTTGCCGATCTGTGCGCAGGAGCCGACCGTGGCCCAGGTATCGACCATGGTGCCTTCATCGACGTAAGCGCCGAGATTGACGAAGGAGGGCATCAGCACCACGCCGGGCGCGATATAGGCGCCGCGCCGCACGGTGCAGTTCGGCACGGCGCGAAAGCCCGCCTGCTTGAACTCGGTTTCCGTCCAACCGTCGAACTTGGAGGGCACCTTGTCCCACCATACCGCATCGCCGGGACCGCCCTTGATCACCGCCATGTCATTGAGGCGGAAGGACAGAAGGACGGCCTTCTTCAGCCACTGATGCACCTGCCATTCGCCGCCCGACTTCTCCGCGACGCGGGCTTTGCCGGAATCGAGAAGATGCAGCGCCTGCTCCACGGCCTCGCGGATGGGGCCCCTGGTGGAAACATTCACATTGGCCCGGTCCTCCCAAGCGGCATCGATGGTGCGGGCGAGATCGGTAAGGTCGGTCTGGGACATGAGCAACTCGGATGGTGGCTTCGCAGGGACTTTCGAAACCTGATTAGCAACGGTGCTTGAGCCTGTCACCTGAGGAAAGTAAACCAGAAAAATAAGGGGGATCATCATGCTCGAAATCAGCACGCTTCAATCCCATGAGACGGAGGCGGCGGTCGCTCTTTGGCGATCCGTCGGGCTGACCCGGCTCTGGAACGATCCTTATGCCGATATCAAGCTTGCCCTTGAGTCGCCGTTCTCAACGGTTCTGGCGGGTCGCTTCGATGGGCGGCTCGTGGCAACCGCGATGATCGGTTCCGACGGGCATCGCGCCTGGGTCTATTACCTTGCGGTCGATCAGGCTGTGCAGGGGCGTGGTTTTGGCAAGGCCATCATGGAGGCCGGCGAAACCTGGGCGCGCGAGCGGGGTGTCACGAAAATCCAGTTGATGGTCCGCAACGACAATCTCGCCGTCAGAGAGTTCTACAAGACCCTCGGCTACGAGCAGAGCGACGTCGTCGTGCTCGCGCGCTGGCTCGACGAGAACAGCAAGAAGCTAGAAAGCCGTGCGCTGGCGGATCGCCGCTGACAGGGTGCCTTCGTCGAGATAATCGAGCTCGCCGCCGACCGGCACTCCGTGGGCGAGCTTCGTCACCTTCACGGACAGATGCGCGAGAAGCTCGGTGATGTAATGGGCGGTCGTCTGGCCATCGACCGTGGCGTTGAGGGCCAGGATCACCTCTACGACGCCGGGCTCCGAGGCGCGCGCCACGAGGCGATCGAGGTTGAGATGCTCGGGGCGAATCCCATCGAGGGGCGAGAGGACGCCCCCCAGCACATGATAGCGCGCATGGACGGCGCCCGAACGTTCGAGCGCCCAGAGATCGGACACGTCCTCCACGACAACCAGGATCGATTCATCCCGGCGCGGATCGCGGCAGATGGTGCAGGGATCGGACGTATCCACATTGCCGCAGGACGAGCACACGACGATCCGCTCGTTGGCGACGCGCATGGCGTCGCTCAACGGGTTGAGCAGGGTGTCCCGCTTCTTGATCAGATGAAGCGCCGCGCGCCGGGCCGAGCGAGGCCCCAGGCCCGGCAGCCGGGCCAGAAGCTGGATCAGGCGTTCGATCTCGGGACCGGCGACGTTCTGGGCCATTTAAGTCCTCAGAAAAGCTTCAGGCCGGGCGGGAGCGGCAGGCCCTTGGTCAGTTCCGCCATGCGGTCCTGAGCCGTGCGGTCGGCCTTTCCGCGTGCATCGTTCATGGCGGCGACGATGAGATCCTCGAGAATCTCCTTCTCGTCCGGATTCATGAGGGAAGGATCGATGCTGATCGCCTTCAAGGAGCCTTTGCCCGATACCTTCACGGTAACGACGCCGCCGCCGGCGGTGCCCTCGACCTCGACATTGTCCAGCTCGGCCTGGGCGTCCTGCAGCTTCTGCTGCATGGCCTGAGCCTGCTTCATCAATCCCATGATGTCCTTCATGACGGTCTCCTCACTCCAGATCGTCGTCGGCTTCGGTTTCGTGTGCGGCAAGAGCGTCGGCCTCGCCGAGAATTCCCGTTTCGGCGTCGGCAGGTTCGTCCTCCCCCGCCTTCTCAGCTCGCTCGATCACGTTGACGATCTGCGCCCCGGGAAATTTGGCGAGAACGGCCTGGACGAGGGGGTGGTTCGCCGCCCCCTCCTTGCGCTCCCGCTCCGCGGCGGCCGCCTGGTCGCGCAGGGTTGGCGCGCCCTTCTCCGACGAGAGCGCCACCATCCAGCGGCTTCCGGTCCATTGCTGAAGCGCACGCGCCAGATCGTTGGCGATGGTGCGGCTGCCGCCCTCGGTCAGGCTGAGTTCGATGCTGCCCTCCTCGAAGCGGACGAGGCGCACCTCCCGTTCCAAGGCGGCTTTCAGCACGATCTCCCGCTTCTCGCCCGCCATGGCGACCACATCCTCGAAACGGCGCAGCCGCAGGGCGGGCGCCGCTCCTCCGGGCTCCGGCCGCGGCTGCGGGCGGGGTTGAGAGGTCGCAAGCGCCATGTTGCCCGACGTCGCCGGAGCGGATGGACGCGGCGAAGGCGGCGGGCCGCCGCCTGAGAGCGGAGCGCCATCCTTCAGCGCGCGCAGGGCCTCGTCCGGCGTCGGCAGGTCGGCGGCATAGGCGAGGCGCACCAGCACCATTTCCGCGGCCGCGATCGGCCGGTTCGAGGCCTGAACCTCGGGAATTCCTTTAAGCAGAATCTGCCAGGCGCGGGACAGGGTCCGCACGGCAAGCTTCTGCGCATATTCGGTACCGCGAATCCGTTCCGCCTCGGAAAGCGCCGGGTCCTTCGCCGCCTCCGGGATCAGCTTGAGGCGTGTGACGATATGCGAGAAGGCCGCGAGATCGGACAGGATGACGCTCGGATCCGCGCCCGCATCGTATTGCGCGCGAAGCCCCGCGAAGGCGGCCGGCACGTCGCCGCGCATGACCGCCTCGAACAGGTCGATGACCTGCGAGCGGTCGGCAAGGCCCAGCATGTCGCGCACGGTCTCGGACTTCACGATGCCCGCGCCATGGGCGATGGCCTGATCGAGCAGCGAGAGCGAATCGCGGGCCGAGCCCTCCGCCGCGCGGGCGATGGAGGCGAGCGCCTCCTGGTCGGTCTTCACACCCTCGGCGTCGCAGATGCGGCCAAGATGCGCCACAAGCTTGTCCGCATCGATGCGGCGCAGGTCGAAGCGCTGGCAGCGGGACAGGATCGTGACGGGAACTTTGCGGATTTCGGTGGTGGCGAAGATGAACTTCGCGTGCGGCGGCGGCTCCTCCAGCGTCTTCAGGAAGGCGTTGAACGCCTTCTCCGAGAGCATGTGGACCTCGTCGATGATGTAGACCTTGTAGCGGGCAGAGACTGGCGAATAGCGGATGCCGTCGATGATCTGGCGGACATCGTCGATGCCCGTATGCGACGCAGCGTCCATTTCCAGCACATCCACGTGCCGCGATTCCATGATCGCTTCGCAATGGAGGCCAAGCTCGGGCATGTGGATGGTCGGCCCGCCGGTGCCGTCGGGCTTCTGGTAATTGAGGCCGCGGGCGAGGATGCGCGCCGTGGTGGTCTTGCCGACGCCGCGCACGCCGGTCAGCATCCAGGCTTGCGGAATGCGGCCCGTCTCGAAGGCGTTCGAGAGGGTGCGGACCATCGCCTCTTGGCCGATCAGGTCGTCGAAGGTGCGCGGGCGGTATTTGCGGGCAAGGACGCGATAGGGCGAGGCGCTCGACGACGCGGGCGCAGGCGGAAAGCCCGGCAGAGCCGGCTCGTCGTTCGGGGGCGTGCCAGCTGTTGTTTCGTCCATCGGCTGCAAGGCTTTGGGATCTGCATGAGGCGCTCCTGGAAGCGCCGGGGTGGGAGGCTGGACGAAGACCCGTTCGGTCTCGTTAGGGCTGCTTCCTTCCGGACCTGACCCGGTTGGCGAGTGAGACGTCCCTCGCCAACCTCCCACCGCCTATATGGAGTTTTCGCACCCGGAACGCAAGCCGAGTTGTGGCGGGATCCACCTCGCGCCGTCATCCCCGGCCGGAAGCGGCTTAAGCCGCTGGAGGGGAAGGGGATCCATCGGCGTCAGGCAGGATCTGCCGGGTTCGGTTCATGAGACGGCCTCAACTGCAATGAATGGTGTGAATGAACGGGTTTTGAAAACGGCAAGCGTCTTCGGGCTCGGGGCTGATGCGGCCCCAAGCCTGGACGGTGATCGAGGGTGGCGCGACGTGCGGTCCGGCTCGATGATGGAAGGTGGTGGGAAGAGCCGGAGGGCACCTCGCGCACGGCTTGTTTAGGCGGACAGGCGGCCTCGGCTCAGCGATTGCCCGCAACGGACACCGCTTTCAGAGAAGCGGGCGGTCGCGGACCAACCGTGACGCCAGGGCTTGAGCCTGGGCCTCCCGCCGGCCGAGTTTGCGTAAACCCCACCCGCGAGACCGTGCCCGACCCCACAATCACGACGCCTCGCGAGCGCGCCCCTCGGTGGGTCGGGACAGGCCAAGACATAGCCAAGGCTAGGACGATTGTCAAGAACAAAAATAGAACAAACCCTTGCCTCGTGTCATCCCCGGCGGTCAGCAGGACCGGGAAGGGGATCCATCGCGTCAAGGGTAAAGATGGATTTCCTTCCGCTACACTCCGGCCGGGACTGACGGCATCGGCAACAATAGCGCTCTATTAGGGACGAGCAGGGGCGATGAGCCGGCCTTCGGAGGATTTTCTCGACTTCCGTTCAGGACCCGAAGCGGCCCTTTTCCAGGAGTTGGGGATTTCGATCTCGTAGGTAGACCCTTGTGGGTGATCGTGAAAACAACATGGCGGATCCGGAGTTCACAGGCTGCCTCTATTGCAGTTTCTTGCTATGATTGGCTGTAAGCTGCGGGGGGTGTCTGCAGATTGGCCGAGGGCCGAGGGAGCGGACTGATGGACGAACTCTCATCCAAAGAAGCGGATCGGATCGCAGCCCTCGGACTGTACCAGGTCATGAACACCCCACCGGAATTTTCCTATGACGCAGTGACCGAGCTGGCAGCTGAGATCTGTGACTGCCCAGTCGCTCTGATCAGTCTCATGGACGAGCGGCGCGCATGGATGAAATCGAAGTACGGCCTACCAGCCGATATGGTCGAGTGCCCGCGCGAGATCACGATGTGCAACACAACTCTGTGCTCGAATGATCTGATCTATGAACCGGATTTGACCGCGAGCGAACGATTTCGAGATCTGCCCATGGTGACCGGCGAGCCCTATGCCCGGTTTTATTGCGGGATGCCCCTCATCAACCGGGAAGGGTTTGCCCTTGGAACACTCTGCGTCCTAGGGTTTGAACCCCATCAGTTGAGCCCGTCGCAGCGTGAAGCGGTGCGCCGCCTAGCGCAGCAGGCGATGGCCCAGCTTGAGCTGCGCAGGCAGCTCCTCGAGCGCGATGAACTCTTGGGCGAACTCTCGCAAGCAAAGGCCGCAGCCGAAGCGGCTCGCGAGCGTTCGGACCAGCTTCTCAAAAGCATTCTTCCGGAATCGATTGCTGAGGAACTCAAAGCGAATGGTAGGGTCGAGCCGCGCTTCCACGATGCGACCACTATTCTCTTTGCGGACTTCAAGGCATTTACGCGCCTCACTGAAACCCTCGATCCATCTGGACTGATCCGGCAGCTCGACCAGAACTTCGCGCGATTCGACGAGATCGCGGAATCCCACGGGATAGAGACCATAAAGACGGTCGGCGATGCGTTCATTGCAGCTGGTGGCCTGCCGGAGAAAAATCGTAGTCATCCCATCGACGCATGTCTTGCGGCGCTGCAGATGCAAAGTTTCATTCGCGGCTCCAATCGGCAGCGCGAAAGGCTGCGCCTGCCATCATGGGAACTACGCATTGGCATTAACTCCGGCCCCGTTGTGGCCGGGATCGTCGGACAGCGCCGCTTCACCTATGACGTATGGGGCAATGCTGTGAACGTGGCGCAGCGCCTGGAAGAGGCATGTGAACCGGGTCGGGTGAACATCTCCGCCAGCACCTTGCACCAGGTATCCCGTCTGTTCAAAACCGAAGCCCGTGGCTCGGTGCAGGTGAAGCATATTGGAGCCATCGATATGTATTTCCTGGACCGTATTCGCCCGGACTTCTGCACGGATTCGGAAGGATACAGCCCAAACGATGCGTTCTGGAGAGCCAGCGGCACCCGATGAAGCGCAGCATCCGAAAACGTTTTGATCTGAGATCCTAAAGAGGAATCGAGCTTTCCAGAGGTCAACTCGTGCCTTGAGCGGTAGCGGAGATTACGGGAGCAGCGCGTCAGCCGTATGTCAGCTCCTGGCAGATATTGTTGAAAAAGTCTCAGGCGCTGCTTTGGCGGTCTATTGCTAGCGTCAGCGTGCCAGATCAGGCCCATCATCCTGTATGCTGACCGCGCGAAAAATGGCAGTTGCGGCCTTTTTCAATACTATCGACCCGGTGCAGACATTCAACGCCTACACCACGGTAAAGCGACAATGGCAGACAGCTCACGGAGCCCCGAGTACTTGCGCTCAAGTTAGACCGGGCACCAGCATGGCCCTGGCCTCGTGCACGACAGCACGAGTCACATTGCCCAGCACAGGGCTCACAATGCGGCTCTGCTGCCAGAATAACGGGACATCCAACGGTTGGTCCGCCTTGAGCGCAACCAGCCTCCCAGCGCGAAGGTGGTCGATCACGAGCAACTCCGGATTCATGCCCCAGCCGACCCCACCCAGGGCCGCATCCACAAAGGCCTGGGACGAGGGCAGCCAGTGGAGCGGGGGATGGAGGTTGGTTCCGAGCACCTGCCGCAGCCATTCTGCCTGAAGCCGATCCTTCTGATTGAAGATGAGACACGGGGCGCGTGCAGCCGCGAGCTCGCTGAATCCGTCGGCAAACCACCGGGCGCAATACTCTGGGGTTGCGGTCGCAATATAGCGCAGGGCTCCAAGAGGATGGCAGTCACAGCCCTGGATCGGCGTGCTGTGTGCCGTCACTGCCGCCACGACCTCGCCGCGCCGCAGCCATTCCGCACTGTGGTCCTCATCATCCAGCACCAGATCGAACAGATATCCCTCCGTCTTTGCCATCGCTGCGATGAACCAGGTCGCGAGACTATCCGCATTCACGGCAATCCGCAGGGTCACAGGTCGGCGCTCGGCCGGAAGGCCCGGAAGGCTGTCGTGCAAGGAGCTTTCGAGCAGCGCGACCTGCTCGACATGCTGGCATAGGCGCTGACCGACCTCGGTTGCCGTGCAGGGCTGACCCCGGACCACAAGCACAGCCCCAAGCCGCTCCTCCAGCAGCTTGATCCTCTGGGAGATGGCTGAGGACGTGACGTTGAGGTGCTGCGCAGCCCGCTCGAAGCTGCCGGTTCGGATGACAGCCGCGAGGGCGGAGAGGTGAGCATAATCGAGCATTGATTAGAAACTCTAATGCAGGCTGACGAACTTTAACTGTCCTAATCCTGGGGCTTGGCCTAGCTCATGTCGACCCTTTATCGGAGCTCGACATGACTATCCCTCTCTTCGCAGGCTTCATGCTGGGCCTGAGCTTGATCCTCGTCATCGGGGCACAGAACGCCTTCGTGCTGCGCCTGGGCCTGAGGGGCGAGCATGTCCTGGCGGTCGTTTTGACCTGCGCCCTGTCCGACGCCGTGTTGATCCTGGTCGGTGTCATCGGGTTTGCCCAAGTCAGCGCCATCATGCCCTGGGCCGAACCCGTCATGCGCTATGCAGGTGCGGCATTTCTCATTGTGTACGGCGCCCGCAGCTTCAGATCAGCATTCGCGGCCGAGGCCAGCCTGCAGGTGTCAGGTACAGCCACAATCACACTTCAAGGCGCTTTGCTCACCTGCTTGGCGCTCACCTGGCTCAATCCTCACGTCTACCTTGATACCGTTGTGCTGATCGGGTCGATCTCGACCCAGTTTGATGAAGGGCGGGAGATGTTCGCGCTCGGGGCCATGCTCGCATCCTTCACCTTCTTCTTTTCGCTGGGCTATGGCGCACGCCTGTTGCGTCCCATCTTCGCCCGCCCGGGGACATGGCGGGTTCTCGATGGTGGGATCGGTCTCGTGATGTGGGTCACGGCCGCAAGAGTGCTGCTCGCTTCTTCCGGGGTCTAGTAAGCCTCTCTCATAAGCCTCTCTCAGAGCGGTCGACATCGACCGCAACGATGTCTCCCTTGCCTTACGGCCGGGGAGGCGCTGCCGTATGTCCAGGGTGGAAGCCTAAAGGGCGATGCGGCCGTAGAGCCACCAATGCCCCACTACAGCACGGCCTTTTGCGACTTGCGGACAGTTGCTCCCGTCGGTCATATTTTGTGAGGGGATCGGAGCGGACCGTCACATGGCATTCCTGACCACCCTGCCTTTATGGCTGTCCGGCGCCCTCCTCGTCGGCGTGGCAACGCTCCTCGGAATGGCCGCCCCCGGCCTCGTTCGCCGGCGCGTTGCCTCAGAGCGCCTCAGGAACAACAATGAGGTTGCCGGCTTCATGTTCGCGACCATCGGCGTGCTCTATGCGGTGCTGCTAGCCTTCGCCGTGATCATCGTCTGGGAGAAGTTCAGCAACGCGGAGAACGCGGCGGCCCAGGAAGCCGGCGCCGCGGCGACGCTCTACCGGCTGTCCAACGGGATCGGGGGTGATCCCGGCGCCGCCCTCCGCGACAGCCTGACCCGCTACGTCAGAGCGGCCATCACGGAGGACTGGCCCGCGATGGAGCGGAGCGGGGCAAGCCACACCGTGACGCGCGCGCTGGACACCACCTACGCGGCGCTCCTGACGTTCACCCCCGGCGATGGACGTGGGACGGCTCTTCTAGCCGAGGCTCTCCACCAGCTCGATGTCCTGACCGAGGCCCGCCGCACGAGGCTCGTCCTGGCTTCCGGCGCGGTCCCTGGAGTGCTCTGG
Source organism: Microvirga sp. 2TAF3 (assembly GCF_052114965.1). Taxonomy (NCBI): domain Bacteria; kingdom Pseudomonadati; phylum Pseudomonadota; class Alphaproteobacteria; order Hyphomicrobiales; family Methylobacteriaceae; genus Microvirga; species Microvirga sp. 2TAF3. The sequence goes on along the minus strand of NZ_JBFRFT010000014.1, from coordinate 58,913 downwards.
TTCGTGCTCTTCGGCGGCGCTGTCCTGACGATCGGCTTCACGCTCTTCTTCGGCACCGAGAACCTGCGCGTCCAGGTGATAATGACGGGGATCCTGGCCTTCCTGATCTTCTCGGGGCTGCACGTCATCGTCGCCATCGACCATCCCTTCGCGGGAACGGTGAAGGTGCAGCCGGAGGCGCTCTCGGTAGTGCTGGAGGAATTCGGCACCAAGGCTGCGCCGTAATCGCGCCGAGTGGACCGTGGATTCCCTGCCCCTCCGCCGCGCTCCGGCCGGGAACGACAGGGATGCGCGCGTTGGGGATAGGCACGCGATGCCAAGCTCTTTTCTTTTGCTCGGACGCATTTTCGACGGCGAACCGGATCCACTTCGCCTGAAAATGCTCTAACGTGGCCGCATGACCTCAGCCTTCACTCTCGATTCCCGCCTCGAAGCCGATACGATCCCCATCGGCGATCTGGCCCTGTCCTCGGTCCTGCTTCTGAACGATGCCCGTTTTCCCTGGTTCGTCCTGGTTCCCCGCCTGCCCAATGCAAGCGAACTGACCGACCTGTCGGACGAGCAGGCCGTCCAGGTCATGGAGGAAATCCGCATCGCAACGCGGGTCATGGTGGCGCTTGCCAAACCCGACAAGGTGAATGTGGGCGCGCTCGGTAACATCGTGACCCAGCTCCATATCCACGTGATCGGGCGTTTCCGCTCCGACCCGGCATGGCCTGGTCCCGTCTGGGGCCACGGCACCCGGACGCCCTATCCCGACCATGCGGCCACCGCCCTGATCGAGCGCGCAGTCACCCTTTTCGCGTCCGCCTGATTATTTAAGAAAAACACGCAATGAAACCCACGATGGCCTACATCACGAACCCTCTCGTGCGGCACAGCGCCGAGCGGGACCCCGAGGCGCTTTCCCGCCATGGGAAAGATCCGAATGCCGCCATCGTGCTGCTGGCAGGCGATCTGCCGGTTCTCAAGGCCGGCGAACCGGGAACGGGGCTTCTGCCAGCCTCCGTTTTAAATCGCCTGCCCGCTTATCAGGAGCAGGTCTTTCTCGGGTTTCTGCAGGACAAGCCCGTCATCGCAACTCTCGTAGCTCCCGAGGCGGCGGAGCTGTTCCACGACGATCCGGACTTCGTGGTCGAGAATCTGCGCGCGATCGCCGTGCGCGACCTTGTTCCGGCGCAGGAGCTCGGCACGCTCGCCATGGCCAAATCCTTGCTGGACTGGCATGCCCGCCATCGCTTCTGCGCCAATTGCGGCGCTCCGACCAAGCATGCCCAGGCTGGTTTCCGCCGGGATTGCGCCGCCTGTGGCGCGCAGCATTTCCCGCGCACGGATCCCGTCGTGATCATGCTGGTGACGCGCGGCGACAAATGCCTGCTCGGCCGCCAATCGCGCTTTGCGGAGAAGATGTATTCCTGCCTCGCGGGTTTTCTGGAGCCCGGCGAGACCATCGAGGATGCGGTGCGGCGGGAGGTCTTCGAAGAAGCGGGGGTGCGGGTCGGGAAGGTACGCTATCTTGCATCCCAGCCCTGGCCCTTCCCCTCCTCCATCATGATCGGCTGCGCCGGCGAGGCGGAGACCGACGACATCGTCATCGACGATACGGAGCTGGAAGACGCCCGCTGGTTCACGCGCGACGACATCAGGCGCATGTTGGACGGCGTACACGACGAATTCGCCGCCCCCTCCCCCATCGCCATCGCGCATCATCTGCTGCGTGAATGGATGGGGAGTTAGCGCGCATCCACGTCCTGCTGCCCATCTCACGGCACTACATGGTCTCGAAGCCTCATCCTGAGGAGGTCCCGCAGGACCGTCTCGAAGGAGGGTTCAGTGCACGCTGGAGACGCCGGATCCTTCGAGACGCCTCGCTCCTCAGGATAAGGCGTGGAATGCCCTATCCCACCGAGATAAGGCTTCGCGGAATCGGCTCGAACCGGTAGCCGATTTCCGTCACGGTCTGGCCACGCAATTCGAGCGGTTGTTCGACCGTCGCCTTGCCGCCAAGCGCCTCATAGAAACCGCGCGCGGCAAAATTCTGCTTCAACACCCAGAGTCCGACGGACGAAAAGCTTTGGGCGAGATGATCGAACACGCCCATGGTCAGCCGCCGCCCGAGGCCCCGGCGCTTCACCCTGTCGATGAGGTAGATCACATAAAGTTCCGCCTCGGTGCCGAGCGGGACGGAACCCTTCTCGCGAACCGGACCGCCGCGCGCGAAGCCGACGATTGCGCCGTTCGCATCTTCAACGACCAGAAACTTCGCCTCTGGATCAAGCTTGGCGAGAACGTCGCGCCACATCCTCGCGCGCTCTTCCACGGAGCGCCCCGCCAGCGAATCGGCGTTGAGGAAATCCTTGTACGACTCGCGCCAGCCCTGAACATGCACGCGGGCGACGCCATCGACATCGCCGGCATGGCCGTCGCGGATGCGCAGGGTCACTCGGCGGTGCCCTTGATCTTTTCGCGGAACGGGCTAGCCGGATAGACGCCGAGGATCCGGATTTCCCGCGAGAAGAAATCGAGCTCCTCGAGCGCGCGCTTCAGGTTGATGTCGTCGGGATGTCCGTCGACCTCCGCGTAGAACTGCGTGGCCGTGAAATCACCTTCAAGCATGTAGCTTTCGAGCTTGGTCATGTTGATGCCGTTCGTCGCGAAACCGCCGAGCGCCTTGTAGAGCGCGGCAGGCAGGTTGCGGACGCGGAAGACGAAACTCGTGACGGTCGGCCCCTGTCCCGCCGGGGCCCATTGCGGTGTCTTGGACAGAATGACGAAGCGCGTCGTGTTGTGCGCCTCGTCCTCGACATCCTCCGCAAGGATCTTCAGGCCGTAGATCTTGGCCGCCATGCGCGGCGCGAGGGAGGCCTTGGCCGGATCCTTCCACTCGGAGACTTCGCGCGCGGAACCCGCCGTGTCGCCCGCCACATGGGCTTTCAGCCCGAGCTTGCGGATGATCTTGCGGCACTGGCCGAGCGCATGGACATGGCTGTGCACGCTCTTGATGGTGCCGAGATTGGCTTCGGGCACGCCCATGAGCTGGAAATGAATCGGCAGGAAATGCTCGCCGATGATGTGCAGGCCGGACGTGGGCAGGAGATGGTGGATATCCGCCACGCGGCCCGCGATCGAATTCTCGATCGGGATCATGGCCAAACCGGCCTGTCCTTCGTTCACGGCGGCGAAGGCGTCCTCGAAGGTCGGGCACGGCAGGACCTCCCAATTGGGATGAACCTCTTCGCAGGCGATATGGGAATTGGCTCCCGGCTCGCCCTGGAACGAAATGATCTTGTTCATGGCTTCCTCCGGGCGGCGATCATGTCGCGCGCTCGTTCGAGATCGTGAGGGGTATCGACACCGAGCGGCACGTCGTCCACGACGACGGCATCGATGCGCATGCCGGCTTCGATGGCGCGAAGCTGCTCCAGCTTTTCGCGGGTTTCCAGGGGCGACGGAGCAAGACCGACGAACCGTTGCAGCGCCTTACGGCGGTAAGCATAGAGGCCGATGTGATGATAGAGCGGCCCTTCGCCATAAGGGGCGGTGGCGCGGGTAAAGTAGAGGGCGCGGAAGCGCCCGGGAGAGACCTCGCTCCCCACCATCTTGACCACATTGGGATTGGTCCGCTCCTCGTCCCGCTCGATGGCGGCGACAAGGGTCGCGATATCGACGGAGACATCGGCAAGCGGTGCGACAGATGCCGCGATGGCGGCCGGGTCGATGGTCGGCAGGTCGCCCTGCACGTTCACGACCACATCGTACCGCCCCTCCGGATCGAGTTTTTCCACAGCCTCGAAGATGCGGTCCGAACCGGAAGCATGATCGGCTCGGGTCATGACGGCCTTGCCTCCGGCCCGGATCACGGCCTCGGCGATGGCCTCGGAATCGGTCGCGATGGCGACCGGCCCGATGCCGGCCTCGACCGCCCGGCGCCAGACATGGACGATCATCGGATCGCCCGCGATGTCGGCCAAGGGCTTGTTCGGCAAGCGGGTTGCGGCGAGGCGGGCGGGAATCAGGACAAGAGGATCGGACATGACGGGTGCTTAAAGGAAGGCTGCGCGTCCTTACCAAGGTGGAGCGGGTTTGTCATGGGCGGGTTTTGGCAAGGCAGGCCTGCCTTTTGCTCCTTGACGGAAGCCTCTGCGACCAAGGGACCGGCTAAAAGCCCCGGCTAAAAGCCACCGCCCCCATTGCAAACCCCCATCTGTGCGGCTAAGCAACGCCACGGTCGCGGGCGCCTGTCCGCGCATCACCCATCCGTTGCGCTGGTTCCGCCATCCTGAGGCGAGGAGAGCCTGATTCATGAATATCGAGACCAATAAGATCGCGGGCGCCGTGTTTGGGACGCTGCTCTTCGTGGTCGGCGTCAACGTCATCGCGAGCGGCCTGTTCGCGCCGAAGAAGCCCGCCGTTCCGGGCTACGATCTTCCGGCACCCGAAGAGACCGTGGGTGGCGAAAGCGCCAAGGCGGCTCCGGCGGAGCCCCTGCCCGTGCTCCTGGCCAAGGCCGATCCGGCGAAGGGTCAGGCCGCCGCCAAGAAGTGCATGGCCTGCCACAGCTTCGAGAAGGGCGGCCCCAATAAGGTCGGTCCGGACCTCTACGGTGTCGTCAGCCGTCCCGTCGCCTCGCACGAGGGCTTCAACTATTCCGGAGCCCTGAAGGCCAAGGGCGGCAACTGGACGTATGAAGAGATCGATCACTTCATCAACAACCCCAAGGGCTATGTCCCCGGCACCATCATGGCCTTCGCCGGCGTCGCCAAGCCTGAGGAACGGGCCGATATCCTGGCCTATCTGCGGACGCTCTCCGACAACCCCGTGCCGCTTCCAGCTGCTCAGTAAGAGACGCGGACCATCTCCGTATTTTTCAAAGCCGGGCCCTGCGCCCGGCTTTTGTTTTGCGTCTTCGCCCTTGCGCTCGTCCCATTCCGGACAAAAATGTAACCGACTTGAGAAAAGACGCCTCACCCGCAGGAGCGCCTTGTGATCCGCCCCATTCTGCTGAGCTTTCTGGCCTGTCTTGCCTTCACCCCCGTTACAGCGCAGGAAGCGCCCTGGCGGCACGGCTCGGCCCTGCTCGGCGAGCCGAAGTATCCGGCCGGCTTCAAGCATTTCGATTATGTGAACCCGAATGCCCCGAAAGGCGGCCTGGTTCGCTTCGGCGCTCAGGGCACCTTCGACAGCTTCAACATCGTCGTCGCAGGGGTGAAAGGCGCTCCCGAACAGGGGCTTGGCCTGATCTACGAGACTCTGGTCACCCCTTCCCTCGACGAGCCGAGCGCTTCCTACGGGCTTCTGGCAGAGGCTTTTTCCTACCCGGAGGATTATTCCTCGGTCACTTTCCGCCTCCGTCCCGAAGCACGCTGGAACGACGGAAAGCCGGTGACGGTGGAGGATGTGATCTATTCCTTCGGGGTTTTGAAGGCGAACAGCCCGACCTATGCGTTCTATTACAACGATGTGGAGAAGGCCGAGAAGGTCGGCGAGCGCGAGGTGAAGTTCACCTTCGACCAGAAGGGCAATCGGGAATTGCCGCAGATCATGGGGCAGCTCATCGTTCTCCCCAAGCATTGGTGGGAGGGCACCGCCCCCGACGGCCGCAAGCGCGACGTGACCCAGACCAGCCTCGAGCCGCCCCTCGGCTCGGGACCGTACCGGATCAAAAGCTTCGATGCCGGCCGCAGCACGACCTATGAGCGGGTGAAGGATTATTGGGGCGCCAATCTCAACGTGAATGTCGGCAAGAACAATTTCGATCAGGTCCGCTACGAATATTACCGCGACGCGACGGTGCTGCTCGAAGCCTTCAAGGGCGACCGGATCGATTTCCGAACCGAGAACAGCGCCCGCAACTGGGCGACCGGCTACGACTTCCCCGCCCGTCAGGAAGGCAAGGTCATCCTGGAAGAATTTCCGATGCGGGCCTCCGGCGTGATGCAGGCCTTCGTCCTCAACCTACGGCGTGACAAGTTCAAGGACCCGCGCGTCAGGCGCGCCTTCAACCTCGCCTTCCCCTTCGAGGAGATCAACCGGACGATCTTCTCCGGCCAGTATGAACGCATCTCGAGCTATTTCTACGGCCTGGAACTCGCATCCTCGGGCCTGCCCCAGGGCCAGGAACTGGCGATCCTGGAATCGGTGCGTGACAAGGTGCCCCCGGAAGTCTTCACGACCCCCTACAAGAACCCGGTCGGCGATACGCCCGAGGCGGTCCGCAACAATCTGCGCGAGGCGGATCGTCTCCTGCGCGAAGCGGGTTGGGAGCTGAAGGACAGGCGCCGTGTCAATGCCAAGGGCGAAATCTTCACCGTGGAGCTTCTGGGCGACACACCGAACGACGAGCGTGTCTTCCTGCCCTACAAGGCCGCCCTCGACCGCCTCGGCATCGTCACGACGGTGCGCATCGTCGACGACGTGCAGCATGTGAACAGGACGCGCTCTTTCGACTTCGACATCATCTCCGACATCTGGGGCCAGTCCCTGTCGCCCGGCAACGAGCAGCGCGAATTCTGGGGCTCGCGAGCCGCTAACAGGGAGGGCTCGCGCAACCTCGCCGGCATCAGCGATCCGGGCGTCGATGCGTTGATCGACCGGGTGATCTTCGCCAAGGATCGCGAAGAGCTCGTGGCGGCGACGAAAGCCCTCGACCGGGTCCTGCTGGCGCATGACTACATGGTGCCGCAATGGACCTACCGGAAGCAGCGCACCGCCCGCTGGGATCGCTTCAGCCATCCCGAGACCTTGCCGCGCTACGGCGCATCCGGCTTCCCGACCATCTGGTGGTACGATGAAGCGAAAGCCGCCAAGACCGGAGCGCCGCGATGAGACGACCTACCCGCCGAAGCGTTCTTCTCGGCAGCGCCGCGGCGGCGTTCGTCGCTTCCCGATCCGGAAGCGTCTTCGCCCAGCTGGCGGAAGGGGTCGGCGTGCATGGCCTGTCCAGTTTCGGCGACCTCAAATACGCGCCCGACTTCAAGCATTTCGATTATGTGAATCCTGATGCCCCGAAGGGTGGCACGCTGGCGATCCAGATCAAGCAAAGCACGGGCAACCAGAATTTCGACACTTTCAACACGCTCAACATCTTCGTGCTGCAAGGCGACGGCGCGGCCGGAATGGGCAGCACCTTCGACAGCCTGATGGCTGCGGCGGCGGACGAGCCGGATGCGCTCTACGGCCTCGTCGCAAAGAGTGTCGACGTCTCCGCCGACAAATTGACCTATCGCTTCCTGCTGCGGCCCGAGGCGCGTTTTCACGACGGCTCGAGGCTCACCGCGCGAGACGCTGCTTTCTCGCTCAACATCCTCAAGGAAAAAGGCCATCCCATCTATCGCGCGGTCCTGCCGCAGATGGCATCCGCCGAGGCCGAGGCGGAGGATGTGCTGCGCGTTCGATTCTCCCCAAAGCGCAGTCGCGACATTCACCTCGTCGTTTCTTCCCTGCCGATCTTCTCGGAACGCTACTGGCAAGGCCGCGACTTCGAGGCTTCGACGCTGGAACCGCCGCTCGGTTCGGGCGCCTACAAGGTCGGAAAGTTCGAGCAGGGCCGTTTCATCGAATTCGAGCGCGTGCCGGATTACTGGGCGAAGGATTTGGCCGTGAATGTCGGCCTCAACAATTTCGACCGTGTCCGCTACGAATATTTCCGCGACCGCACGGTGGCCTTCGAGGCTTTCAAGAGCGGCGTTCTGAACTTTCAGGAGGAATACACCTCCCGCATCTGGGCGACGGGCTACGACTTTCCCGCCATCCGCGAAGGCCGCGTGAAGAAGGACGAAATCCCGAACGAGGCGCCTTCGCCGATCCAAGGCTGGTATTTCAACACCCGCCGGGACGCCTTCAAGGACTCGCGCATCCGCGAGGCCATCGGCCTCGCCTTCGATTTCGAATGGACGAACACGAACATCATGTTCGGCTCCTACCGCCGGCTGACATCGTTTTTCGAGAACTCCGACATGAAGGCGGCGGGCCCACCCTCGTCGGAGGAACTGGCGCTGCTCGAACCCTTCCGCGGCAAGGTGCCGGACGCGGTCTTCGGCGAGCCCTATCTGCCGCCGGTTTCCGACGGTTCGGGCCAGGACCGCAAGTTGCTGCGCCGCGCCGACGAGCTTTTGCGCGCGGCCGGATGCAAGCGGGAGGGCAGCGTGCTGAAGCTGCCCAACGGCCAGCCCTTCCGCATCGAGTTTCTCGATTTTTCCGCGGCGCTCCAGCCGCATACCGAGCCGTTCCAGGCCAACCTCAAGAAGCTTGGCATCGACGCCATTTCGCGCATCGTGGACGCGGCGCAGTATCAGCGGCGCCTGAACGAGTACGATTTCGACATGACGAGCCGCGCGCTCGGCGGCTCGCCAACGCCCGGCGACAGCCTGCGGATCGTCTATGGTTCGGAAGCCGCGCGGACGCCGGGCAGCCAGAACATCGCCGGCATCGCGGACCCCGCCGTGGATGCGCTGGTCCAGCGCATCGCGGATGCGAAGAGCCGCGCCGAGCTCACCATCGCCTGCCGCGCCCTCGACCGGGTGCTGCGCGCGGGCCAATACTGGGTTCCGATGTGGTGGAAGGGCAGCAACTGGCTCGCCTATTGGGACCAGTTCTCGCATCCCCGGACAAAGCCGCGCTTCGGCACGGGCGCACCGGATACCTGGTGGTACGACGCCGAGAAGGCCAAGCTGATCGGTCGAGGCTGAGCGTGAGCGAAAGCACCAAATTATCGTCGGCCACGGGGGCTCCCCGGACGATCCTGCGTCTGGAGGGCCTTGCACTGCTCGCCCTCGCCACCGCCGCCTATGCTCATATCGACCTGTCCTGGTGGCCCTCTGCGGCACTCTTCCTCGTTCCCGATCTGGGCTTCGTGGCCGATGGGGCTGGCCCCAGGCCCGGAGCTATGATCTACAATATCCTTCACACGACCATCGGGCCCGCGCTTCCGGCAGGGATCGGGCTGTTTTCGAGCAGCCCCGTCCTCATGGGACTGGCCGCGATCTGGGCCGCGCATATCGGATTTGACCGCATGTTGGAGTACGGATTGAAATACGCGACCGGCTTTTCTGACATCCATCTCGGCCGCATCGGCCGGCAGTCCGAAGGCGCCTGATGCTCGCCTATATCGCGCGCCGCATCCTTCTCATGATCCCGACCCTGTTCGGCATCATGCTGATTTCCTTCACCATCGTGCAATTCGCACCGGGTGGCCCGGTGGAGCGCATCATCGCCCAGTTGCAGGGACAGGATTCGAGCGCGACGGCGCGGATCTCCGGCGGCGGGAGCGACTTCTCCGGCGGCCAGAGCGCGGCGGGCGGCAGCGCCGGGGATGCCTCCTCGTCCCGCTATCGCGGTGCGCAGGGTCTCGACCCACAATTCATCAAGCAGCTGGAAATCCAGTTCGGCTTCGACAAGCCCGCTCCCGAGCGTTTCGCCATCATGCTGTGGAATTATGCCCGTTTCGATTTCGGCAAGAGCTATTTCCGCGACATTTCCGTGCTGCAGCTCATCAAGGAGAAGCTGCCGGTTTCGATCAGCTTAGGCCTCTGGATGATGCTGCTCTCCTACGCCATCTCGATTCCGCTCGGCATCAGGAAGGCGGTGAAGGACGGCTCGTCCTTCGACATCTGGACTTCGGGCGTGGTCATCGTCGGCTATGCGATCCCGGGTTTTCTCTTCGCGATCCTGCTGATCGTTCTCTTCGCGGGCGGCTCGTTCTGGCAGATCTTCCCCTTGCGAGGCCTGACCTCCGAGAACTGGGCTCAGCTGTCGCTCGTCGGCAAGATCCTCGATTATTTCTGGCACATCGCGCTGCCGATCACGGCCATGGCGCTCGGGGCCTTCGCCACTTCGACGCTTCTGACCAAGAACTCCTTCCTCGATGAGATCCGCAAGCAATACGTGCTCACCGCGCGCATGAAGGGATTATCGGAAGGCCAAGTGCTTTACGGCCATGTCTTCCGCAATGCGATGCTGATCGTCATCGCCGGCTTTCCCGGCGCGTTCATCGGCGCTTTCTTCGCAGGCGCCCTCCTCATCGAGACCATCTTCTCCCTCGACGGATTGGGATTGCTCTCCTTCGAGTCGATCGTGAACCGCGACTATCCGGTAGTGTTCGCCAATCTCTACATCTTCTCGCTCCTCGGCCTCGCGGTGAACCTGATCTCGGATCTCACCTATACCTGGATCGACCCCCGCATCGACTTCGAAACGCGGGAGGTGTGAGATGAACGAGAACGTTCCCGTCGTCTCGCCCGCCTCCTCTCCTGTCGCGCCGCCGCTGCCGAAGGAGGGCTTCATCCGCCTTTCGCCGCTCAACCGGCGCCGCCTGCAGAACTTCAAAGCGAACAAGCGCGGCTATTGGTCGTTCTGGATCTTCCTCGTCCTCTTCGTCCTGAGCCTGTTCGCGGAACTCATCGCCAACGACAAGCCGATCCTCGCCTATTACAAGGGCGAGTTGCTGTATCCCGTGCTTGTCGATTACCCGGAAGAGAAGTTCGGCGGCTTCCTGGCACAGACCGATTATCGCGATCCCGTGATATCGAAGGAGATCGAGCAGAATGGCTGGCTGCTCTGGGCGCCGATTCGCTTCTCCTACAACACGCACAATCTCGACCTGCCCGTTCCCGCTCCCGCGCCTCCGACCTGGATGCTCACCGACGCGCAATGCCGCCCCATCGCGGAGCGCAATGGCGGCACCGGATGCAAGAACATCGAATGGAACTGGCTCGGCACCGACGACCAGGGGCGCGACGTGGTCGCGCGGCTGATCTACGGTTTCCGCATCTCGGTTCTGTTCGGCCTGATCCTGGCGGGCATCTCATCCGTCATCGGCGTGCTGGCCGGCGCCGTGCAGGGCTATTTCGGCGGCTGGACCGATCTGTTGTTCCAACGCTTCATCGAGGTCTGGACCGCGATCCCAGCGCTTTATCTTCTCATCATCATCTCGGCGATCATCACGCCGAGTTTCTTCGTGCTGCTCGGCATCCTGCTGCTGTTCTCCTGGGTATCTCTCGTCGGCGTCGTGCGCGCCGAATTCCTGCGGGCCAGAAACTTCGAATATGTCCGCGCCGCGCGGGCCCTGGGGCTTTCGAACGCCACCATCATGTTCAAGCACCTTCTGCCCAACGCAATGGTCGCGACACTGACCTTCCTGCCCTTCATCCTCAACGGCTCGATCTCGACCCTGACATCCCTCGACTTCCTCGGCTTCGGCCTGCCGCCCGGCTCGCCGTCCCTCGGCGAGATGCTCGCGCAGGGCAAGGCCAACCTTCAGGCACCGTGGCTCGGCCTCACGGGCTTTTTCGTGATCGCGCTCATGCTGAGCCTGCTCATCTTCGTCGGCGAAGCGGTGCGCGATGCCTTCGACCCGCGGAAGACGTTCCAATGACAGAGCCGCTTCTCTCCGTGCAGGATCTCTCCGTCGCCTTCCGCCAGGGCGAGCGCGACATGCTCGCCGTCGACCGGATTTCCTTCGACATCAGGTCCGGCGAGACCGTGGCGCTCGTGGGCGAGTCCGGGTCAGGCAAATCCGTCTCGGCCCTGTCGGTCCTCAAGCTCCTGCCCTATCCATCCGCCCATCATCCGTCGGGCCGTATTCTCTTCAAGGGGAAGGATCTGATCGCGGCGGGCGAAAACGAAATCCGCCGCGTGCGCGGCGACGATATCACCATGGTGTTCCAGGAGCCGATGACCTCGCTCAACCCGCTCCACACCATCGAGCGGCAGGTCGGCGAGATCCTCAAGCTTCATCGCGGCCTCTCCGACCGCGCGGCCCGTGCCCGCACGCTCGAGCTTCTCACGCTCGTTGGCATCCGCGATGCGGAAAGCCGCCTGAACGCCTATCCGCACCAGCTTTCGGGCGGCCAGCGTCAGCGCGTGATGATCGCCATGAGCCTCGCCAACGAGCCGGACCTGCTCATCGCCGACGAGCCGACGACGGCGCTCGACGTGACGGTTCAGGCGCAGATTCTGAAACTGCTCGCGGAATTGAAGAGCAGGCTCAACATGTCGATGTTGTTCATCACGCACGATCTCGGCATCGTGCGGAAGGTGGCGGATCGGGTCTGCGTCATGCTCAAAGGCCAGATCGTCGAGCAGGGCACGGTCGCGGAAGTCTTCGGCAACCCGAAGCATTCCTACACGCAGAAGCTTCTGGCGGCGGAGCCGAGGGGCCGCGCCAATCCTGTCGCGAGCCATGCGCCGACGATCGTGGAAGCCGGCCCGATCAAGGTCTGGTTCCCGATCAAACGCGGTTTCCTCCGCAAGACGGTCGGGCATGTGAAGGCGGTGGACGGCGTTTCGGTGCGGGTCCGCAAGGGCGAGACGGTGGGCGTCGTCGGCGAATCCGGATCGGGTAAGACGACGCTCGGGCTCGCGATCCTGCGGCTTGTCGCGTCGGAGGGGCCGGTCGTGTTCCTCGGCAACCGCATCGATACGCTCGGCTCGCGCGAGATCCGTCCCATGCGCAAGGATCTCCAGGTCGTGTTCCAGGATCCTTACGGCTCCCTGTCCCCCCGCATGTCGGTGGCGGAAATCGTGGAGGAGGGCCTGCTCGTTCAGAACAAGAGCCTTTCCTATGCCGAGCGCCGCAATATCGTGGCCCGCGCCCTGCACGATGTCGGACTGGATCCCACCACCATGGACCGTTATCCGCACGAATTCTCGGGCGGCCAGCGCCAGCGCATCGCCATTGCCCGCGCCATGGCGCTCGAGCCGCAATTCATCGTGCTCGACGAGCCGACTTCGGCCCTCGACATGTCCGTGCAGGCGCAGATCGTTGAACTGCTGCGAGACCTCCAGAAACGACGGGACCTCGCCTATATGTTCATCAGCCACGATCTCAAGGTCGTGCGCGCCCTGGCGAACCATGTGATCGTCATGCAGAACGGCAAGGTTGTCGAGGAAGGATCGGCGGAGCACATTTTCTCGAAGCCGCAGACGGATTACACCCGCGCGCTGTTCGCCGCCGCCTTCAATCTGGAGGCGGACAGCCTCAGTGCCGTCCGGGAGTGAGACACATGCATTCGCATCATCATTCGAGCGGCCATTCCCATCACGGGCACGCGCATGAAGCGGGCTATGGCCGCGCCTTCGTCATCGGCATCGTGCTCAATCTCGGCTTCGTCGCCATTGAAGCCGGTTACGGTTTCCTTGCGGATTCGATGGCGCTCCTGTCGGATGCGGGCCATAACTTAAGCGACGTTCTCGGCCTCGCCATCGCCTGGGGAGCAGCCCTGCTCGCCAAACGCAGCCGCACGGAAAAATTCACCTACGGCCTGCGATCCAGCTCCATTCTCGCCGCCCTGTTCAACGCGCTTCTGCTGCTGATCGCCGTCGGTGGCATCGTCTGGGAATCCGTCCAGCGCCTGATCGAGCCAGCGCCCGTCGCCGCGGGTACCGTGATGATCGTGGCCGGAATCGGCATCATCGTGAACGGCTTCACCGCCTTCCTCTTCATGCGCGGCAGCCATGACGATCTCAACATTCGCGGCGCATTCCTTCACATGGTCGCGGACGCAGCCGTGTCGCTTGGCGTGGTGATTGCCGGCGCGATCATTCTCTGGACCGGGGCGACCTGGGTCGACCCGCTCATCAGCCTCGTGATCGCGGCTGTCATCGTTTGGACCACATGGGATCTTCTGCGGCAATCCCTGACGCTGTCCCTCCAGGGCGTGCCGAGCGGAATCGCCGTGCCAAAAGTGCAGAAGGCCCTGGAAGCCCTGCCGGGCGTCGCCTGCGTCCACCACCTGCACGTCTGGGCCATGAGCACGACGGAAACGGCACTCACGGTTCATCTGGTCATGCCCCAGGGGCATCCGGGCGACCGTTTCCTTGCCGAGACGCAGAAGGCCCTGAAGGCCGATTTCGGCATCGGCCACGCAACGCTGCAGATCGAAATCGACATGCCGGAAGGCGGCCATCACGCTCCGGAATGCCCCCTCGATGGACATGCCCACGATCATGACCATGCGCACGACGGGCATGAGCATCATCGCCATTAGGAATATCGCATATTCTGCCGTTATGACGTATCGGTCGTGATTCTCTCGGCTGGAAGGATATGATCATGCCTCGTGCTCTTGTCATCGTGCTCGATTCCGTCGGCATCGGCGGCGCGGAGGATGCGCATGCCTATGGCGATGCGGGAGCGGACACGGTCGGGCATATCGCCGAGGCCTGCACCAAGGGCCAGGGAGACAAAGCGGGATTGCGCAGCGGTCCCCTGCGCGTGCCGAACATGGCGTCCCTTGGGCTGGGTCTCGCCTGCGAGGCCTCGACCGGGCGTATGCCGCCCAACCTCGCACCGCAGGGTGCAGTGAAGGGCGCCTGGGGCTACGGCGTGGAGACTTCCAAGGGAAAGGATACGCCATCGGGCCATTGGGAGATCGCGGGCGTGCCTGTCGTCTTCGACTGGGGCTATTTCCCGAACACCGCGCCGTCGTTTCCGAAAGAATTGACGGGTGCGATCATTGCAAAGGGCAACCTTCCGGGCATTCTCGGCGACAAGCATGCCTCGGGCACGGCCATCATCGATGAATACGGCGCCGAGCATGTGCGGACGGGAAAGCCCATCTGCTACACCTCGGTCGACAGCGTGCTGCAGATCGCCGCTCATGAAGAGACCTTCGGGCTCCAGCGGCTCTACGATCTGTGCCACATCGTGCGCGAGCTCTGCGATCCCTACCAGATCGGCCGCGTGATTGCCCGCCCCTTCGTCGGAACGACGGAAACCGGCTTCAAGCGCACGGGCAACCGCAAGGATTTCGCGACGCCGCCGCCTTCCGACACCATCCTCGACACCCTGACGAAAGCGGGCCGCACGGTCGTGACGGTGGGCAAGATCGGCGACATCTTCGCCCATCGCAACACCGGCGAGGAAATCAAGCCGCACGGCAACGACGCCTGCCTTTCCGCAGCCATCGATGCCTTGAAACATCTGCCGGATGGCGGCTTCGTCTTCGCCAATCTCGTCGATTTCGACAGCGAATTCGGCCATCGCCGCGATATCCCGGGTTATGCCGCCGCCCTGGAAGCCTTCGACCGGCGCGTGCCGGAAATCGAGGCCATCCTGAAGCCGGGCGACATCGTCGTGATCACCGCCGACCACGGCAACGACCCCACATGGCAGGGTACCGATCACACCCGCGAGCATATTCCGGTCCTTGCCTTCGGGCCAGGACTGGAAACCGGCTCCATCGGAAGGCGGGAGAGTTTCGCCGATATCGGCGCAAGCGTCCTGACCCATCTCGGGGTCAGCCATGTCGGTAAGGGCGCTTCCTGGCTCTGAATGACGACATCGTGTGGCAAGCAACACTCTAGGCCGTTGACGGCGTCGTAACTTTGGATCAGTCTTCCATGGATCGTAAGGAGGCTCTCCGCGCGATCCTTGAAAGATCCTTGGGGGGTCTTCCCGTTTCAGGCGTGGAAGACATCAATGAACTCGCCCAACCGCTCGACCCATATCCGGCTCACCTCCCATCCCGAGCCGTCGGCAGCCACAATCCGTCATCCGATCAAATGGGGAGCGGCGAATCCCGGCGAGCGCGGCCCGGTCATCGGTTCCGTGACCAACCCAGCCGACCGCAACGTGATCGGCGCCCATGGCGGCTCCTATTCGCTCTACCGGGCGCTTGCGATCTCCGCCCGCGCCCTCAACCCCCTGGCGCGGCCCGACCTGCATAACACCCATCCGACCGCCGAAATCGGCCCGCATCCGCAATGGTTCGATCCGGACAAGATCGTCTCCCTCGATCCTTTCGGCCACATGGCGGGGCAGGTTTTCCGGGATGAGATTGCCGGCGGCGTCGATATCCGCCCCACCATCGCCATCACCAAGGCACGCCTCAACATGCCGGAAATCCTCTCCGCCATGGGAGCGAAGAGGCTCGAGGCCGATGGCGGCGTGCTGCACGCATCGGGCGATATCTCGGTGACGAAGATCGCCGTCGATCCGGTGTGGTATCTACCCGGCGTCGCCGCGCGGTTCGGCTGTTCGGAGGGCGAGTTGCGCCGCACCCTGTTCGAGCAGACCGGCGGCATGTTCCCTGAACTCGTGACGCGTCCCGACATGAGGATCTTCCTGCCGCCGATCGGCAACATCACCGTCTATGTGATCGGCGACGTGGCGGGGTTGAGCGATCCCAAGCGCCGGATCTCCTGCCGCGTCCACGACGAGTGCAACGGATCGGACGTGTTCGGCTCCGACATCTGCACCTGCCGCCCCTATCTCGTGCATGGCATCGAAGAATGCGTGCGCGAGGCGCAAACGGGCGGCGTCGGCGTCATCGCCTATAACCGCAAGGAAGGCCGCGCGCTCGGCGAGGTCACGAAGTTCCTCGTCTACAATGCGCGCAAGCGACAGGAGGGCGGCGATTCCGCATCGACCTATTTCGAGCGTACGGAATGCGTGGCGGGCGTGCAGGATGCGCGTTTCCAGCAGCTCATGCCCGATGTGCTGCACTGGCTCGGCATCCGCCGTATCGACCGGCTGATGTCCATGTCCAACATGAAGTACGATGCCATCACCGGTTCCGGCATCGAGGTGGTGGAGCGCGTGCCCATCCCCGCGGAACTGGTGCCTCCTGACGCCCAGGTGGAGCTGGAGGCAAAGAAGGCCGCCGGCTATTACACGCCGGACGGCGCTCCGGAAGCATCGGAGCTCGAACGGGTCAAGGGACGCGACCTTGAGCGTTTCTGAAGCAGTTGCCGCAAAAGCGGCTTCCGGTTTTGCGAAAGAAAATGCGTCTCATCGGAAACTCTAGCTCTTAACCTTCTCCTCAATCAGCCTTGCGACCAGGCGTCGACAAGCTCTGACTTGTGCTATCGCTTCTCCCCCGGAGAGCACCGGAGCCCTGCGTGACGGACCAGCCCAATTTGTCTTCAGATACAGAAGCCGCCAGAAGCCTTTTGAACGCCGCAGCGGTGCGCGAGCGGTCGCGCCAGCTTCTCCAGCACGGTCTCGAAGGGAGACTTCAGCATTTCACGGTCGACCTCGGCCGGCTCGATGCCTGCGCGGACGAGGTCGTGACCACGATCCGCGAGGCCTATCCCTCCCTCGACATTCCCTTCCATGCCCGCTGGCGGCACTTCTCGGCCGGCGGCTATGACCGGTGGGATGCCGTGATGCATGGCGCGCCATGGACGGATGCCGGACAGATGGCCCGCGCCGCTTTCGATCTCGCCATCGTGTCGGTCCTGCTCGATGCGGGTGCCGGGCCGCAATGGCGCTACGAGGAAGGCCGCACGGGCGAGACCTTTGCCCGGTCCGAGGGGCTGGCAGTGGCCAGCTTCGACATGTTCCTGAGCGGCGCGTTTTCGAGCCGCCCTGAGGATCCGTTCCGCGTCGATGCGGACGTGCTGCTCGCTCTCACGCCGGAGGATCTGGCAGCGGGCTTCCAGGTCTCCGCGGACAATCCGCTTGTCGGGCTGGAGGGTCGGGCCTCCCTTCTCAACCGTCTCGGCCGAACCGTCGCGACGAACCCGGATATTTTCGGCCAGCACGACGATCCCCGTCCCGGCGGCCTCTTCGATGTCATCGCGGCGACCGCCGACGATGAGGGCCGGATCAGGGCGACCTCCATCCTGGAAGCGCTCCTCACCCATCTCGGCGCAATCTGGCCCGGGCGCATCACGCTGGGCGGCATCGATCTCGGCGATACCTGGCGGCATCCTCTCGTCGACGCGCCGGATGCCACGAAGGGTCTGGTGCCGTTTCACAAGCTGTCGCAATGGCTGTCCTATTCCCTGATCGAGCCGCTCGAATGGGCCGGCTACACGGTGGTGGAAATCGACGGGCTCACCGGCCTGCCGGAATACCGCAACGGCGGCCTTTTTCTCGATTCGGGCGTTCTCGCCCTGAAGGATCCGGCGGAAGCGGGGCGCCCGCACAATGTCGAATCCACGCTTGTGGTGGAATGGCGCGCGCTCACCGTGGCCCTGCTCGACCGCATTGCCGAACCCATCCGTCGGAAGCTAGGGTTGAAGGCAGAAGACTTTCCCCTCGCGAAGGTGCTCGAAGGCGGCACCTGGGCGACGGGGCGCAGATTGGCTAAGGAACAGCGAGGCGACGGTTCGCCCCCTCTGACCATCATCAGCGACGGGACGGTATTTTAAATGAACCAGCACAACACCATAAAGGGCGAAGCAAGCATGCAGGGCGTCACCGTGGTCGATCATCCGCTCGTTCAGCACAAGCTGACGCTGATGCGGGAAAAGGAGCGCTCGACGAAGGGCTTCCGCCAGCTTCTGAACGAGATCGGCATGCTCCTCTGCTATGAGGTCACCCGCGATCTGCCGATCGAGCGGATTAAGGTCGAGACGCCGCTGACCACCATGGAAGGCGCGCAGATCGCCGGCAAGAAGTTGGTTTTAGCCCCCATCCTGCGCGCCGGCGTCGGTTTCCTTGACGGAATGCTGACCCTCGTTCCCGCCGCCCGGGTCGCCCATATCGGCCTCTACCGCGATCCGGAATCGCTCCAGGCCGTGGAATATTACTTCAAGGCTCCGTCGGATCTCGCCGACCGCATGGTGCTGGTGCTAGACCCGATGCTGGCAACCGCCAATTCTGCCGTCGCCGCCATCGACCGCCTGAAGGAGCGCGGCGCGAAGGATCTGCGCTTCGTCTGTCTGCTGGCAGCGCCCGAGGGAATCGAGAAGCTGCGCGGCGCGCATCCCGACGTGCCGATCTGGACCGCCGCCGTCGATGAGCGCCTCAACGAACACGGCTACATCATTCCAGGCCTCGGCGATGCGGGCGACCGCATGTATGGAACACGCTGAGGCTCTGGCCGGTTAGAGCATTTTCCGCAAAAGTGGCTACCGGTTTTGTGATAGAAAATGCGTCTTTTCAAAAGAGATAGAGCCAGTTCCCTGAACTCCGGCTCATGGAACTGGCTCTAGGACTCTCTCCCTCGAACCCGCGGATCGTCAGCCTTGCGTTTCATCGTCGCCGATTGGGGAACGACCCGATTTCGGGCTTATCTCATCGAGAGTGAAATGGTTCTCGATGAGGTTTCCTCCGGAGAGGGCGTTTCCGCCCTGAAACCAGGGCAGCACCGCGATGTCTTCATGCGGCATGGCGGGCGATGGCTGGAGGCGGAGCCGAACGCGCCCGTTCTTCTCGTCGGCATGGTCGGGAGCCGAGAAGGCTGGGTCATGGCGCCCTATGCCTCCTGCCCCGCCGGCCCGGCCGAGATCGCGAAAGCCATGATCCCGGTCGATCTGGGCAATGGGCGCAGGGCCCATATCGTTCCGGGACTTTTCTGCGAGCCGGCGCCCGGCGCCTCGGATGTCATGCGCGGCGAGGAAACGCTGGCTCTCGGCTCGGGCGTCGCGGACGGGCTCGTCTGCGCCCCCGGCACCCATCCGAAATGGATCGAGATGCGCGACGGGCGTATCGAGCGCTTCGCCACCTATATGACGGGCGAAATGTATGCCCTCCTGCGCGAGCACTCCATGATCGGTCGGCCCGCAACCGAGCCGGAGGACCCGAAGGGGTTCGACCTCGGTCTCGATGCAGCGGAACGCAACAACGGCAAAAAGGGCGAACGGGCCGGACTGCTGCACCTGCTGTTCGGCGCCCGCGCCGCCGTCGTCTCCGGACGGATGGAGACGGGCTTGCTCGGTCCCTATCTTTCCGGCCTTCTCACCGGCGACGAGATCAACGGCGCCCTGTCCCAGTTCCGCCGCCCCTCCAAGGTGACCATCCTGGCGGATGCCCCGCGCGCGGACCTCTATGTCCGCGCGCTGGCCCGGCACGGCATCGCAACGGAGGTCAAGGCGTCACGGAATGCGCTCATTGCCGGTCTGGCCAGGATCGTTCGGCATGTCCCGGCGAATTGATGTCGGAATGAGCCGGAGCGCAGCCATGCCTTCGCATGATGGTCAGCCGCCATCTATCGCTATATCGTAAGGAACGCTTCCAGCATCCTCACCTCCGGAACGGATCATGTTCCCCAAGCCGCAAGTCGCTCTCTCGCCCAACACCTACGAGTATGAATCCTTCCCCCTCGTGAAGCCGACGGGGTTTCGCGAATACGATGCGCGATGGCTGTTCGAGCAAGAGATCAACCTCATGGGTGTGCAGGCGCTCGGCATGGGCATCGGCACCCTGATCCACGAGATGGGCGTCCGCCCCGATCTCGTGACGGGCCATGATTTTCGCGGCTATTCCTCATCCATCAAATACGCCCTCGTCTCGGGCATGATGGCGGCGGGTCTGCGGGTGAAGGATATCGGCCTTGCCCTCTCGCCCATGGCCTATTTCGGCCAGTTCGCACTCGATTGCCCAGCGGTGGCGATGGTCACGGCGTCCCACAACGACAATGGCTGGACGGGCG
Source organism: Microvirga sp. 2TAF3 (assembly GCF_052114965.1). Lineage (NCBI taxonomy): Bacteria > Pseudomonadati > Pseudomonadota > Alphaproteobacteria > Hyphomicrobiales > Methylobacteriaceae > Microvirga > Microvirga sp. 2TAF3. The sequence goes on along the minus strand of NZ_JBFRFT010000014.1, from coordinate 38,592 downwards.
TGAAGATGGGCGCGAACCGCCCCCTCACCTTCGGCCCCGAAGAGATGGGACGGCTCAAGGACATCGTCATGAACGCGGCCTTCCGGCTGCGCGAGGGCGGCTCCTACGCATTTGTCGAGAATTTCCCCGCGCGCTATATCGCGGATCTGACCGACCGTCCGCGGATCAAGCGCAGGCTGAAGGTTGTCGCCGCCTGCGGCAACGGCACGGCAGGTGCCTTCGCGCCTCATGTGCTGACAAAGCTCGGCTGCGACGTGATCCCGCTCGACGCGGATCTCGATCATACCTTCCCGCGTTACAATCCGAATCCCGAAGACATGAAGATGCTTCACGCCATCGCGGACAAGGTGCGTGAAACCGGCGCCGATATCGGCCTCGGCTTCGATGGCGACGGCGATCGTTGCGGTGTCGTCGACAACGATGGCGAGGAGATTTTCGCAGACAAGATCGGCGTGATGCTCGCGCGCGATCTGTCGAAATTGCATCCTAACGCCACCTTCGTGGTGGACGTGAAATCGACGGGCCTCTTCGCAAGCGATGCCGCGCTTCAGGCGTATGGTGCGAAAACCGATTACTGGAAGACCGGCCATTCCTACATCAAGCGCCGCGTCACCGAGCTTTCGGCGCTCGCGGGTTTCGAGAAGTCTGGTCACTTCTTCTTCAACGCACCGATCGGGCGCGGCTACGACGACGGCATCCTCACGGCGATAGCCGTATGCGACATGCTCGACAGGAACCTCGACAAGTCCATGGCCGACCTTTACCGGGAACTGCCGAAGACATGGGGCTCCCCCACCATGGCGGCAAAGTGTGCCGACGAGGTGAAATACGAGGTTGCCGAACGCGTCGTGCAACGCTTCACGGCGATGCGCGGCGCCGAACAAAAAATCGGGGGTCATGCAATCCGCGAACTCGTCACCGTCAACGGTGTCCGAGTGGTCACCGATGACGGAACCTGGGGGCTGGTGCGCGCCTCATCGAACAAGCCCGAACTGGTCGTCGTCGTCGAGAGCCCGGTTTCGGAAATGCGCATGCGCGAGATGTTCAAAGCCGTCGACGATATCTTGCGTGAAAACCCGGAGGTCGGCGTGTACAATCAGACGATCTGATCCATTCCCGATCCGGCGGGAGCAATCCTGCCGGAATGTTTCTTTCCTCTAGGGTATCACCCATGCCTCATCCTCTTCTCGTTTCCTCCGACAACAAGGCTCTGCCGATCTGGCTTGCCAACGAAAAAACCTGGCCCGGCATCGCCGCGAAGCTGCCCCAGAACGCGCAAGCCTTCGCGAAGGCGCAGAAATTCGAAGCGAAAGCGGGCAGCCATTGCCTGCTACCGGATACGGATGGCAATCTCCTCGGCGTTGCGTTCGGGCTCGATGGCGATGATGCGAAGCGCATCGATCCCTTCCTCGCCGGCAAGCTCTCGTCGCTGCTGCCGGACGGAACCTATCGTTTCGAGACGGACGCGCCCGATCCCGCGCTTGCAACCCTTGCCTGGCTTCTCGGCTCCTATTCCTTCAACCGCTATCGCAAGCGTTCCGAAAAATCGGTTCGCCTCGTGGTGCCGAAGGGCGTCGATGCGGAAGAGGTGTCGCGCATCGCCGAGGCCGTGACGACGAGCCGGGATCTCGTCAATACGCCGACCAGCGATCTCGGTCCCGATGGCATCGAAGCGGCCGCACGCAAGCTGGCGGAGAAGCATGGCGCGACATTCGACAGCACAATCGGCGACGATCTTCTCAAGAAGAACTTTCCGATGATCCACGCAGTCGGACGCGCCTCGGCCACCGCTCCGCGCCTCATCGATATCACATGGGGCAAGAAGGATGCGCCGCGCGTCACGCTGATCGGCAAGGGCGTGGCCTTCGATACCGGCGGCCTCGACATCAAGCCCGCCTCGTCCATGCTGATGATGCGCAAGGACATGGGCGGTTCGGCGGCGGCGCTGGCGCTCGCCGACATGATCATGGGCGCGGAGCTGCCCGTGCGGCTGCGCGTATTGATTCCGGCGGTCGAGAATTCGATCTCCGCCAACGCCTTCCGTCCGGGAGACATTCTCCAGAGCCGCAAGGGCCTCACCGTCGAGATCGGCAACACGGATGCGGAAGGTCGCCTCATCCTCGGCGATGCGCTGGCGCTGGCGGATGAGGATCAGCCGGATCTCGTGGTCGATTTCGCCACCCTGACGGGCGCGGCCCGCGTGGCGCTCGGCCCCGAACTGCCGCCCTTCTACACCGAAGACGATGCGCTCGCCGCCGAGATCGCGCGTTACGGCGAAGCGGTCAACGACCCCGTATGGCGCATGCCCCTCTGGCACTCCTATCAGAGCCAGCTCGATTCCAAATATGCCGATGTGAACAATACGGGCGGCCCCATGGCAGGCTCCGTCACGGCGGCCCTTTTCCTGAGCCGCTTCGTCTCGGCCGCGAAGGCCTGGGTCCATTTCGACATTTTCGCCTGGAACAATTCAACGAAGCCCGGTCGCCCCGAAGGCGGCGAGGTCCAGGCGGCGCGGCTGATGTATGCGCTGCTCAAGGATCGCTACGGTTCCTAAAGCATAGCGGCAGACAGCGATTGCACGCTTCATTTCGGAGCCGAATAATACGGCTCCGAAATGAACGGTGCGGCCATGCCTGTCGAGTTGCGAGCTTTTCAGTCCCTCAAGCTTTGGCACGATGTGCATCTCGACCTCGTGCACCAGGGCGGCGATCTCTCCTCGCGGCAGATCGCCATCCTCCTGACGATCTATCTGGAATCGCCTCCGCATACGGTGCGCGGGCTCGCCAGCAAGCTTCGGGTGACCAAGCCGGTCATTACCCGGGCGCTCGATACCATGGGAAAGCTCGATCTCGTCTCCCGCCGCCGGGATGAGACCGATCGGCGCAATGTCATCATTCAGCGCACGGTCGCTGGCGCATTGGCCGTCGAGCGGCTAGGAGATATCGTCACTGCCCGTGCCAAGGAGCTGCCCCTATGACCTTCGACCGCCGCATCACGCCCTTTCGTGCCGATCTGGCCGACGAGAAGCTGCGCGGGCACGTCGAGGCCGAGCGTTTCTCAACAGGCACGAAGAAGCGTGTCACCGCCTCCGTCGCGTCGTTGCATCGCCACCCCTCCCGCGAGGCGCCGGTCGACACGCAGGCGATCCGGGGCGAGAGCGTGACCGTCTACGACGAGCACGAAGGCTGGGCCTGGGTTCAACTGCATGACGACGGCTATGTCGGCTACCTCCCCGGCGCGGCCCTGAGCGAGCCGGGCCCGGAGCCGACGCACCGGGTCGGCGCCATTCGTACTTTCATCTATCCCGGCCCGAACCTGAAGCTCCCGAACGAAGGTTTTCTGACCCTCAATACGAAACTCGCCGTTACCGGCATCGAGGGCGAATATGCGCGTCTTGCCGGTGGCGGCTATGTTTTCGCCGCGCATCTCACCGACCTCGATTTCGCCGAAACGGACTATGTGAGCATCGCCGAACGGCTCGAGCACACGCCCTATCTCTGGGGCGGCAAGTCCAGCGTCGGCCTCGACTGCTCGGGCCTCGCGCAGACCGTGCTGACGGCGGCGGGTATCAAGTCCCCTCGCGACAGCGACATGCAGGAAAAGCTGCTTGGCGCAGCCGTCGAGGTGAAGCCCGATCTCAGCGGCCTGCGGCGCGGCGATCTGGTGTTCTGGAAAGGACATGTGGGCCTGATGCGGGATGGGGCGAGCCTCATCCACGCCACCGGCCACAGCATGACCGTCTATGTCGAGCCTCTGGCCGTGGCCGAAAAGCGCATCCGCGAGACGAGCTACGGCCCGATCAGTTCGGTCAAGCGCCTTCGTTAATACCCCCGCGCCTGATCGACCACATTCTGGAACGGCTCTCCCGCCTCGTGCCGGCGGATCTGGCCTGCGATGTAACGCGCGGTCATCTCCGGGTCGCTGACCGCCGAATTGTGCGGGGAGACCGTGACGCGCGGATGCGTCCAGAGCGGCGATTCCTGCGGCAGCGGCTCGACTTCGAACACGTCGAGCGTCGCCGCCTTCAACGTGCCGTCGTCGAGGCAGGCGAGAATATCCGCCTCCACCTGCGATCCGCCCCGCCCGGCATTGATGAGGATCGGCCCGCCAAGCCGTCCATTCCGGGCGAGCTTCCTGAACAGGGAGAGGTTGAGGATGCCGCGCGTTTCCGGCGTCAGAGGAAGAAGGCTCACCAGAATATCCGTGCGGGCCAGGAACGCATCGAGACCGGCCTCTCCCGAAAAGATCTCGAAACCTTCGACGGATTTCGGCGTGCGGCTCCAGCCCGCCACGTCGAATCCCATGACCTTCAACTTGTAGGCAGCATCCTGCCCCAGCGCGCCGAAGCCCATCACACCGACACGCACATCACCCGCAATCGGCGGAGCGCGGTCCGAATCCCAGCGCTTGGCGCGCTGGTCGGCATCGTAGCGGCGCTGATCGCGCAGATGAATCAGGCAGTGCATCACCACATATTCGCTCATGCGATGCGTGAGATCGTCCTGCGACACGCGCACGATGGGCACATTAGGCAGGTTGGGATAACCCATCAGGTGATCGACGCCGGCGCCGAGCGAGAAGATGGCTTCGAGCGCAGGCAGATCCGACAGGCTTCCGGGCTTCGGTCCCCAGGTCGCCACATAGCGGACTCTGCTCCTGTCGAAATCCTCGCCGAGAACGGCGATGGGATGTTCGGGCAGATGCAGCCTGAAACGCTCGACCCATGGCTTCGGGTCCCAGGTCAGGGCAACGAGAAGGGTCACGAGGCAACTCCGATGCGTTCGAGAATGAGCGGCCCGGACCGGGCGGGCCCCGCGCCGATGATATAAGACGCGCGAACGGCGCGAGCCGCAGCCTCTGCCGCGTCCTCGCTCTGCGCATGAACGATCGCAAGCGGGCGCTCGCCGTCGACATGTGCGCCGATGCCCGCAAGCTCGGTGAGGCCGACCGCGTGATCGACCGGATCCTGCGGACGCGTGCGGCCTCCACCCAATGCCACCACGGCAACGCCGACCTCGCGGGTTGCGACTTTCTGCACGATTCCGGCCCGCTCCGCATGGATCGCGCGGATCACGGGCGCAGCCTTGAGATGATGCGTCGGACGCTCCAGCAGATCCTTCGGACCGCCGAGGGTCACGACCATGCGCTGGAAGATTTCGGCGGCCTTGCCCGAAGCGATGGCATCTTCGATCCTGGCGCGCGCCTCGGTGATGTCATGAGCCAGCTTGCCCAGCACCAGCATCTCGGCGCTGAGCTCCACATTCACGTCGTGGAAACGCTTTTCACGACGACGGCCAGTCAGATAATCAGCGATGTAGGCCACCTCGACAGCGTTTCCGGCAGCGGAGGCGAGCGGTTCGTTCATGTCCGTGAGAAGCGCGCTCGTCGGCAGGCCGGCGCCGTTGGCGACGAGCACGAGGCTTTCCGCCAGGGCGCGTGCATCAGCGGCGTTGTCCATGAAGGCGCCAGAGCCGAATTTCACGTCCATGACGAGGCCCTGGAGGCCGGCGGCAAGCTTCTTCGAGAGGATGGACGCGGTAATCAGATCGATGGATTCGACCGTCGCCGTCACATCGCGGATGGAATAGAGGCGCTTATCCGCCGGCGCGAGATCCGCCGTCTGGCCGATGATGGCGCAGCCGATCTCCCGCGTCACGCGCCGGAAGGTTTCGATATCAGGCTGCGAGACATAGCCGGGAATGGAATCGAGCTTGTCGAGAGTTCCCCCCGTATGGCCGAGGCCACGGCCGGAAATCATCGGCACATAACCGCCGCAGGCCGCGACCGCAGGCGCAAGCGCGAGGCTGACCGTGTCGCCCACGCCGCCCGTGGAATGCTTGTCGAGCACCGGTCCGGGCAGATCCCATTTCAGGACCTCGCCGGACTGGGTCATGGCCCGCGTCAGCGCCACGCGCTCCTGAACGGAGAGGCCGCGAAAGAACACGGCCATGGCGAAGGAAGCAGCCTGCCCTTCCGAAACGCGACCCGATGTCATGCCCTCGATGAAGCTGTGAATATGCTCTGCCTCGAGCCTGCCGCCATCGCGTTTGCGGCGGATGATTTCTTGCGGAAGAAGAGTCATGTCAGTAAGTCCCGGCGGGAGCCGTGCCGGCCCGCCCTTCGATGGCGGCGATAAGTTCATCATAGACGCTGCTGGCACCGAGGCGGAACGTCTTCGGCGTGGCCCAGCCCGGCCCCATGATGCGTTCGGCGAGATCGAGATAGGTCTTCACATCCGCCAGGGTGCGGATGTCGCCTGAGGGCTTCAGACCAACGGGACGGCCGGATGCCTTGATCGCATGAAGGATGATCTCGGCCGCTTCCGGCGTAGCGGAAACCGGCGTCTTGCCCGTCGAGGTCTTGATGAAATCCGCGCCCGCATCGATAGCGAGACGGCTTGCCATCTCGATCAGGGCCGGGTCGTCAAGTTGACCCGTTTCCAGGATCACCTTGAGCAGGCGGCCCTGATCGACCACTTCGCGCACGGCCTCGATCATTTCGGACACGAGGGTGGTGTCGCCACGGCGCAAAGCTTCATAGGGCAGAACGAGATCGATCTCGTTGGCGCCGTCGCTAAGAGCCTCGCGAACATCGTCCGTAACGCGCTCCACATCCTCGCCGCCGGCGGGGAAGTTGACGACGGTCGCAATCCGCACTGGAGCTCCTCTGAGCGTCTCGCGCGCGCGGACCACGAATTGCGGCCAGACGCAGACGGCGGCAACGGGACCGCGCGGATCCCGCGCCTTCTGGCAGAGAGTATCGATGGCCTGATCGGTGCAGTTGTCCGTAAGGTCTGTCAAATCGAGGCAGCGCAGGGCGCGTTGAGCGATTTCGGCATCAGACATGGGAAAGCTCCGCAACGAATGAGCGAATGAGACGCTTGAACCTGTCGGATGCCTCGGCCGCCGTGTCCTTCGTTTCCTGATGCGAGGGCGACGCGCCCTCGATGCCGGCAGCCAGGTTGGTGACGACGGAAACGGCAGCGACCTTGAGGCCGTAATAACGCGCAAGAATGACCTCGGGCACCGTGGACATGCCGACGAGATCGCCGCCGAGAATCTGCGTCATGCGGATTTCAGCGGGCGTCTCAAAACTCGGCCCCGAGAGCCAGGCATAGACGCCCTCCGGAAGATCGATGCCCGCCTTCCTTGCGGCAGCCTGCAATATCTTGCGCAAGTCCTCGTCGTAAGCGCCCGTGAGCGAGACGAAACGCCCCTCCGTATGATCTCGCAGCAGGGGATTGGCACCCGACAGATTGAGATGATCGTTGATGGCGACGAGGCTGCCGGGGCGGATATGCGCGCGCACGGATCCGGCGGCGTTGGTGAGCACTAGAACCGGAATTCCGAGCTCCTTCACGAGCGCCACGGGCACGCGCATCGCGCCCGCATCGCCTGTCTCGTAGTAATGCGCGCGGCCCTGGAACAGGAGAACGCGCTTGCCCTCCAGCATGCCGGCGACGAGTCGGCCCGCATGGCCGGAGACGCCGCTATTCGGAAAGTACGGAATCTCGGCATAGGGCAAGCTCACCGCATCGGTCAACTCGTCGACCAGCGGGCCCAAGCCCGTGCCGAGCACGAAAGCGGCATCGAAGGAACCATCGAGGCCATTCGCGCGCACGAATTCGGCGGCTTCCTGAACGTTCAAATGTATCATCGTCTTCTATCGTGCGCTTAAGTTGTCGGGGCCGAACGAGAACGGCAGCAATTCGTCGAGCGTGAAGCTCCTGCGGATTCCTTCCGGCCCCGCAACATGGATCGGCGTGGCGGGCGTAGCGAATTCGCGGATGCGCTGACGGCATCCGCCGCAAGGCGTGACGAGATTCTCGCCCTCGCCCATCACCACGATGGCTGCGATCTGTTTCTCGCCTGTGGCGATCATGGCGGCGATGGCGCCCGCTTCGGCGCAGGAGCCGACGGGATAGGCGGCATTCTCCACGTTGCAGCCGGTGAAGATCTTGCCGTCCGGCGTCGCGATCGCCGCTCCCACCTTGAAGCGGGAATAGGGCGCGTAGGCCCTCTGCTGAACCGATTTCGCCGCAGCGAAAAGTTCATCGAGCGAGGCCATGTCAACGCTCCTTCACGTAAGGAACGCCCGAGGCGCGAGGCGGAATGGCCGTTCCGATGACGCCCGCGAGCAGGATCACGGTCATGAGATAAGGCAGGGCCTGGATCGCCTGCACCGGCACCTCGCCGATCCCCGGAAGGGAAATGCCCTGCAAACGGATGGAGATGGCATCCAGCATCCCGAACAGGAAGCAGGTGCCGAGCGCTGGCCAGGCCCGCCATTTGGCGAAGATCAGGGCGGCAAGCGCGATGAAGCCCTTGCCCGCCGTCATGTTGGGCAGGAAGCCCGCCGACTGGCTGACGGCCAGGTAGGTTCCCCCGAGCCCGCACAGCACACCGCCGATGATGACGGCGGTGTAGCGCAGGCCCGTCACCGAAATGCCGGCTGTATCGACTGCGGCCGGATTCTCGCCGACGGCACGCAGACGCAGGCCGAAGCGCGTCCTGGCGAGCACGAACCACGTCACCGGCACGGCAAGCAGCGCAAGATAAACAAGAGCCGAATGGCCGAGGAAGAAGTCTCCGAACCGCTGCGCACCTTCAAGCGGCGGCGTGCGTCCGCCCTGCCCGTACCAGGCATTGCCGACGATGGCGGTGAGGCCCGCCGCCAGCATATTGATAGCGACGCCGGACACGATCTGGTTGCCGCGCTGGCTGATGGCGGCGAAGCCATGGATAAGGGCGAAGGCGACCGATGCGCCGATGCCGGCGACAAGACCGATCCAGGCTGAGTCGAACGCGTAGGCCGCCGCCGCGGCAGCGAATGCCGCAACCAGCATCTTGCCCTCGAGCCCGATATCGACCACGCCCGATTTCTCGGACCAAAGCCCCGCGAGGCAGGCGGCAAGAAGCGGGATGGAGAGGCGTAAGGAGGAATCGAGCAGCGTAATGATATCAGCGGGATTCATGCTCATGCCCTCGCCAAGGCCGGCCGCAGCAGCACGCGGGCCACGAGACGCCGGAAGAGCCCATCGAGCGCGCCGGCGAACAGGATGATGATGCCGCCGATGACCACCACCATATCGCGGGTGATGGCGGGTTGCTCGAAGGCCAGCTCCGCTCCGCCCTGATAGAGAATGCCGAACAGAAGCGATGCCAGGATGATGCCGACCGGATGCGCGCGGCCCATGAGCGCGACCGCGATACCGACGAAGCCGTAGCCGGACGTGAATTCCAGAAGCAGGCGATGCTGGTAGCCCATCAGCTCGTTGACGGCGAGACCGCCTGCGAGCGCGCCCGACAGCACCATGGCGATGATGATGATGCGGGCAGGAGAGATGCCCGCATAGACCGCCGCCAGCGGGTTCGAGCCGACGACACGGATCGCGTAGCCGAGCCGCGAGCGATAGATCAGGAGCCAGACTCCATAGGACGCGGCGAGCGCCAGAAGCAGCGTCAGGTTGAGCTGTGACGCGGGGATCTCGATGCCGAAGGCGGCCAGCGCCTCATGCATGAAAGGAATATGGGATTGCGGCGGGAAAGCCGGCGTCTCCGGGTTCATGTTCTGCGGCGCTCGCAGAACATTGACCAGCAGATAGACGATCAGCACGCTGGCGAGCCAGTTGAACATGATCGTCGTGATCACGATGTGGCTGCCTCGCTTGGCCTGGAGATAGCCCGGAATGGCGGCCCAGGCCGCACCGAATGCGGCGGCGCCCAGAATGCCGAGCGGGATCAGCAGAAAACCCGGCAGGAAGCTTAAGTTGTTGAGGACGAGAGCGATGCCGAGCCCGGCTAAAGTCGCCTGACCTTCACCGCCAATGTTGAACAGGCCCGCATGGTAGGCGACCCCGACGGCAAGGCCGACGAAGATGAAATCGGTCATGTAGAACAGGGTGAAGCCCAGCCCCTCTCCCGTTCCCAGGCTCCCCTGAATCAGAAGGCGCGTCGCGGTCAGCGGGTTTTCGCCGATGGCGACGACAACGAGGCCCGCCACGAGAAAGGCCGCCACCACCGAGACGGCCGGCACCAGGATCGTATCGGCCCATTTGGGCAGGTCGATGGGAGCACTCACGTCAGGCTATCCGGCAGGAACATGTGGCCCTGCTCATCGAGAGGAAAGGAGGGGTTCCAGGCCACTTCCCAGAGATGGCCGTCAGGATCGGCGAAATAGCCTGAATATCCGCCCCAGAAAACATCCTGCAGCGGTTTGACCGGGCGCGCTCCGGCCGCAACGGCACGGGCATAGACCTCGTAGGCCTCGGCCTTCGAGCGCGCATTGTAGGCTAGCGTGATGGCTGCAAAGCCCGTCGGCTTGTCCTCGACCCCGGCATCCTTGGCAAGATCCGCGCGGCCGAAGAGACCTAGCGCGAGGCCGTTGGCCTGGAAGAACGCGACACTCGGCTGGCTGGCCGAGGAGGCTTTCCAACCCCAGGCCTCGTAGAAGGCGCGGGATTTCGCGAGATCGGAGACGCCGAGCGTCACAAGGGTCAGGCGGGGTTGCATCAGGCTGCCTCGTCGGTCACGCCGGCCATGAGAAGGCCGAGATCCTGCTCGTTCGTCTCCGACGCCTTGCGTTCGCCGGTGATCTGTCCGCCGCACATGGTGAGGATGCGGTCCGAGAGATTCATGATCTCGTCGAGCTCGACCGAGACCAGAAGGATGCCGACGCCCGCATCGCGCAAGGAAATTAGGCGGCGGTGGATGAACTCGATGGCGCCGATATCGACGCCGCGCGTCGGCTGGCCGACGAGAAGCACCTTCGGCTTGCGCTCGATCTCCCGCGCCAGCACGATCTTCTGCTGGTTGCCGCCCGAGAATTTCGACGTCTTCAGCCGCGGCGCGGGCGGGCGCACGTCGTATTGCTCCATCTTGGCGGCGAGATCCGCAATCATGCGATCATGATCGAGGATTGGGCCGTGCCCCAGATGCGGATCGTCCGAGAAACCGAGCACGGCGCTCTCGAAAGCCTGAAATGCGGGAACGAGCCCCATGCGCAGGCGATCTTCCGGCACGTGCAGCAGCCCGAGCTGGCGCATGCGATGCGGATTGTGATCGGCGAATGCGATCTCCTGCCCGTCGAGCTGCATAGTCCCGAGAACCGGCTGGCGCATACCGGCGAGCGCTTCCAGCAGCTCGCTCTGGCCGTTGCCCGACACGCCCGCGATGCCGACGATCTCGCCCGCATGAACGGTCAGGGATGCATTGGCGACGCGCAGCACGCCGCGCGAGTCGATCACCGACAGGTTCTCGATTTCGAGCAGCGGTGCGCCGCGCTTGCGCTCCGCCTTTTCCACCCGCAGCAGCACGCGGCGGCCGACCATGAGTTCGGCGAGTTCAGGCGGCGATGTTCGAGCCGTTTCAACCGTCGCCACCATCTCGCCGCGGCGCATTACCGAGACGCGATCCGTCACGGCCATGATCTCGCGCAGCTTGTGGGTGATGAGAATGACCGTCTTGCCCTGTTCTTTCAGCGCCTTGAGCAGATCGAAGAGGGCATCCGCCTCGGGAGGCGTGAGTACGGCAGTGGGCTCGTCGAGGATGAGGATATCCGCGCCGCGATAGAGCGCCTTGAGAATCTCCACCCGTTGCTGGAGGCCAACCGAGAGATCGCCGACCGTCGCGTCCACATCGATCTCAAGTCCGTAATCTCGCGAAAGTCGCGCCAGCTCGGCCCGCACCTTCGCTTCGCCCCTGCGGAGAAGCGCCCCGCCTTCTGCGCCGAGCATCACGTTCTCGACCACGGAGAGCGGCTCGACCAGCATGAAGTGCTGATGAACCATGCCGATGCCCACATGGATCGCATCGGCGGGAGAGCGGATGGCGACCGGTTTTCCGCCGACCCTGATCTCACCGGAATCGGCCTCGTAGAATCCGTACAGGATCGACATGAGCGTCGACTTGCCCGCACCGTTCTCACCGACGATGCCATGAATCGTGCCGCGCTCGACGGTCAGGCTCACATCCTTATTGGCGTGAACGGCTCCGAAGCGCTTGTTGATGGCGGATAGCTGAATGGCAGAGGTCATATGCAAGCTCACATGTCATTCCGGCAGAACGAAGTGAGGGAAGGGATCCGGTTCCGACATCGTCCGATGCGGATCCCTCCCCCGCCTATGGCGCTCCGGGAATGAGAAGTCCAGAGCATCGTTTGTGCGGAAAACTGGGTCCACTTTTCCGCACGATGCACTAGCGGCTTGTCACATCGGGCACTTCGAGTCCGACATGTAGTCGTGCACCTTGATGGCGCCGGACTTGATGCCTTCCGCGGCCTTGTCGGCGGCGGCCTTCATCTCCGGGGTGATGAGCGACTTGTTGTTGTCGTCCAGCGCCCAGGCCACGCCGTCTTCCTTGAGGCCGAGCACGGCGAGGCCGGCCTTGAAGGTGTTCTTCTTGGCCTGATCGAACACGTTGTAGGTGGCGACATCAACGCGCTTGACCATCGAGGTCAGGATCTTGCCGGGATGCAGGCCGTTCTGGTTCGAGTCGACGCCGATACCGAGCTTGCCCGCATCCGCCGTGGCGCGCATGACGCCGATGCCGGTGCCGCCGGCCGCGTGATAGACTACGTCGGCGCCGCGGTCGATCTGGCTCTTGGCGAGCTCGCCGCCCTTCACCGGGTCGGCCCAGGCCGCGCCCGTGGTGCCGGTCATGTTCTGGAACACCTCGGCATCCTTCTTGGCGTATTTGACGCCCTGGACATAGCCGCAGGCGAATTTGCGGATCAGCGGGATATCCATGCCGCCGACGAAGCCGACCTTGCCGGTCTTGGAGGCCTGGGCAGCCAGAAGGCCGACCAGGAACGAGCCTTCATGCTCCTTGAACACGATGGATTCCACATTCGGCTTCTCGACGACCGCGTCGATGATGGCGAATTTCGTCTTGGGGAATTCCTCGGCAACCTTCTTCAGGGCCGATTCCTGGCTGAAGCCCACCGCCACGATCGGCGAAAAACCGTCGCGGGCGAAGCGGCGGAGAGCCTGCTCGCGCTGTGCGTCGTTCTGCGGCTCGAAATCACGATAATCGGTGCCCGTGTCCTTCTTGTACTTATCCGCGCCCATATGGACGCCCTCGTTGAAGGACTTATCGAACTTGCCGCCGAGATCGTAGACGATGGCGGGCTTGAACGCATCCTGTGCGAAGGCCGCCGTGGCGGAAAGAGCGAGGCCCGCAAGAGCGAGGCCGAATTTGGTTGCTTTCATCGGCAAAGTTCCCTGTGTCACTCCGGTTGTTACCCGGTTGCCTGTTGACGATGGCACGGGAAGGGCCATGCCGCCAAGCACCCTGTCAAGCAGTGCATGTTATTTCCTACAAGGAATGGTTGATAGCTTGGAGGATGGCGATAAGGTCGCAGCCATGCCTCTGACGCCCGACGAGATCGACCGCTATGCCCGCCACCTCGTGCTCCGCGATGTGGGCGGCCCCGGACAGCTGAAAATTAAGGCGGCCCGCGTGCTGGTTATCGGCGCCGGGGGGTTGGGTGCGCCGCTGATCCAGTATCTCGCAGCCGCGGGCATCGGCACGATCGGCCTTGTGGATGACGATGCGGTGTCCCTGTCCAACCTGCAGCGGCAGGTGATCCACGGCACCCCCGATATCGGCTCACCCAAGGTCAGGAGCGCGGCGGAGGCCGTGCGGCGACTCAATCCCCACGTCACGGTCGAGACTCATGCCGTCAGGCTGACGCAGGAAAATGCGAGAGCCCTCGTCCGGGGTTACGATCTCGTGGCCGACGGATCTGACAATTTCGAGACCCGTTACGCGGTCTCGGATGCCTGCTTTTTCGAGAAGAAGCCTCTCGTTACGGCAGCACTCGGACAGTTCGACGGATCGCTGACCACGATCAGGGCTCACGAAACCGGGCCGGACGGCCGGCCGAACCCGACCTATCGCTGCCTGTTCCCCTCCCCACCTCCGCCGGGCACGATCCCGACCTGCGCGGAAGCCGGCATTCTCGGCGCGCTGGCCGGCGTGGTGGGCAGCCTCATGGCGATGGAGGTGATCCGCGAAATCGTCGGCTTCGGCGAAAGCCTCGTCGGCCGTTTGCTGATGGTCGACGCGCGGGGGATGCGGTTCGATACGGTTCGGTATGGGTGGGATGAGAGCAATCGGTTGAGCGGACGTAGTGCCCGATAGCCCTCTCCCCGCAGCGGAAGAGGGTCGGGAGAGGGGAGATGCTCGATGATCGACGCCACCTCTCCCGGCTCGCTCCGCTCGCCACCCTCCCCCGCAGAGGGGGAGGGTTGAGCGTCGTTTTACCCCCGCAACACCGCGCCGGTCTTCTTGGCGACCTCGCCGACGATCTTGGCCGACACGGCCTCGATCTCGGTATCGGTCAGCGTCTTTTCCGTCGGCTGGAGAGTGACGGCGATGGCGACGGACTTCTTGTCCGGGTCGATGCCGGTGCCCTCGTAGATGTCGAACACGTCGACACCCACGATCAGCTGACGTTCGGCTCCCTGCGCCGCCTTGACGATGTCGCCGGCGGCCACGTCGCGACCGACCACGAAGGCGAAATCCCGACTGATGGGCTGGAAGTCGGGCAGGGTCAGCTTCGGCTTCATCTTGGTCGGCTTCGCCTTCGGCGGCGGCAGCGCATCGAGATTGACCTCGAAGGCGACCAGCGGTCCCTTCAGGTCGAGCGCCTTCAGCACCTTCGGGTGGATTTCACCGAACGCGCCAACCACGTTCCTCGGCCCGAACTGCAGGGTTCCCGAGCGCCCCGGATGGAGCCAGGAAGGACCGCCGGGAACGACCTGGAGGCCACCGGCCTGGATGCCGAGCGAAGCGAGAAGCGAGAGGGCATCGGCCTTGGCGTCGAAAACATCGACGGATTGCGCGCCTCCATTCCAGTGCCGCCCGACACCCTCGGCCCGCGCCGTTCCGCGCCGCACGGCGGCAGCCTTGATGGCCTGCCCTTCCGGCTCGTCCGAGGCGAAGGTCTGGCCGACCTCGAACAGGGCCACGTCGCCGAAGCCGCGATCCGCATTGCGCTGCGCGGCCTTCAACAGGCCGGGAAGCAGGCTCGGGCGCATGTCCGAGAGATCGGACGCGATGGGATTGGCCAGAGCCAGGCGCTCGCCGCCGCCGCCGAACAATTCCGCTTCGCGCTTCGCGATGAAGGACCAGGTCACGGCCTCCACCAGCCCGCGCACCCCGAGCGAGCGCCGGGCGAGGCGCGTGCGCTTCTGGATCAGGGTCAGGATCGGCTTGGCAACCGTCGCCTCGAGGCGCGGCAGGGGCTTGGGCAGAATTCGGTCGATGCCCGCGATGCGAATGACTTCCTCGACCAGATCGGCTTTGCCTTCGATATCGGGACGCCAGGACGGCGGCCTGACATTCACCTTCTCGCCGGTCCCTTCGATCCGGAAGCCGAGCCTCTCCAGAATCCCTCGGGATTCGGAGGGCTCGATCTCAAGGCCGGACAGACGCGGCACTTCCGACCAGGGAAAGGCGATGACACGATCATCTTCCGGGACCTTGCCTGCCACGACGGCCTCGCTCACCTCGCCGCCGCAGAGGTCCATGACCATCGTGCTGGCGAAGTCCAGCCCCGGCAGGGTGAACGCCGGATCGATGCCGCGCTCGAAGCGATAGCGGGCATCGGTGATGATGCCGAGCTTGCGGCCGGATTGCGCGATGTTGAGCGGATCCCAGAGCGCGGATTCGATCAGCACGTCGGTGGTGTTCTCGTCGACGCCCGAATGCTCGCCGCCCATGATGCCGGCGATGGATTCGACGCCGTTCTCGTCGGCGATGACCACCGTGCCGTGATCGAGCTTGTAGGTGCGTCCGTCCAGAGCCAGCACCTCCTCACCGTCCTTGGCGCGGCGGATGGTGAGGTTGCCCTTCACCTTCTTGGCGTCGAACACGTGAAGCGGACGCCCCCGGTCGAAGGTCACGTAGTTGGTGATGTCCACGAGCGCGTTGATCGGGCGCAGGCCGATGGAGAGGAGCCGGCGCTGCATCCATTCGGGCGAAGGACCATTCTTGACGCCGCGCACGAGGCGAAGGGCGAAGACCGGGCAGAGTTTCTCGTCGCCGGAAGCGAAATCCAGCTTTACCGAGACCGGGCTGGCGCCCTTGGCCGCGACCGGCGGCACCGCATCTCCCTTCAGCGTCCCGAGGCCCGCTGCTGCGAGATCGCGGGCGATGCCGTGGACCGAGGTGCAGTCGGGCCGGTTCGGCGTCAGGTTGATCTCGATCACCGGATCGTCGAGCCCGGCATAGGCCGCGTAAGCCTGGCCCACGGGTGCATCCGCAGGCAGGTCGATGATGCCGTCGTGATCGTCGGAGATTTCGAGCTCCGCCGCCGAGCACAGCATGCCCCGGCTCTCGACGCCGCGAATCGTGCCCACGCCGAGCGTGATGTTCTTGCCCGGGATGTAGGTGCCGGGCGGCGCGAAGACGCTCTTCATGCCCGCGCGGGCATTGGGCGCGCCGCAGACGACCTGGATCGGCGCCCCCTCGCCCGTATCGACCACGCAGACGCGCAGGCGGTCGGCATTGGGGTGCTGCTCAGCGGAAACGACGTGGGCGATCCTGTAGGGCGCCAGCGTCTTCGCCTTGTCCTCCACACCCTCGACCTCGAGGCCGATACGGGTGAGCGTTTCCACGATCTCGTCGAGGGAAGCCGGGGTGTCGAGGTGGTCTTTTAACCAGGAGAGGGTGAATTTCATTTTCTTCTCTCCTTTACGCCGTCAGGCCGCTGACGAGGGACGGAATGTCGAGCGGGCGGAAGCCGTAATGGTTCAGCCAGCGCACATCCGCGTCGAAGAAGGGGCGCAGGTCGGGCATGCCGTATTTCAGCATGGCGATGCGGTCGATTCCCATGCCCCAGGCGAAGCCCTGGACCTTGTCGGGATCGAGGCCGCAATTGCGCAGCACATTCGGGTGGACCATGCCGCAGCCGAGGATTTCGAGCCAATCCTCGCCCTCGCCGAAGCGGATTTCGCCGCCCTTGCGGGAACACTGGATATCGACCTCGGCAGACGGTTCGGTGAACGGGAAGAAGGACGGGCGGAACCGCATCTTCACCTGATCGACCTCGAAGAACGCCTTGCAGAACTCCTCCAGCACCCACTTCATATGCGCGATATTGGCCTCGCTATCGATGACGAGGCCTTCCACCTGGTGGAACATCGGCGTGTGGGTCTGGTCCGAGTCGTGGCGATAGGTCCGGCCCGGGATGATGACCCGGATCGGCGGCTGCTGCGACTTCATGGTGCGGATCTGTACCGGCGAGGTATGCGTGCGCAGCACCTTGCGCTCGCCCTTCTCGTCGGCGGCGAGGAAGAAGGTGTCGTGCATCTCGCGGGCCGGATGCCCCTCGGGGAAGTTCAGCGCCGTGAAGTTGAGGTAGTCGGTCTCGATATCCGGCCCCTCGGCCACCGAGAAGCCCATATCGGCGAAGATCGCCGTCAGTTCCTCGATCACCTGGCTGATGGGGTGAATGCGGCCTCGGGTCTCCGGCCCCTCCTGCACGGGCAGGGTCACGTCGACGCGCTCGGCAGCGAGGCGGGCATCGAGGGCGGATTCGGCGAGCGTTTCCTTCCGGGCAAGAATCGCACCCTGCACCTTGTCGCGCAGGCCATTAATGAGAGGGCCCCGCTCCTTGCGCTCCTCCTGCGTCATGGCGCCGAGGGTCTTCAGCAGTTCGGAAACGGAGCCCTTCTTGCCGAGCGCAGCCACGCGCACGGCCTCGACGGAAGCTTCGTCGCCAGCGGCTTCGACCTGGGAAAGCAGGTCGCGTTCAAGTTGGTTGAGATCGGTCATCGGTCCCTTGCCAGAATGCAAGCGCTTGAGTGATGCGCGGCGCGGGAACCGTCAAGCCGTCCGAGCCGCAAAATGACGTTTCGACAGCCCAAAGGCGTCGGTGCGGATGGTCTCGGAGGCGGGATATAGGCGGCGCGGCTGACATTTTCAGCCGCGCCGGAGCCAGGTTGTCGCTTAAGCGGCCTGCTGCTGCGGCAGCGAAGCCTTGGCGCGCTCCACGTAAGCGGCGAAGGCCGCCGGCTCGTGGATGGCCATTTCGGACAGAACCTTGCGATCGACCTCGATCCCAGCCTTGCCGAGACCGTCGATAAATCGGGAATAGGTCAAGCCATGCTCGCGGACCGCCGCGTTGAGACGCTGGATCCAGAGAGCGCGGAACGTGCGCTTCTTGTTCTTACGGTCGCGATAAGCATATTGCATGCTCTTCTCGACCGCCTGCTTGGCGATGCGGATGGTGTTCTTGCGGCGGCCGTAGAAACCCTTGGCGGCCTTCAGAACCTTCTTGTGCTTGGCGTGGGCGGTAACGCCCCGTTTGACGCGGGCCATGGAAAAACTCCTTCAAAATCCGGGATGTGAGAGACCGCCTTAGCCGTTAGGCAGGAAGTACTTCTTCACGTTGTAAGCATCACCCGCGAACAGGGTGGTGGTGCCGCGCAGGTTGCGGATCTGCTTGTTGGTCCGCTTGATCATGCCGTGGCGCTTGCCGGACTGGGCGTAAACGACCTTGCCGGTCCCGGTGATCTTGAAGCGCTTTTTCGCGCCCGATTTCGTCTTCAGCTTGGGCATTTGGCTCTCCTTTGGACAAGCCTCGATGCGGCGGACCGCCTCTTGGCCTTTTCATTGCTGCACTGAGCAAAAACGAACCGCCACGGCAGCCCTAATCAGCCGGGCGGTTCGATGAAGGGCGGCTTATGGCAGAGGGTCGCAGAAAAAGCAATGGCCGCCGGGATCCCGACGGCCAGGAATGCGATGGATTGAGACTTTCCGCCTCGAAAGACCTTAAGCCTTAACGGGGTGCCAGCACCATAACGACCTGACGACCCTCGAAGTTCGGCTCCATCTCGACCTTGGCGATTTCGCCCACATCGGCCTTGACGCGATCGAGAACCTTCAGGCCGAGATCCTGGTGGGCCATCTCGCGGCCGCGGAAGCGCAGGGTGATCTTGACCTTGTTGCCTTCCTCGAAGAAGCCCTTCATGGCCTTCATCTTGACGTCGTAGTCGTGATCGTCGATGCCCGGGCGAAGCTTGATTTCCTTGACTTCGACAGTCTTCTGCTTCTTGCGGGCCTCGGCGGCCTTCTTCTGTTCAAGGAAGCGGTATTTGCCGTAATCGAGGATTTTGCAGACGGGTGGGGCTGAATTCGGCGCGATCTCGACAAGGTCGAGGCCTGCATCCTCGGCGATGCGCAAGGCATCGAAGAATGCCATGACGCCGCGATTCTGGCCGGTATCGTCGATCAGCTGCACTTCGCGAACGCCGCGAATGTCCCGGTTGGCGCGCGGTCCGTCCTTTTGCGGCACCGGCATAGGTCTCATTGGTCTGCGAATGGCTCGTATCTCCTGTTATGTGGCCCGACCGAAGCCATAGGACTTTCAGCCCTCCCCGACTCCGTAACGGTACCACGAATGTTTCGACATTTCGCGCAAACGCGCGGGAAGTCAACTTGTTCTGCGCGGGAAATGTCCTTCCAGCAAGGCAGAATAAACATCAAGCGTGCTCGATACCATGCGCTCGAGCGAAAAGTGGCGTTCCACATGGGCCCTCGCCCGGGCTCCGAGCGCGACCCTGGCGCTCGCCCCGAGGGACAAGGCCGCGCCGACTGCCTCCGCCAGCGCATCGGCATCGCCGGGCGCGATCCGCCAGCCCGTCCGCTCATAAGGCAGGACGGCCGGCGGAGCGAGCACCGTCTCCGGCACGGCGCCGAGATCGGACACGACCACCGGCGTCCCCATGGCCTGGGCTTCCACCGCCGAGCGGCCGAAAGCCTCCGGTTCGGTGGAAGGCACGGTCACGACCGAAGCCGCCAGGAAGGCCGCCGGCATGTCGGTGCAATGGCCGACACGGCGGACGATGCCTTGCAGTTTGCGCGCTTCGATCAGATTATCGAGCTCCTTCACATAGGAATCCCGGCCCTGCGGGTCGCCGGCGAGGATATAAGCGACATCGGCGATGCCATTGTCGCGCAGCTTGGCCGCAGCCTCGATCAGAACCTTCTGCCCCTTCCAGCCCGTGAGGCGCGCGGCCAGAAGAACGACCCGTTCATGGGGCGCCACGTTCCAGGCCTTTCTCAGGCTCTCGACCCGTTCCGGCGACACGGCTGAAGGCGAGAATGTCGAGAAATCGGTGCCTCGGTGGATCACCCGAATCCGGTCCGTCGCCTGCGGATAGAGAGAGCGAATGAGATCGCCTGTATATTCGGAGTTGGCGATCACCGCATCGCCCCGGGCCATGACCGAGTTGTAGAGCACCTTCACCGACGAGCGCCCGGAATAACTGCCGTGATACGTCGTCACGAACGGAATATTGAGAGATCGCGCCGAGCCCAACGCCACCCAGGCCGGCGCGCGCGAGCGGGCATGGACGAGAGCCACCCGTTCATGATGGCAGATCTTGGCGAGGCGCCTCACATTGAGGAGCATGGAGAAAGGGTTTTTCGTCGCGGCCGGGAAAGGAAGCCAGATGCCTCCCTTGGCCTGAAGCTCGCCGACCAACCGGCCGCCCCCCGTCGCCACGAGAGCGCGGGCGCCGACATGGGCAAGGCCTTCGGCCACGTCGACCGCCGTACGCTCGGCGCCGCCGGCCTCGAGTTCCGGAATGATCTGAAGGATGGTCCGACCCGCCAGCGGATGGACGCTGGATGAAGGAAACGGCGCTCCCCCGCTGGGTCGCTTTGAAAAACTCACCGATGTAAGAGCCCTGTCCGAGAATCGTTTCTTTACGTTGCTGTAAAGCAGTTGAGGATCAGTTAACCATGCCGCAACCCGTCGCCCTTGGTCAGGCCCCAGACGCGCGTCACATCGCCGTTCTCTCCCGCGAGGGCAAAGGTCCGCCGGTCATCTGGCTCGGAGGGTTCAAGTCCGACATGCGCTCCACCAAGGCGGAAGCGCTGGATGCCTGGGCCGAAAAGGCCGGACGCGCCTTTCTCAGGTTCGATTACAGCGGCCATGGCGAATCCGGTGGCGCCTTCGAGGATGGCACCATCTCGCAATGGCTGGACGACAGCCTTTCCGTGATCGAGAGCCACGTGACGAGCCGCCCCATTCTCGTCGGCTCGTCCATGGGAGGATGGATCGCGCTCCTCGTCGCGCGGCATCTTCTGCAGACGAGCCCCGACCGCGCCCCTCTCGGGCTCATCCTCATCGCGCCTGCCGTCGATTTCACGGAACGATTGATGTGGGACCGTTTTCCCGAGGACATCAAGCGCGCCATCGAGGAGAGCGGCGTCTATCACCGCCCCTCGACCTATTCCCCCGATCCCTACCCCATCACGAAGAGGCTGATCGAGGATGGCCGGCGCCACCTGCTCTTCGGCGCGCCGATCCAGACCGGCTGCCCGGTCCATATCCTGCAGGGGATGGAGGATCCGGACGTGCCGTGGAGCCACGCGCTTCAGCTTGTGGAGCACCTGCCGGGCGACAGCGCCTCCTTGACGTTGATCAAGGACGGCGACCATCGCCTGTCCCGGCCCGAAGACCTGGAGCGCCTGATCGGCGCGATCGAAGCGATCAGTCGAGGGAAGCAGGGTGAGCCTTAATGAAGGCTCACCGTCTCGAGATCATGCGCCCAGGCATTGGCTACCGCCGCATCGTGGGAATCGGTCAGCACGATCGGTTCGCCGCTGGCGGACAGAAGGGCGAAAAGCCGCAGACCGGGCTTGATCTCCGGCGCCTGCGGGAAAAGACGGGCGATGTCGTCGGACAACAGGGGCTTCACATAGGCCATCTGGCCCTCGCCGAGAGCGGCCAATTCAGCCTTGTTCAAGGGCCCGTCGTCATGAAACTTGGCATTGTTGTTCATCAGGACCTCTCCTTCGCGAATGCCGTCACACCTTGTCCGGGGCGGCGATGTCGATCTTGCGGATGATCCGTTCCGGCTCAGGCCGGGCCAGATCGATCGAAAGCAGGCCGTTGGACAGGTCAGCGCCCAGCACCTCCATGCCGTCGACAAGGAGAAAGGCGCGCTGGAACTGACGGGCGGCGATACCGCGATGCAGGAAGTGTCTTGCCTTATCTTCGACCTGCCGCCCCCGGATGACGAGCTGGTTCTCCTCCAAGGTCACCTCGAGCTGATCCCGGGTGAATCCGGCGACAGCCAGGGTGATTCGAAGGCGCTCGGGATCCTGCGCGGTCCGCGCCAGACGCTCGATATTATAGGGAGGGTATCCATCCCCCGCGGCCTTTGCGACCCGATCGAGCGCCTGCTCGATCTCATCGAAGCCTAACAGGAACGGATGCCCGAAGGGCGACTGACGCGACATATTCGAAGCCCAAGGTTAGAGGCACTTCGGTTGGTTTGAGCCCGCTCATGCGGCACTCAGGCACCCGTTGCCGGGCGCTGACAGGAATATGGAGGTTGACTCCGCTCCTATCAAGACCTTGGCTTGTGGGCGCAAACCGACAAGCTAAGGCATTGATAAAATTCACTTCAAAAGTTAATCTGCCTCAAACTCGGCCCCGCCACCAAGCAACCTGCTCGGCCACATTGGCGGGCGACGTGCCGCCGAAGCTCGTCCGCGAGCGGACCGAGTTCTCGACGCTGAGGACGCCATAGATCCCCTGATGGATGCGCGGCTCGACCGCCTGCATAATATCGAGAGAGAGTTCCTCCAGCGTACAGCCACGTTTCTCGGCCTCGGAGACGATGCGCCCCGTGATGTGATGCGCATCCCGGAAGGGAATGTTGAGGCTGCGCACAAGCCAGTCGGCGAGATCCGTCGCCGTGGAGTAGCCGGCCCCGGCGACGGCCGCCATGCGCTCCGGCACGGGCTCAAGGTCCTGGATCATGCCGGTCATGGCCGCGAGCACGATCTCGATCGTATCGGCGGTGTCGAAGAGCTGCTCCTTATCCTCCTGCATATCCTTGGAATAGGTGAGCGGCAGCCCCTTCATCATGGTGAGCACGGCCACCAGGGAGCCGATGACCCGCCCGGTCTTGCCGCGCACGAGCTCCGCCGCGTCGGGATTACGCTTCTGCGGCATCATGCTGGAGCCGGTGGTCCAGCGGTCGGGCAGGCGCACGAAGCCGAAGGGCGCCGACATCCAGATGATGATCTCTTCCGCCAGACGGGACAGGTGCATGGCGCAGATCGCGGCGGCGGACATGAACTCGATGAGGCTGTCCCGGTCCGATACGGAATCGAGGGAGTTGCGGGTCGGCCCGTCGAAGCCGAGCGCCTTGGCCGTCATATGCCTGTCGATGGGAAAGGACGTTCCCGCGAGAGCGCCCGCGCCAAGCGGACTTTCATTCAGGCGCTTGCGGGAGTCGCGGATCCGGCTGCGGTCGCGACCGAACATCTCCACATAGGCCATCAGGTGATGACCGAACGTCACAGGCTGGGCGCTCTGCAGATGGGTGAAACCGGGCATGACCGTGGCGGCATGAGGCTCGGCCTTGTCGAGAAGAGCCTTGATGAGCCTGGTCAGCTGCTCGTCCGTCCGGTCGTGCGCATCCCGCACCCATAGCCGGATGTCGAGGGCGACCTGATCGTTGCGGCTGCGGGCCGTGTGAACGCGTGCTGCGGGATCGCCCACGATCTCGCGGAGCCTGCTCTCCACATTCATGTGAATATCTTCAAGCGCCGTGGAGAAACTGAACGTACCTGCCTCGATCTCGCCCAGAACTCTTTGCAGGCCTTGGTGGATCGCATCCCGGTCGCCCTCGGAAATGATCCCCTGCTTCGCCAGCATGTTGCTGTGGGCGAGAGATCCCTGGATGTCCTGCGACGCCAGACGTCGGTCGAAGCCGATGGAGGCATTGATGGCTTCCATGAGCGCGCTGGGCGAGGACGAGAACCGACCGCCCCACATGGTATTGGCACCGGGTTTCTTGGCTTCTTCCGACACTTTGTTTCATCCAGATTTCAAGGCCCACAGCCTTTGCCACAGGTTAACCCTCAAGGCCAAGCCGCATTGACAGGCCGCCCGACGATTAAGCATGGTGCGTAGCGTTTACCAGTTCGAAACCAGTTGATAGACTCGACAGAGCCTGTCCGATCTGCCTTTCATAACTGCGTACAACAGGCGCGCGTAGCGCCGTAAGGGAATTGGCCAATGAAACGACTACCTAAATTCATCATGTCGACAGCCATGGCTGCCGCGATGGCAACCTCGTTCTCCGCCGTCCAGGCGGCCACGCCGCCGGACACGCTGGTCGAGGCTTGGCAAATGGACGACATCATCTCGCTCGATCCCGCTGAGATCTTCGAGATGAGCGCCTCCGAGATCAACGGCAACACCTATGAGCGCCTGATCACCTACGACATCAAGGACGTCTCGAAGATCTCCGGTCAGGTCGCCGAGTCCTGGACGGTCTCGCCGGACGGCAAGACCTATACCTTCAAGATCAAGCCGAACCGCAAGTTCGCCTCCGGCAACCCGCTCACCGCCGAGGACGTGGTCTACTCGCTGCAGCGCGCCGTCATCCTCGACAAGTCGCCGGCTTTCATCCTGGGCCAGTTCGGCCTCGACAAGAACAACGTCAAGGACAAGATCAAGCAGACCGGCCCGCTCGAAATGACGTTCGAGGTCGACAAGGGTTACGCTCCGACCCTGGTCCTGTACTGCCTCGGCAACTCGGTCGCCTCCATCGTCGACAAGAAGCTGCTGACGCAGAACGAGAAGGACGGCGATTTCGGTTATAACTGGCTGAAGACGCATTATGCCGGTTCGGGCCCGTATATCATGCGC
The DNA here is from genome assembly GCF_052114965.1 of Microvirga sp. 2TAF3. Lineage (NCBI taxonomy): Bacteria > Pseudomonadati > Pseudomonadota > Alphaproteobacteria > Hyphomicrobiales > Methylobacteriaceae > Microvirga > Microvirga sp. 2TAF3. The sequence continues at coordinate 13,905 of NZ_JBFRFT010000014.1, read as the reverse complement.
GACTGGAAGGCAAACGAGGTTCTCGTTCTCGAGCGCAACCCGAACTACGAGAAGAAGACCCCGCTTGCCCGCGTGATCTATCGCCACATCAAGGAAACCGCGAACCAGCGCCTTCTGCTCGAAAAAGGCGACATCGACGTGGCGCGCAGCTTGAATCCGGAAGAGATCACCGCCGTCTCGAAGAACGCGGACGTCCAGATCCAGAGCGCTCCGAAGGGCACGGTCTACTATCTCGGCCTGAACCAGAAGAACCCGAACCTGTCGAAGCCCGAAGTTCGCCAGGCACTCAAGTACCTCGTGGATTATTCGGCGATCGCCGACACGATCATGAAGTATAAGGGCGACGTTCATCAGAACTTCCTGCCCAAGGGCTTCCTCGGCGCCGAGACCAACAACCCCTACAAGCTCGACGTTGCTAAGGCGAAGGAACTCCTCGCCAAGGCCGGCCTGAAGGACGGCTTCTCGGTCACCATGGACACCCGCTCCACGCCTGAGATTATGGGCGTCGCCCAGGCCATGCAGAGCACCTTCGCGCAGGCCGGCGTGAAGCTCGAAATCCTGCCGATGGACTCCAAGCAGGCCCTGACCAAGTACCGCGCTCGCCAGCACGATATCTATATCGGCAACTGGGGCTCGGACTATCAGGACCCGAACTCCAATGCGGATACCTTCGCTGCGAACGACGACAACTCGGACGGCGCCAAGGCGAAGCCGCTCGCATGGCGCAATGCCTGGGATCCGGGCCCGCTGACCGCCAAGACCCGCGCCGCCGTGATGGAGCGTGACGGCGAGAAGCGCGCGCAGATGTACAAGGAGCTGCAGAAGTCAGTTCTCGACGATGGTCCGTTCGTGATCTTCCTGCAGCAGACGGAAGTAGCGGCCGTGCGCAAGAACGTGGACAACTTCATCCTCGGCCCGTCCTTCAGCGACAACGACATCTCGCAGGCGAAGAAGAACTAAACCTGCAATGGCATCATCGATCGCAAAAGGAAGCGGAGGGCACGATGCCCTCCGCTTCTACCTTACGAAGACCGCTCAATTCATTCTCGTGCTGGCGACGACCCTTCTTGGGCTGGTTGCCGTCACCTTCTTCATCGGCCGCGTGGTGCCCATCGATCCGGTGCTCGCCATTGTCGGCGACAGGGCTCCGCCGCAGGTTTATGCCCGCGTGCGCCAGGAACTCGGCCTCGACCTGCCGCTCATCGAGCAGTTCTGGATCTACTTGAAGAAAGCCGTCGTCGGCGATTTCGGCAATTCGGTCCTCACCACGAACCCGGTGATGACGGATATCAGGAACGCCTTTCCGGCCACCTTCGAGCTCGCGACATTGGGCACACTGATCGGCACGCTCGTCGGCATTCCGCTCGGCGTTCTCGCCGCCGTGAAGCGCGGCAGCCTGCTCGACCAGTTCGTCCGTTTCATCGGCCTTGCCGGCTACTCCATTCCGATCTTCTGGCTCGGCCTCATGAGCCTGCTGCTGTTCTATGCCAAGCTCGGCTGGGTTCCGGGTCCGGGACGCATCGATGTGGCCTATTCCTATCTCTATACTCCGGTCACGAACATCGTGCTGCTCGACACGGCAATGCAGGGCCAGTGGGATGCGTTCTGGGATGCGGTCTCACACATCATCCTCCCCGCGTGCCTGCTCGGCTATTTTTCGCTCGCCTATATCAGCCGCATGACACGCTCCTTCATGCTCAATGAATTGGCGCAGGAATACGTGATCGCGGCGCGAGTGAAGGGATTGTCCGAGTTTCGCGTCATCTGGTGCCACGCCCTTCGCAACGCCGCTGTGCCGCTGGTGACCGTGATCGCCTTGTCCTATGCGAACCTGCTCGAAGGCTCCGTGCTCACCGAGACCGTGTTCGCGTGGCCGGGCCTCGGCCAATACATCACAAATTCGCTGCAGAATGCAGACATGAACGCGGTGCTGGGCGGAACGCTGGTGATCGGCACCGTCTTTGTGCTGCTCAATCTCGTGTCCGATCTGCTCTATCGTCTGCTCGATCCGAGGACCCGCTGATGGCCGGCTCCCCTGCTCTCTCCCAACCCACCAGCCTGCGGGCATGGCTTCTCTCGTCCGAACCCGGCTCCCGCTCACAGGCGCGGCTCGGCCGCGCCTATCTCGGCTGGCGCTCGTTCACGAAGAATCCGCTAGCCGTTTTCGGCCTTTGTATCGTGCTGCTCCTGATCCTCGTGGCCCTGTTCGCCGATTTTCTCGCGCCTTATTCGCCGATCGCCGGCGGCGACCTGCGCACGCAGCGTCTCCTGCCGCCGAGCGAGACGTTCTGGCTCGGCACGGACGACCAGGCACGCGACATCTTCTCACGCATCATCTACGGCTCGCGGGTCACCCTCTTCGTGGTCCTGCTGGTGTCGATCATCGCAACGCCCATCGGACTTATGGTCGGCACCATCGCCGGCTATCTCGGCGGCTGGGTCGATACGGTGCTGATGCGCATTACCGACATCTTTCTCGCCTTCCCGCGTCTGGTTCTGGCGCTTGCCTTCGTGGCGGCGCTCGGGCCCGGCATCGAGAATGCCGTCATCGCCATCGCGATAACCTCATGGCCGCCTTATGCGCGCATCGCGCGGGCCGAGACGCTGATGATCCGCAACAGCGATTTCATCGCCGCTGTGAAGCTGCAAGGCGCTTCGACGCCGCGCATCATCATAGGACATGTGGTGCCGTTGTGCATTTCATCGCTCATCGTGCGCGTTACCCTCGATATGGCGGGCATCATTCTCACCGCCGCCGGCCTCGGCTTCCTCGGTCTCGGCGCGCAGCCGCCCATGCCCGAATGGGGCGCGATGGTCGCGACGGGACGGAACTATCTCATCGACCAATGGTGGGTCGCCGCCATGCCGGGATTGGCCATCTTCGTGGTGAGCCTTGGCTTCAACCTACTCGGCGACGGCTTGCGCGACGTGCTCGATCCGAAGGCTGCGAAATGACGAAGCCGCTTCTCGAAGTAGAAGACCTGCGTGTCCGCTTTCATCTGCGCACCGGCACCGTGGAAGCGGTGCGGGGCGTATCCTTCCAGCTCGGCCGCGAGCGGCTTGGCATCGTCGGCGAATCCGGCTCCGGAAAATCGCAGACGGGCCGCGCCATTCTCGGCCTGACGCCGCCGCCGGGCGAGGTCACGGCCAAGCGCCTGACCTTCGACGGGATCGACCTCCTCACCGCCTCGAAGCGGACGCTGCGCACCTTGCGCGGCGGACGCATCTCCATGGTGATGCAGGATCCGAAATATTCACTGAACCCGGTCATGACCATCGGCGAGCAGATCATCGAAGCCTATCAGGCCCATGCCAAGGCCGGCCGCGCTGAGGCTCGCGATAAGGCTCTCGCAATGCTGGAGGCGGTGAAGATGCGCGATCCGGCCCGCGTCTTCGCGCTCTATCCGCACGAGGTCTCGGGCGGCATGGGGCAGCGCGCCATGATTGCCATGATGCTGGTCACCGACCCGGATCTCCTCATCGCCGACGAGCCCACATCCGCCCTCGACGTGACGGTTTCGATGGAGGTTCTGCGCATCCTCGACGAGCTCGTCTCCGAGCGCGGCATGAGCCTCATCTTCATCTCGCATGACCTGAAGCTGGTCTCGTCGTTCTGCGATCGGGTTCTCGTGATGTATGCGGGCCGTATCGTCGAGGAATTGGAAGCAAAGCATCTGCGGGAAGCGAAACACCCTTATACGCAGGGGCTCATGCGCTGCCTGCCGACGCTGACGGACGACGTTCGTCCGCTCCCCACCCTCAACCGCGATCCTGCCTGGGCGCAGTGACAGATCCAATGCTCGATATTCAGAATCTTCAAGTCGTCTATGGAATGGGCCGCCTCCGCGTCGACGCGGTCAAGAACGTCAGTTTCCACGTGGAGACGGGCGCGTCCTACGGACTTGTCGGCGAGTCAGGCTCCGGCAAGTCGACCGTCCTGCGGGCCATCTGCGGCCTCGCCCCCATCTCCGGCGGGCATGTGCGCGTCGATGGGAAAGAGGTGAAGAATCCGCGCGACAAGGCGTTCTACCGCACGGTGCAGATGGTGTTCCAGGACCCCTATGCGTCGCTCCACCCGCGCCACACAGTCGACCGCACGCTGTCCGAGCCTCTCGCCATCCACGGCGAGAAGGATGCCGAGGCGCGCATCCTGCAGGCTCTGCGCGAGGTGGGCCTGGGCCCCTCCTTCCGCTTCCGCTACCCGCACCAGCTCTCGGGCGGGCAGCGCCAGCGCATCGCCATCGCCCGGGCGCTGATCCTGCGCCCGAAAGTTCTGCTCCTCGACGAGCCGACCTCCGCCCTCGATGCTTCGGTGCAGGCCGAAATCCTGAACCTGCTCGACGAGCTTCGCCGCAAACTGGGTCTGACCTACATTCTGGTCAGTCACGATCTCGCCGTCGTCGCGCATCTGTGCGACCGGCTTCTGGTGATGCGTCACGGCGAAGCCGTCGAAGAAACCAGTGCCGCGGCCCTGCGTTCGGGTCAGGCCTCGAACAGCTATACGCAATCTCTGATTCAGGCGAGCCAAGGCTTCTCGAGGGATCCTGTGGATCCTGTCACTGCCCTATCCGCCTGAACCGCTTCATCCGTTTTCCAAACTGTGCGTGAACCCATGTCCCGTTCCTCCCTGATGCCTATCTTCGATGGTCACAATGACGTTCTTCTTCGCCTGATGCGCGGCAAGTTGGAGCCGGAGCGCGCCTTTCTCGATGGCGACAATATCGGTCACCTCGACTGGCCCCGGATGAAGGAAGGCGGCTTCGCGGGTGGCTTCTTCGCGGTCTATGTTCCGTCCGAAGGCGGCTCTCTCGACATCGACGATCTGATGACGAAGCCGCAATACGACATTCCCCTCCCCGAACCGCTCACTCTTGCACCGAGCCAGCAGGTGACCGTCCATATGGCGGCCCTGCTCCTGCGCATCGAGCGGGCCTCGAAAGGTGAAGTGAAGGTTTGCCGCACAGCGGCCGATATCCGTGAATGCCTGAAGACCGGGTCGCTTGCGGCGATCCTGCACATCGAGGGCGCGGAAGGGATCGATCCGGACCTCTACATGCTCGACGTGCTCTATGGCAGCGGCCTGCGCTCGATCGGACCGGTCTGGAGCCGCTCCAACATCTTCGGCCACGGCGTGCCGTTCCGCTATCCCTCCAGTCCCGATACGGGCCCCGGCCTGACCGAGCGCGGGCGCGAGCTGATCAAGGCGTGCAACCGCCTCAAGATCATGATCGACCTCTCGCATCTGAACGAAAAAGGCTTCTGGGATGTGGCAAAGATGAGCGATGCGCCGCTCGTCGCGACGCATTCCAATGTCCACGCCATCAGCCCTCATTCGCGCAACCTCACCGACAAGCAGCTCGCCGCGATCCGTGAGAGCGGCGGCATGGTCGGCGTGAACTTCGCCACCTCCTTCATCCGCCCGGACGGTCAGCGCAGCGAGGACACGTCTCTGGACGAGATGATCCGTCACATGGACCATCTGATCGAGCATGTGGGGGTCGATGGCGTCGGCTTCGGCTCGGACTTCGATGGCGCGACGATCCCCGCCGAGATCGGCGATGCCCGCGGCCTGCCGCGACTGGTCGAGGCCATGCGCAAGCACGGCTATGATGAAGTGACGCTGCGCAAGCTCTGCTACGAGAACTGGGTCAACGTCCTGGAGCGGACCTGGGGGAAATAAGAAACAAGCCCGTCCCGGTTCATAAACCGGAACGGGCTTCAATTTCTTGTCATGCCGCAGCTAGAGATGGCGGCTGGCGATCCCTCGCCTTATCTTTCAGCCTTCGCTGTCAGGGCGAACAGGCTCGCAATGCCTCCGACGGCCAGCATCAGCATAAGGCTGACCGCGTTGATGGCCGGAGTCGCGCCTTCGCGCATCTGCCCATACATGGTGATCGGCAGCGGCGGATCGGAGCCGACGAGCATCAGGGTCGTGTTGAAATTCTCGAACGACATCAGAAGCGCGACGAGGCCCGCGCCGATAAGCGCGGGGCGCAGGAACGGCAAAGTGACTGTCCTCAGCACGCGCGCACGGCTGGCGCCGAGATCGAGGGCAGCTTCTTCAAGCGCACGATCGAATTTGCGCAGGCGGGCCGCGATGATGAGCGTCGCAATGGTGAGAATGAAGGAGAGTTGTCCGAGAATGACGAGCGGCAGCCCTGGCCGAAGCGGATCGAGATCCGTCTGAAACACGTCTTCGAGCCCATTCGCCACGCGGGAGAAGAAGGCCAGGATCGAAATGCCAAGGATGACCCCCGGAATGACGAGGGGCCAGAGCATCATCATGGCGAACAGTGTCTTGCCGCGAAACTCTGCTCGTTCCAGAACCCAGGCATTCACCGTGCCGATGAGCACGGCGAGGAGTGCCACCGGCAACGCTACTTTCAGGCTGTTGCCGATGCTAGTGAGCCAGATCGGATCCATCAGCACGCCCGGCTTTCCGAAGACCGCACCGTTGCCGGTAAACCATTCGAGCGTAAAACCCTTCCATGGCGGCGATGGGAACGGGCTGGCATTGAAGGCGAAAATCGCCACGACCAGAAGCGGCGCGAACAGGAAGATGTAGAACGCCGCGATGTAGAGTTTCCAGACGATCGAGGGACGGTTCATGGCTCAAGCCTGCCGCAATGTCGTGCCGAGGCTCTGCCCGCTGAGACGCAGGCCCGCCCAGACGATGGCCGAGGAAAGCACGAGGAGGAGCATGCCGAAGGCGGCGCCTTGAGGCCAGTTGAAGCGCGTGATGAACTGGGCATAGATCTGCTCGGTGAACCACAGCCCGTTCTTGCCGCCGAGCAGCACCGGCGTCGCGAAATTGCCGACTGTGAGCATGAAGACGATGATAGAACCGGCGACGATGCCCGGCATCGCATGGGGGATGACGATGCGGCGAAGGACGGTCCAGCGGCTCCCACCGAGATCGTAACCCGCCTCGACGACGGACTGATCCAGGCTCTCCAGCGCATTGGCGAGCGGCACGATCATGAACAGAAGCCCGCCATAGACCAAACCGAGGATCACGGCGCCGTCATTGTAGAGCATTTCGACCGGCTGGCCTGCGAGGCCCGTCATCTGGAGCAGGTAGGAGATGAGGCCGGTCTCCCGCAACAGCATCATCCAGCCCAAGGTCCGCACGAGTTCGGACACCCAGAACGGCAGAAGACACAACAACAAAAGCATCGCCTTCAGGCGCCCTTGCGCCACGCGGGCGATGTAGAGCGCAATGGGAAAGGCAAGCACGAGGGTCAGCGCCGTCACGAGAATCGACATCACCGCCGTGCGGGCGAAAGTCCGCCAATAGAGCGGCTCGGTGAAGAACTCGAGATAATTCCCGAAGCCGAAGGCATAGACACGCGGGCCCACCCTCTCGCTGAAAGAGAGAATGAGGATCTCCACATGCGGCAGGACGATGAGAAGGCCAAGCCACAGGATCGCCGGGGCCAGCAGCAGAAACAGAGTGAGATTCCGTGCCGATTTCATGCGGCGAAAACCTTCATCGCATCCGCCGTCCAGCCCACATGGATCGGTGCCCCGACCTCGATCCCCGCAAGCGGTCCGGCCTGTGGCAGCACGGCGCGGACCGGCTGATCGAAGCCTGACGTTTCGACGAGCAGGCTCGAATTCGCCCCATCGAACAGAACTGCGGACACGCGGCCCTCGAAGCGGTTCGGCAGCGCCCCCAAGCTCTCGGCACTTTGCGCCAGGGCGATCGCTTCCGGTCTGACGAAGCCGAGAGCGGATTTCGGAGACGTCGCCCCCGTTCCTTGAACGACGGTACCGGACGCAAGACGGATACTTGCTGCATCACTCCCGCTCGATACCCCCTCGCCTGCCCAGCGATTGGTCTCGCCGACAAAGCTCGCGACAAAGGGTGTCATGGGGTTGTGATAAAGTTCGCGTGGGCTTCCCACTTGTTCGAAGCGGCCTTGATTCATTACGGCGATCCGATCCGACATGACGAGCGCTTCGGATTGATCGTGCGTGATATAAGCGAAAGTGGTGTTGAAGGTGCCCTGGAGCTGTTTCAGTTCGATCTTCATATGCTCGCGCAGCTTGAGATCGAGCGCGCCCAGCGGCTCGTCGAGAAGGACAAGGGTCGGCTCGAGCACGAGACAGCGGGCAATGGCCACGCGCTGGCGCTGGCCTCCGGACAAAGCCGTAACGCGGCGCTCCCCGAAACCTTTGAGACCGACGCGCTCCAGCATGCGCGCGGCACGCTCGTCGGCCTCCGCGCGACCGACGCCGCGGCAGGTCAGGCCATAGGCGACATTCTCGCCCACGCTCATCATGGGAAAGAGCGCGAGGCTCTGGAACACCATGTTGACCGGGCGGCGATTGGCCGGAACGCCGATCATGGACTTGTCACGAATACGGATGTCGCCGGAGGTCGGGTTCTCGAACCCCGCGATCATGCGCATCAAGGTGGTCTTGCCGCAGCCAGAGGGTCCGAGAATCGAGAAGAACTCGCCGCGGGCGACACTGAAAGTCACATCGTTGACGGCCGCATGCGCGCCGAACTGCTTGGTGACGTTGACGAGGTCGAGATCGGTGGATTGTGACATGGATGGTGCAAACATAAAGAGTCATCCCCCGGACGAGGCCGGGGGATGACGATCAGCCAAGGGTGAGATTACGAACCGGCCTTCAGGCGGTCGAGCACCTTGCCCTCGATCTCCTCGATGCCGGCAGGCACCGCCGGATACCACTTGATGTTGTCGATTGCGGCCTTCGGGAAGCTCTCGGCGAACTGATCCTTCAGCTTGCCCTGCATCAGCTTGTCGGCACCGTTCGAGGCCGTGAAGTTGCCGGCGGACGCGGCGACCTTGGCGGCGATCTCAGGGCGCATGTTGAAGTTGATCCACTTGTAGGCGGCGTCGTCATTGCGGCCCTTGGAGGGAATCGCGAACGTATCGACCCAGCCCAGCGCGCCCGATTTCGGCGCGATGAACTTGATGTCCGGGTTCTCGGAATTCAGCTTCCAGCCACCCGTATCCCAGGCCATGGCGGCAACGACTTCACCGGAACGAAGGGCGTTCAGGAGCTGGTCCTTGCCATCCCAGAAGAACTTCACGTTCTTCTTGCACTCGGCGAGCTTGGCGCCGACCTTCTCCATCAGCGCGGCATATTCCTTCTGGTCCTTGTAGGCTGCGAAGGGATCCATGCCGTTGGCGAAAGCGAAGGCGATGAGCGTCGGGCGCTTGGCACGGAAGCTCGACTTGCCGGCGACAGCCTGGCTGCACAGATCAGGATAATCGGCAACGGCAGGAGCGGCTTTGGTGTTCACGACGAGGCCGTCCGTGCCCCAGATATGCGGGACGCCATAGACCTTGCCGTCAACCGTCGTGTTCTTCTTGGTCGCCTCGAGCATCGAGGCGATGAAGAGATCCGACTTCAGCTTCGACATGTCCAGCGGCTTGTAGATGCCGAATTCCTGCTGCGGGCCGGCGATGCGGTCCTGGCTCGGCTGGACGAGATCGAAGCCGGAACCTTGCGTGGCGCGCAGCTTCGAGATCATCTCTTCGTTGTTCGAGAGCGTAATCTCGACCTCGATGCCCGTCTCTTTCGTGAATTGCTGCACGACATCTGCCGGAGCGTAATCAGCCCAGGTCAGAAGCCGTAGCTTCTCTGCGGCCTGCGCCGCACCTGCGACCATGAGAGCGGCGAAAGCCGTAGCCAGCTTCAGGCTGGCGCGCTTGGTCAACATGTCATCCTCCAATGTGGTCCGGGTTCAACCCGTGTTCCCAAGTTGCAAAATTATATGACACTCGGACGACGCGCTAGTGTTTTAAACAAGTTATACCGCCATCCCTGAGCCGGCTCAATTTAACGTTGGGGTAGGCTGACAGCGCCTTTGCGCCCGGCTATGAAAAGCACTCATTCCTGGAGCCTAAAGTCATGCGCACCCTTTATCCCGAGATAGAACCCTACGACCATGGCTGGCTCGATGTCGACGGGGGGCATCGGGTGTATTGGGAGCTTTGCGGCAATCCGAAGGGCAAGCCCGTCGTGTTTCTCCATGGGGGCCCTGGTGGAGGGTGCTCGCCGTCCCAGCGCAGGCTTTTCGATCCGGCAAAGTATCAGATCCTGTTGTTCGACCAGCGCGGTTGCGGGCGTTCGACGCCCTATGCCAGCCTCGAGGCCAATACGACCTGGCATCTGGTCGCCGATATCGAGCGCCTCCGGACGATGATCGGCGCCGAGAAGTGGATGGTCTTCGGAGGATCCTGGGGTAGCACGCTGGCGCTGGCCTATGCGGAGACGCATCCCGAGCGCGTCAGCGAACTCGTGCTCCGGGGGATCTTTACGCTACGTCGCTCAGAGCTCCTTTGGTACTATCAGGAAGGAGCTTCCTGGATGTTCCCGGACAAGTGGGAGCGCTTCCTCGCCCCGATCCCGGTCGAGGAGCGTGGCGACCTGATGGCGGCCTATCGCAAGCGCCTCATCCATCCCGACCCCACCGTCCAGATGGCAGCCGCCAGTGCCTGGAGCCTGTGGGAAGGCGAAACGATCACCCTTCTGCCGAACCAGGATTACTCCGACCAGTTCGGCGACGACCATTATGCCCTCGCCTTCGCACGGATCGAGAACCACTATTTCGTGAATGAGGGGTTCTTCGAGGAAGGACAGCTCATCCGCGATGCCCATCGCCTGAAAAACATTCCGGGCGTCATCGTCCAGGGCCGCTACGATATCGCCACGCCCCCGGCCACGGCCTGGGAACTGCACAAGGCTTGGCCCGAGGCGCGCTTCATCATGGTGCCCAATGCCGGCCATGCCTTCACCGAGCCGGGCATCACCCACCATCTCATCGAGACGACGGATGCTTTCGCGAGGGCTTGAGCCTTCGCGAAAGAAGAAACAGCGGTCACTCGGCCGTCCAGCCGCCATCCATCGAGAGGTTGGCGCCGGTGATCTGGCTCGCCGCATCCGAGCACAGGAAGACGGCAAGCGCCGCCACCTGATCGGGCGTCACGAACTGTTTGGTCGGCTGCGCCTCGAGCAGGACGTCATTGATAACCTGCTCCTTGGTCAGTCCCCGCGCCTTCATGGTGTCGGGGATCTGCTTCTCGACCAGGGGTGTCCAGACATAGCCCGGGCTGATGCAGTTGACCGTAACGCCATGGGTCGCCGTCTCCAGCGCCACCGTCTTGGTCAGGCCTGCAATGCCGTGCTTGGCAGCCACATAGGCCGACTTGAAGGGTGACGCGACGAGGGAATGGGCCGATGCCGTGTTGATGATGCGCCCCCATTTGCGGGCCTTCATGCCCGGAACGGCGGCACGGATGGCGTGGAAGGCGGAGGACAGGTTGATGGCGATGATCTGGTTCCATTTCTCGACGGGAAAATCCTCGATCGGCGAAACGAATTGAATGCCCGCATTGTTCACGAGGATGTCGACGCTCCCGAAGGTCTCTTCCGCGAGGCGGATCATCCCCGCGATGTCTTCCGGCTTCGTCATGTCCGCAGGCGAATAGATGGCCTTGACGCCGAACTCGCTCTCGATGCCTGCGCGCTCCCTCTCGATCTCCTCCGCCGGTCCGAACCCATTGAGGACGATGGAAGCTCCTTCCTTGGCAAGAGCCCGGGCAATGGCGAGGCCGATGCCGCTGGTCGATCCCGTAACGACGGCGGTCTTGGATTTCAGGGTCATGGAATGCTCCGCATATGAAGTTCGGCATCAAGTAAGGTCGGATCACTATGAAGCAACCGGCAGATGGGTGTCCATCGGGCCAACTTGCGGGGCCCAACTTGCCCAACGATGAGCTTCGCCACTCTCCCGACATGCTTCCCGCGCATGCTATCGATTCGCAGAACACCGTTGAATGACGGGCCCTGATGTGAGATGGGGGCAGCTTATAACTTCGGCATGTTTCAGCGGGTTTGTCGTGCAGGCACCGAAAATTCTGCCTTGTGGCGATAGCGCCTTGTCCGTGGAGTTCGGAGACAGCATCGATCCGGACCTGAACGGCAAGGTTCTTGCGCTCGACGAAATCCTGCGGGCCAAGGCGCCGGCGGGCGTGCTGGAAACCGTGCCGACCTACCGCTCGCTTCTGGTGCATTTCGACCCGACCCTGGTCGATTACGAGTCCCTGACCAAGCTTCTGGCTTCCGAGACCGAGGCGTTGGCGCCGCGCAATACGGTCGGCCAGCGATGGAAGATACCGGTCGTCTATGGCGACGCTTTCGGGGCAGATCTGGACGAAGTGGCGCAGCGTCATGGGCTGGAGCCGAAGCAGGTCATCGATCTTCACGCGGGCGCCGTCTATCGCATCTACATGATCGGCTTCATGCCCGGCTTCGCCTATCTCGGCGGCCTCGATCCACGGCTTGCAACGCCGCGCCGGACGCAGCCGCGGGCCAAGATTCCCAGCGGCTCGATCATCATCGGCGGCGTTCAGGCCGCCGTCGCATCCATCGAATGCCCGAGCGGCTGGCATCTTCTGGGCCGCACCCCGGTGCGCAGCTACGCTCCGGAGCGCGACCCCGCCTTTCTGCTGGCGGCAGGCGACGAGGTCGTGTTCGAACCCGTCGATTCCCCCCGCTGGGAGGCCCTCGAACGCGCCGCCCTGGCCGGAGAACCTCTGGCCGAACGGGTGAAGTCATGACCGGACTCGTGGTGAAGACCTGTGGCCCGATGACGACCCTTCAGGATCGCGGGCGCTTCGGCTATCAGCGCTTCGGGGTCTCTCCCTCCGGTGCGATGGATCTGCGTGCCCTCGCCGTCGCGAACGTCCTCGTCGGCAATCCGCCGGGAACGGCAGCCATCGAGTTCATGCATCTCGGCGGGGCTTTCACCAACGAGGGCGGCGATATCCGCCTGGCCCTGGCGGGTGCGGGCTGCACCTTGAGCATTGACGGCAAACCGGTCGCTCCTCAGACCGCCGCCCTCCTGAAGGAGGGCCAGACGGCCGAGATCGGCCATGCCAAAACCGGCTCCTTCGCCTATCTCGCCGTCGCGGGCGGTTTCGAGATCGCGCCTCAGCTCGGCAGCCTGTCCTTCCATCTCAGATCCCGCCTCGGCGGCCTGAGCGGCAGGCCTCTTCAGGCAGGCGATCGCCTGCCCTGCAAGCCGGAGGCGCAGGAAGGTCCCCTGATGCGTCTCTCACGCGACCTGCCGGGAGGCGACGAGCCGATCCGGGTGATGCTCGGCCCACAGGACGATTACTTCACCCCGGAAGCCATCCGCACATTCCTGGAGAGCGATTTCACCATCAGCTCCCAGGCCGACCGCATGGGCTTCCAGCTCACGGGGCCCGTTCTCGAACATGCCAAGGGTTTCAACATCGTCTCGGACGGCATCGTGGATGGCCATATCCAGGTGCCGGGCAGCGGCCAGCCCATCGTGCTGATGCGCGACCGGCAGACCGCAGGCGGTTACCCGAAGATCGCCACTGTGATCAGCGCCGATCTCGACCGGTTCGCGCAGTTGCGCCCGGGCTCGCTCGTACGCTTCAAGGCCGTAGGCCGGTCCGATGCGGTGGCGGCGGCGCAGGACATGAAGGACTGGATCGCCTCCCTCCCTCAAGCGCTCGAACCCATCCGTTTCAGCCTGACGACCGAGCATCTTCTGAGTACGAACTTGATCGGGGGCGCCGTGAACGCGTTGGCCCCGAAGATTTCCGAGTCGATTTCCTAGAGTATCGGACCCAAAAGTGGATTCCACTTCTGGGATCAATCCGATGCTCTCTCGTTGGATGAGCGCATCGTTCTTTGCGGAAAACCGAGTCCACTTTTCCGCACGATGCTCTAGAGCATCGGGCGGTTAAACGGACGCATATCCGGCAGCCCTGAGGAAGTTCCAACACTCGTGCGACTCAAACAAATCGCAGATGTCGCCGAGGGCGCGCCAGAGCGCGTCGAACGTTCGGGCCTCGGCCTTGCGCAGGCGCGCTTTGATCTTGGCAAAGG
>NZ_JBFRFT010000013.1:0-122163 GCF_052114965.1 Microvirga sp. 2TAF3 | reverse complement strand
GCCAAGGGCTTCTTCACCATCGGCGACAAGGCCAAGGACAAGGACGACTACCTGATCTACAACAAGAAGACCGGCGTGCTGTCCTATGATGCCGATGGTTCGGGCAAGGGCACGGCGGTCGAGATCGCCAAGCTCTCCAAGAACCTCAAACTGACCGCCAGCGATTTCATGGTGATATGAGCATGAGCTGGAGCTCGTTCGAACAGCTACATGATCTTTGAATGATCTTTGACGGATATGTGACAAGGCCGGAGATAGCTATCCCGGCCTTCTCTCTTTGCCTCGTTGTCAAGCTATCCTAGGAGATCGCGTCGCAGCGCTCTGGCCGATTTCGAGGCTACTCCGGTCCTGAGCAAGGCTGGCTCTCGAAATTCCCGACAAGCTCTGGGCCAAACTTCTCGACCAGCACAAATGTCTAGAGCATCGTGCGCAAAAGTGGCCCCGGTTTAGCGGCCACACGATGCTCTCATCAAAGGAGAAAGCCTCGGACCTAAAAGTGGCTTCCACTTTTAGGTCCGAGGCTTTAGAGGCGATGGGTGCGATTGCCGCAACGCGCCAAATGCAGAGAAGATCGTGGATTGTTGGGATTATGGGAATTTCCCTTCCCTTTCCCCTCGCCGTTCTCCCCTCGATCAAGCGGCCGCATAACTGTGCGGCACCATTGGAAGTTGCTTGCCTAGCCCTTGCGGATGTCACATATATGTAACGTTATATGATAAATAATACAGACCTGAGTGATCGGGTTCCACAAGGGGGTTATCATGGCGTCGCCCGTTCTCTGGGGAGAGTTTCTGGTCAATACCGTAAAGGACGGCGTGCAGAAGGCCGTCCAGTTGCAGGCGCTCGATAACGGACGGTTCCTGGCCGTTTGGCAGGATGGCAGCAGCACGGGCGCCGACACGGAAGCCAGCGCGATTTATGCGCAGCGCTTCTACTCGGGCGCTGTGCCGCAGGGTGACCCGATCCGCATCAACAGCACCCTCGAGGGCGCGCACGCGAAACCCGTCGTCACGACCTTGAGCGACGGGCGTATCGTTTATGCCTGGGAGCACCACGTCAAAATCGGCGACGTGGATCACTATTCGATAAGGGCCCGCATCTTCAATGTGGATGGTACGCCCTACGATGCGAACGGCGACCGGATCGGCGACGATGATTTCGAGGTCGCTTCGAGCACAGATGCTCCCTTGACGATGCCCCGCATCGCGGCGCTACCCAACAAAGGCTTCGTCATCACCTACACGAACCAGGCCGGCGACACCTATGCCGATCCGGCACTTACTGCCGATGCCGGCGTCAAGGCCGTGGTCTACGGCGCGGATGGAAAGGTTTATGGCGGAACGCAAACGGTCAACGAGACCTCTGCCGGGTCTCAGACCAATTCGTCCCTGGTGGCGCTGGGAGGCGGCCGTTTCATTACCTTCTTCAATGATATCGGCTCGAACCCCGACGATCTCATCGAAAAGGTTCATGCGCGGATTTTCACGACCAACGGAACCACTGTCACGGCGGACAGCGAGTTCGTCTTACGTGCCACGATCGAAAAAGGCACGCGCCCCGTTGCAACCGCTCTGGCGGATGGCCGTTTCATCATCACCTGGACCTCGGAAAGCGGCGATGGAAATGGCCGCGCCGTCATGGCCCAAGTCTATCAATCGAACGGGACGGAAGATGGCGCCGTTTTCGTCGTGAACAAGCTCACGGCCGGCGATCAAAGCACGCCCGGCGTTACCGCCCTGGCGAAAGGCGGCTTCGCCATCTCCTATCTCGACTACCAGGATCCCGGCGTTCCTCAGGTGCGCATTGCCGTTTTCGACAAGAACAAGAACCATATCGGCGACGATACGGTCGTCAGCAAATCCTTCGACATGGGAGAGCGCGCTGCTCCATCCCTGATCGAACTCAACGATGGCCGAATTATCGTCGCCTGGGATGAGGCCATTGCGGGCCGCGGCGACGATGCGGACGGAATCCGCGGACAGGTTCTGGATGCCCGCTTCGAGGGGATCAATCTCCCCGGCTCCGGCGAAAACGACCAATATGTCGGGACCGAATATGACGATTACCTTGGGGGAGCCGCCGGCAATGACCATCTGACGGGCCGTGGCGGAAACGACACCCTCGACGGCGGCATCGGAAACGACACGCTCGATGGCGGGAGCGGATCCGACATGATGATCGGCGGAGCGGGTGACGATACCTACTACGTGGACGCCCCTACCGACGTCATCGTCGAAGGAGCCGGCGGGGGCGTCGATACGGTCAAGACCTCCAGCAGTTTCATCCTCAGCGAGAATCTCGAAAATCTTTATGCGACGGGTACGGCATCCATCAGCCTGACCGGCAATGCCGGCGCCAACCTTATCGTAGGCAACGCAGCCGCCAACACCATCGATGGCGGAGCGGGCGACGATACCCTCGACGGCGCATCGGGCGCGGATCTGATGAGAGGGGGCGCAGGCAACGATCTCTATTATGTGGACGATATCGGCGACCAAATCGTTGAAACCTCATCTGGGGGGACGGCCGACCACGTCATCTCGTCCGTCAGCTACATCCTGGCCGCCTATGTGGAGAACCTCACCGCCTCCGGCTTCGGCGCACTCAAGCTGACAGGCAACGCCTCCAACAATACGATCACGGGCAATGCTGCGGCGAACACCCTTAATGGCGGCCTCGGCAAGGACGTTCTTGTGGGCGGGGCAGGCAGGGACGTGTTCGTTTTCAGCACGAAGCTCGGCTCGACAAACATCGACAAGATCGCCGACTTCGACGTGAAGGACGATACGATTCATCTCTCGAAGGCCATCTTCTCCAAGATCGCCAAGAAGGGCGCGCTCTCAAAAGGCGCCTTCTGGATTGGGGCCAAGGCTCACGACAAGGACGACCGCATCATCTACGACGACAAGAAGGGCATCCTGTACTACGACGCCGACGGGAATGGCGCGGGCAAGGCGGTACAGTTCGCCACGATCGCCAAGAAACTCAAAATGACGGCCGCCGATTTCTTCGTCATCTGACGGAGCCTGATCAGGCTAGGTTCGAAAGGGCTGTGAGGGAAAACCTCCAGCCCTTTTCGATGTCTTACGGCAGAAGATCCGGGGCCGCCCGTAATTGGCCCACCTCGATACCGTTCCAGTTCTTGAGCGCGGGCTGCGCCAACGGTGCGATTACGGCGTGCTCTTCATCGCTGAGCTTGAGAAGGCGCATGATGAGGTTCGCCATGATGATTTCGGAGGCCCGACCGGTGCCGTCATCGGCTTTCACCGCGATGCCGTAGCCGAGTTCCGGCAAGGCGGCGCAATGGACGCCTTCGGCTCCGGATTTCACGAAAGCCCGCTGGCGGAGCACTTCCATTATCTTCGTGTCGAAACGGCCCGTTCCGGCGACCATGAAGGGATTCTGGGCCACGGCGCGGCGGATGCGCTCCGCGGCGGACTTGCAGCCGGGTGAAATGCCGACGCCTGCGCCGAATTTGGCGAAGCCGAAGGCTAGGGCTGGCAGCGGGATGGCATAGGTCGGGATCGAACAGCCGTCGATGCCGCTGACATCCTCCGTATGCGAGGCACCGGTGAGGTCCTCGAGCGCGCTCCGCACCGTCCGCTGAACGTGATGCTGCGCCGTCACATAGCCCTTCGGGTCGTCGCCCATGCCACAGGACAGGCAGATGAAGCCAGCATGCTTGCCCGAGCAATTATTATGAAGCTGCGACGGCTGCTCACCCCGAGCGGCAAGCGCCCGGCTCGCGGCCTCGCCCAGGGGCCAATGCGTGCCGCATTCGAGGCAGCCTGCATCCTGGCCGGCCTTCGCCAATATGGAAGCGGCGGTGGCCACATGCTGCGGCTCGCCTGAATGGGAGGCGCAGGCCAGGGCGACCTCCTCATCCGTCAGCCCGAATTTGTCCGCGATCCCGCTTTCCACGAGAGGTAGCGCCTGGAACGCCTTCACGGCCGAGCGCGGGAAAACGCGCCGCTCCACGTCGCCCAGGGTCAGGACGGTGCCGCCCTCGGCGTCGACGACGGCAACACTGCCCCGGTGGCGTGATTCGACCAAACGGCCCCGTGTAACCTCGACGAGAAAAGGATTGTCCATGAATTCCCTCGGAATACCCTCGTTCAGAAACGGCGGTGTTTTGTGCGCGAGCGAGGCGAATGTCAAAAGAAATCCTGGGGAATCCTTGTTTCAAAGCACCGTTGGAGCTGCCCGAAGGGGTGGCTTGCGGCTAGGCCCCGCCACCCTTAAACCCTGCCCTTGAAGAATGGGGATGTCCTGATGCGAGTAGCGATGATTGGGGCCGGCTATGTCGGCTTGGTCTCGGGCGCGTGCTTTGCGGATTTCGGCCACGACGTCATCTGCGTCGACAAGGATCCGGGCAAGATCGAGGCCCTGATGCAGGGCGAGATCCCGATCTACGAGCCCGGGCTGTCGGAGCTTGTGGCCAAGAACATGCGCGAAGGCCGCCTGTCCTTCACCCTCGACCTGACGGACGCCGTGAAGAACGCCGAGGCCGTCTTCATCGCGGTCGGAACCCCGTCCCGACGCGGCGATGGGCATGCGGACCTGTCCTATGTCCATCAGGCGGCGCGCGAAATCGCCGCCGCCATGGATGGCTATACGGTCGTCGTCACCAAATCGACCGTGCCGGTCGGCACCGGCGACGAAGTCGAGCGGATTATTCGCGAAACCCGGCCCGAGGCCGATTTCGCCGTGGTGTCGAACCCGGAATTCCTGCGCGAAGGCGCCGCCATCACCGATTTCAAGCGGCCCGACCGCATCGTCATCGGCACCGAGGACGAGCGCGCCGCCTCCGTGATGACCGAGCTCTACCGCCCGCTCTATCTCAACCAGTCGCCGCTTCTCGTCACCTCGCGGCGCACGGCGGAGCTGACCAAATACGCGGCCAACGCCTTTCTCGCCACCAAGATCACCTTCATCAACGAGATCGCCGATCTGTGCGAGCAGGTCGGCGCCAATGTGCAGGATGTCGCCCGCGGCATCGGGCTCGACAACCGCATCGGCTCCAAGTTCCTGCATGCCGGTCCGGGCTATGGCGGCTCGTGCTTTCCCAAGGATACGCTGGCCCTGATCAAGACGGCGCAGGATTACGAGGCGCCGATCCGCATCGTCGAGGCGGTCGAGGCGGTCAATGCCCAGCGCAAGCGCGCCATGGGCCGCAAGGTCATCGCCGCCTGCGGCGGCTCGGTGCGCGGCAAGACGATCGCCGTGCTGGGGCTCACCTTCAAGCCGAACACCGACGACATGCGCGAAGCGCCGGCCCTCGACATCATCCGCACCCTGCAGGATGCCGGGGCGAGGATCCGCGCCTACGATCCGGAAGGGATGGAGGCGGCAAAAGCCCTACTGCCCGACGTGGATTATGCCAAGGATGCCTATGACTGTGCCCGCGAGGCCGAGGCGCTGGTCATCGTCACCGAATGGGACATGTTCCGGGCGCTCGATCTCGCCCGCCTGCACGCGGCCCTCGCCGCGCCGGTGGTGGTCGATCTGCGCAATATCTACCGCCCGGACGAGATGCGCCGCCGCGGCTTCTCCTATGTCAGCGTCGGACGGACCTGAATAACGCCTGTCCGGTGCCGCCGTCACGGGTTCACGCGGACGCGGTCTCGTGCCATATCACAATCAGCCGCAAGGCCCGTGAGCCAATCCTGGAGTGCCCGATGCAGACCTTCTTCGTCGAGATCAAATGCAAACTCGGCAAGACCTATGAGGTGGCAAGCCAGCTCGCCGACCGGGAGATCGCATCCGAGATCTACTCGACGGCCGGCAATTACGACATCCTCGCCAAGTTCCACGTGGATGACGATGTCGATATCGGGCATTTCATCGCCGAGAACGTGCAATCCATCTCGAACATCGCCGACACGCACACGATCATCACCTTCAAGGCTTTCTAGCGCATCGTGAGAAAAGGCCTCTCTTCAGGAGGAGAGTATTTCTCATGAAACATGAGGCTCCCTACGGCATGAGCGCATTGGCCTGCATGGTCCGCTGGGGCGGGCGCGCCACTTCGGCGAGCAGCGGTCCGATATCCTCGTAGCGGTCCATCCGCCGGATGATCTTGGAATCGATGCGGTTGTACAATTCGGCGACGCTCACCGCACGGCGCTTCTTTCCCTTGCCGTCCAGGAACAGGGCGGCGTTGGCCCTGGCGGCCTGCGGGAAGAGTTTCGCCGCCTTTATACTCGGATCCTTATCCAGAGCCTCCAGGAACCGGACGGCGCTGCTCGCGCCGAGGAAATGGGCCATGTAGAGCTCGGCTTCCGTCAATTCCCTTTCTCCCTGCTCCTGCAATGCACGCTCCACATCCTTGATCAGCTCGCCTGCCATGAGGGCTGAAAAGTAGGGATCGCAGCGCAGGCTCATGACCCAGGCCTTGTCCTTGTCGTTGCCGACCACGAGCTCGCCATTGACCATCCTGATGGCCTTCGCAGCCGCCTCGAAGCCGTAATCGGCGGCATGGGTGTAGACCGTCTCGAGCCATGTGCTGTCGATGAACTGGAACAGGCCCTCGGCGGACGAGGTCGGCGCCTTGGCCTCCGGCGAAAGGCTCGATTCCACATCGGCCAGGGTCATCATGTAGACCGGGTCCACGCCGGTTACATGGGCGGCCCTGAGGATGGAATGGACGAGCCAGCGCGGGACGTTACGCCCGCTGAACGGAATCAGCTCGTCCGGATTTCCTGCGGGCTCGACCGGCGTGATCCCGATCTGCAGTGCCGCCTCGATCTGGAATGGGGGTACGGACTCGATCTGCAGCGCGGGCTCGGCCTGCGGAGCGGAGAAGGCCGTCTCGAGAATGGCGTCGAAGAGGCCCGGATGGTTATTGAGGCCCGGCGTGAATCTGATGGGCTCCTCGGAAGCGATGGCCGTATCGGAAGGAACAAGGGGCCGCGCCAGCAAGGCGCTCGGCAGGGTCGCCACGGCGGCGGGGGCGGCGGTCATTCCCTGAAAGCCTACCATGAGGCTCAAGGCCAGGAGGATACGAAGCGGGCGACTGCCTTGTCGCCCATAGGTTTTGAGCACACCCCGAACGGAATGCGGAGCGGCGCCATGCGGCGTCCTCACATTGGTCGGCATCTCTTTTTCCCGCGGAACCCTACCGGACGGCAGGGCCCTTTCCTTGTGTCATTCTGAGACAAGGCTTGGCGGGTAGATGTGTCGAGAATCGGTCAGCTTGACTGTAAGATTGTGAAATTCCTGGGAAATTTAGGATTACGACAGGATTTTTCCCCTGAAATCATCACGTTGACTGCGCAACCAATTGTGCATTCGTCTGTTCGAGACGCTTTGCCAGCTCACGCATGACCGCCAGGGCCATCTGCGGGAACTGCGCCAGAAGCTCCAGGAAAACCCGTTTGTCGATTCGCAGGGCCGTGGTCGGTTCGGCCGCCATGATGGTGGCCGAACGCGGCGTATCGGACAGAATGCCCATCTCTCCGACCAGGGCATTCTCCCTCAGCTCCGCCACCTTGATCTCGCCGTGGGGAGTGTCGAGCAGGACATGGGCCCCCCCGTCGAGGATGACGTAAGCTGCATCCGCCGCATCCCCTTGAGAAAAGAACCGTTGCCCGCCGGCGAATTGCACGCGCTCGCTGGTGAAGGCGAGAAGCTTCAATCGGGCTGGATCGATGTCCCGGAACATCGGTACCTGCCGCAAGGATTGAACCTCGGCCTCAAGGGTCATGCCACCTCTCCTGCTATCGGCTGAGCGGCATCCGGCTCAGGCTTCCTTGCCTTGCCCGCCGGTCCGCTCTTCCCCTCTGTCGTAATCTGTCCATCGCGAAAACGCATCAGAATATCGAAATTCGCAGTCTGTCGACTGTTTGGCTGTACCATGAACAGGCTTCTGCCGTCGGACAACTCGAGGAGGACTTCCGTCATTTTCTGGCTTCGCGTTTCGTCGAAGGGCGCCAATGCGCCGTCGATGACGAGAATATCCGGCCGTTTCACGAGGCACCGTACGAGATTTACGCAAGCCCGCTCCTGCGCGCTGAGGAGCCGGCCTGCGGTGCCGACCTGATGGTCGAGGCCGATCCGCTCGATGTCTTCCAGCAAATCCATTTCCCGAACGACCGTAGATATCGCCTCCGCCACGCGTCCCTGAGCATTGGCGACGCGATAGCTGATGCGACCGAACAGGAGATTATCCCTCAAGGGCGCCGCCGCACAGATCTTTTCCGAGTCATAGAAATCGACGCCATCCGTTTCCGCTGCCTCCAGCATCCCGCGCACGAGCCTGCGCGCATGCACGAGCAGGAGCTTCAGGTGATCGTCGAGAAGGCCCAAGCGATGCCGGGGCTCGATATAGGCTAGCGGCAGCGACAGGAGCTTGGCCCGATCGTCCTTCATCAGCGCGGCATTCGAACGGGAGCGCTTGCGCAGGATGGCCTCGAACTCCTGCAGTTCCTCCGCACCGATGAAGGAAAACTGCTCGAACAGGGAATGGCCCGGCGGTAGGCCTTCGAAGATCTCGGTCATCGTTTCCGCGATCTGCAGGCCCATGTTCACCAGGTCATCGGTGAGCCCCGCCCGGTCGATGGCATCGCGGAAATCCGGATTGTAGGCGAGATTCCGCCCCTTGAACTCGTCGGATTTCGGAACTCCGAACAGCAGGTTTTCCGCCACCGTGGTCTGGTCGTTGTAGCGATCCGGGTCGAAGGGCTCGACGAGATCGGTCATGCCGTTCGCCTGGAACGTCTCGCGCAGGCGATGGCGCGCTTCCACGAGGCGCTCCGCCAGTTCCGGATCTTTCTCGGGATCGATCCAGCCTGCAAGACCGAACAGATAGACCTCCCCTCCCATGCCTATCTCGTTGAGAAGGGTCACGAGGATCCGGTCCAGATCGTCGGCGTC
This sequence comes from Microvirga sp. 2TAF3, assembly GCF_052114965.1. Classification (NCBI taxonomy): domain Bacteria; kingdom Pseudomonadati; phylum Pseudomonadota; class Alphaproteobacteria; order Hyphomicrobiales; family Methylobacteriaceae; genus Microvirga; species Microvirga sp. 2TAF3. The sequence goes on along the minus strand of NZ_JBFRFT010000013.1, from coordinate 113,289 downwards.
CCTGGTGCCGGCGAGCTCGTAATCGACCCATTGATCGGCGATGCTTTCGACCGGATTACCGGTTCTCATCGCCTCCATGATCCGGCGGTTCTCCTCACGCGGGTCCGTCTCCACCCGACCGAGGGGCTTGTAGCGCAGGCCGTAGATCAGATTGTCCCGGATGCTGCCGGGAAACAGGATCGGGTCTACCCCCGCGTAAGCGAGCCGGTGCCCGATTTCCGCGAGGGGAATCTGTTGAAGATCGCGCTCGCCTATGCGGATGCGGCCGCCGAACCCGGTCATCCGCCGCGCCAGGATGCGCGCCAGGACACTCGCCGCGGCGTCGCCATTGGAGATGATGGCGACTTTGGCGGGCAGTTCGATGGCGAAGGATGCGTTGTCGAGGATCATGCCGCCATGGGGATCGGCAACCCGGATTTCTTCGGCCGCGAGGAGGCCCGCCAGAGGCTCGTCCTGCTCCTGTTCCTCCCGCGTCATCAGGAGAGGGGCCAGTCGCTCGTCGGCGAAGTGCTCAGTCACCTGGTCGTATTTCACCTGAACGTCGAGGCGCTGCTGATCCCAGTCGATCAGCTCCTTCAAGGGCGGCGGCAGCTCCCGGTAAGCGCCGATGACGGCGACGAGCTGACCAATGTCGAGGGTTCCGCGAATGGCGAAATAGCCGCCGACCGCATAGAAGAAGAAGGGCGTAAGCTGGGACAGGAAGTTGTTGAGAAACTTGACCAGAAACTTCCGATTGTAAATCTGGAGGCGCAGGTCGAAGAGTTGGAAGAGGCGATTGCCGATCTCGGCCCTCTCCCAGCCATAGGCATTATGGACGTGCACGGCCTCGATGCCGTCGAGCACCTCGCCGATGCGTCCGGCCAATTCGCGGGAGGCGAGCTGGCGCTGCTTTCCGAGGCGCAGCAATTCCCGCCGCAGATACGGGATGACCGTGAACTGGATGCCGACCACGGCAATGGCCATGAGGCCGAGCCAGAGGTTCTGTACCATGATGAAGAAAATGGCGGTCAGAGCCTGCGTTCCGAGGAAGATCGGCGTGATGAAGGCATCGCCGATGAAGCCGCCGACCGGCTCGACCTCGTCCTTGATGATCGTGGCCGTCTCGGAGGACTTCACCGTGCGCAGGGCTTCCGGCGTGAACCGCAGCACCATGGTGAACAGGTCGAAGCGCATGCGTCGCAGCATTCGCTCCCCGAGAACGCCTTTCGCGAGGTTGATCCAGTACTTGAACGCGCCGTTGACGATGACGAAGAACAGAAAGAGGCAGGACAGTCCGAGTAGCAGGCCGATGCGGCTTAAGTGAAACCCGTCGAAGATGTGGAAAGTCTCGCCGCCGAGCCAGCTCGGCAGATGGAAGTCGAGCTTGAGAAAGGGGGCCGTCACCTGCCCTTCCTTGAAAGCCTCGCCCTGGATGGCCTGGTTCACGATCTGGCGAGGAAGATCAAGCGAAGCAAAGTAAAATGGCTGGGAAGCGAGCACTACGGCGCAGACGATCAGCTGGTCGCGCTTCGAATGTGTCCAGATATATCTGAATAGGCTCTTTTCCATCAGGCGGACGATACCATCTTCAATACCCCAAACCATCCCTCTTTCCGATTTAGGGCGGTGCCATAGCTTCTTGTACGGGGGCCATTGCAACGCAAGAGGCTGGCAACCCAACGTCAATCACGGCACCTACCTTACGGAAATGCCCATATGGCAGACCTGTTTACGGACTTGAAGATGGATAACCCGGCGCAGCTTCCGTCGTGGCGCCAGGAAGGCACCCGAGTCCTCATTTACAGCCACGATACCTTCGGGCTCGGGCATCTGCGCCGTTCGCGGGCCATTGCGAACGCCATCGTGGAAGATCGGCCCGACAGCTCGGTCGTCATCATTTCGGGCTCGCCCGTGATCGGCAGTTTCGAGTTCGGCAGCGGCGTCGATTACATCCGGATTCCCGGCGTGACCAAGCTGCCGGACGGGGATTACCGTAGCCTCAACCTCAATGTGGACCTGGACGAGGCCGTGGGCCTGCGTCAGGCCCTGATTCTCCAGGCAGTCAAATCGTTCCGGCCGGACGTTTTCATTGTGGATAAGGAGCCGACCGGCTTTCGCGGCGAAGTCCTGCCGGCGCTCGAGTACCTTCAAGGCTGCGGCTGCCGCCTCGTGCTCGGTATCAGGGACGTCATGGACGAGCCTGCCCTCCTCGTTCCCGAATGGGAGCGCAAGGACGCCACCGACGCCCTGATCCGTTACTATGACGAAATCTGGGTCTATGGGCTTAAGGACGTCTATCGCCCGCTCGCGGCCCTCGGTCTGCCGGCTCACGTGGAAAAGCGTATTACCTACACCGGCTATCTCCACCGGGAGGTGCCGCCGACCCCCTCCCTGACCCGCTACCCCAAGATCACGAAGCAACCCTTCATCCTCGTCACCACCGGCGGCGGCGGCGATGGCGACGACCTGATCGATTGGGTGATCGCGGCCTACGAGGCCGATGCGGATATCGAGATGCCGGCCCTGTTCGTGTTCGGCCCCTTCGTGAACCGGGACATGCGCCGGTCCTTCATGGACCGCATCGGGCGGCATCCGAAGCTCGACGCCATCTCCTTTGACAACAAGATCGAGCACCTCATGCAGAAGGCCGCCGCCATCGTGGCCATGGGCGGCTACAACACGTTCTGCGAGATCCTGTCCTTCGACAAGCGCGCCCTGATCGTGCCGCGCACGCGGCCGCGGCTGGAGCAATACATCCGCGCCGTCGAGACGGAGCGGCTCGGCCTCGTCCGCATGCTGAGCGATTACACCGAACCGCGCACGCCCGAGCGCATGGCCACAGCCCTGCGCAGCCTAGCGACCCAGCCGCGCCCGTCCGAGGTCGTGATTCCCGGCCTTCTCGAAGGTCTTGACCGGGTGCAGGAGCGGCTTAAGGCTTTGACCGAGCCCTTAACCTCATTTGTGCCCGCCTATCAGGCGGCCGAGTAAAGCCAGGCGAGTAAAGCCAGGGATGCCCCCTTCGAGTTCTGCCCGACGGATCGCCGTCGTCGTGAAAGGCTATCCGCGCCTCTCCGAGACCTTCATCGCCCAGGAGATGCTCGCGCTCGAGCAGCGCGGCCTCGCGCTCGAGATCTGGTCGCTGCGTCATCCGACGGAGCGGGCCGTGCATCCCATGAACCGGAAGATCAAGGCGCGGGTTACCTATCTGCCGGAATATCTCTACGAGGAGCCCCTGCGCGTGCTGCGCGGCGCATTCTGGAGCCTCCGGCAGCCTCGTTTTAGCGACCTGATCCGGGCCTTCTGGGCCGATCTGCGGCGGGATTTCACTGCCAACCGGGTGCGGCGCCTGGGGCAGGCCTTCGTCATGGGGCGGGAGTTGCCGGAGGATGTGCGGCATCTGCACGTGCACTACCTCCACACTCCGGCCTCGGTCGTCCGCTATGCCGCCCTCCTGACCGGCCGCACCTGGACCTTCTCGGCCCATGCGAAGGACATCTGGACCACGCCCGATTGGGAAAAACGCGAAAAGCTGGCGGAAGCTCTCTGGGGCGTGACCTGCACCGCTCAGGGCGCGAAGCACCTTCGGGCGCTCGGCCCGCATCCCGAGCACGTCTCGCTGGTCTATCACGGGCTGGACCTCTCCCGTTTTCCCGCGCCGCCCGAGAGCCACTCGGCTCGCGACGGCTCCGATCCGGCCGATCCCGTACGCATTGTCTCCGTCGGCCGGGCCGTATCGAAGAAGGGTTTCGGCGATCTGCTTCAGGCGCTTGCGGCGCTGCCCCCCGATCTGCACTGGCGCTTCGCCCATGTGGGCGGTGGCGACCTTTTGGAGAGCCTGAAGGCCCAGGCCAAGCGCGACGGCATCGCCGACAAGGTCGCCTTCCTTGGCCCGAAGGCGCAACCCGACATCATTGCCCTTCTGCGCGAGGCGGACATCTTCGCTCTGCCCTCGAAGAGGGCGAATTCCGGCGATCAGGACGGCCTGCCCAACGTGCTCATGGAGGCCGCGAGCCAGAAGCTCGCCATCGTCGCCAGCGACTTTGCCGGCATTCCGGAATTCATCCGCGACGGCTCGGAAGGCCAGCTCGTTCCGCCGGGGGATTGGGCAGCCTTGTCCAATGCCCTGAACCTGCTCGCCCGCGAGCCTGAGCGCCGGAAAGCCTATGGCGCCACGGCCTTCGAGCGCCTGCGGCATGAGTTTTCCATGGAAGGCGGCATCGACGTGCTGGAGGAACGCTTCCGGGCGCTGGCCGATGACAAGAGTTCGAGCGAACCGGTGGCGGCGTGAGCACATCGAGGCCCGTCGCGTTCTATGCTCCCCTGAAAAGCCCGAACCATCCCTCCCCTTCGGGCGACCGCACCATGGCGCGGCTGCTGATGAAGGCCCTCGGCAAGGCCGGTTATCCCGCCTTGCTCGCCAGCGAATTGCGGAGCCTCGACAAGGCAGGCGACCCATCGCTTCAAGAACGCTTGCGGCAGGGATCCATGACGGCGGCGGAAGGTCTGATCGCGCATTACCGCGCCCTGCCGCCGGAGAGCCGTCCCGCCCTGTGGTTCACCTACCACGTCTATTACAAGGCGCCGGACTGGATCGGCCCGCGCGTCGCCGATGCCCTGGACATTCCCTATGTCGTCGCCGAGGGATCGCGGGCCGCGAGGCGTGCCCATGGCCCCTGGGCCCTCGGCCATGAGGGCGCGGAAGCGGCGCTCGACCGGGCCGATGCGATCGTCGTGATGACCGCCCAGGACAGGACGGCGCTGGAAGCGGCAAGGCCCGCCCATCAGATCCTGATCGATCTACCCCCCTTCATCGACCGCACCGAATGGGGCAATCCGGCACTCGCGCCACGGGCTGACGGCGAGCCCCGGCTCCTGACCGTCGCCATGATGCGCGACGGCGACAAGCTCGCCTCCTATCACCTTCTCGCCGCCTCCCTCGAAAAGCTCCGTCACCTGCCCTGGACGCTCGATATCGTCGGCGGAGGCGAGGCGCGGAGCGAGGTCGAGAAATTGCTCGCGCCGTTCGCGCAGCGCATCCGCTTTCACGGGCAGATCGAGAGTAAGGCCGATCTGCGGGCGCTCTACGAACAGGCCGACCTCTTCGTCTGGCCCGCCGTCAACGAAGCCTATGGCATGGTGTTTCTGGAGGCGCAGCTCTTCGGCTGCCCGGTCGTCGCCGGGGCCAATGGCGGCGTCGCCAGCGTGATCAGGCATGAGGAAACCGGCCTGCTGGCCACGCCCGGCGATGCCGATGCCTTTGCGCAATCGGTCGCCGCCCTGATCGGGGATCGGGACAGGCGGTCGCGTTTTGGAGCCTCCGCCCATCGTTTCGTGAGCGAGGAGCGGGACCTGGAGCACGCCGCCGTGTGGCTGCGCACCGCGTTTCAATCCCTGTTCGCCGAGATCGCATCATGAGCCTGCGCGTTCTCATCAGTGTGACGCATCTCCTCGGGGCCGGACACCTTACCCGCGCCGCGGCGCTTGCCCGCGCCTTCGCGCAGGCGGGGCACGAAACGACGCTCGTCTCGGGCGGAAGCCCGGTCACGCCGGCTCCGCCCGAGGGCGTGCGGTTCGTACAGTTGCCGCCCGTGCGAACCATCGGCACCGATTTCAGAACCCTGCTCGACGAAACGGGGCAGCCCATCGATGAGGTACGCCTGACCGCGCGACGGGAGCTTTTGCTTCGAACCCTGAACGCGGTGAAGCCTCATGTTCTCGTCACCGAACTCTTCCCCTTCGGTCGGCGGATCCTGGCGGGGGAATTCATCGCGCTTCTCGATGCGGCGCGGGCGATGCTCCCGCGTCCGCTCGTCCTGTCCTCGATCCGCGACATCCTCGTCGCCCCGACGCGGCCCGATCGCATTGCCGAGACGCATGAGCGGATCGCGCGCTATTACGACGCCGTGCTCGTCCACGGCGATCCGCTTCTCGTTCCCCTGGACGCCTCATGGCCAGTGGATGAGCGGCTGCGGCCCTTCCTTCACTATACCGGCTATGTGGACGAAAATCCTGAAGACATCCCTTCCGGCGGAGGGACCGGAATTGTGGTTTCCGGCGGGTCGAGCGCCGCGAGCCTGCCGCTTTACCGCGCCGCCCTTGATGCGGCGCACAAAATCGCGGACCGGACTTGGCGAGTCCTGATCGGGCGCGGCGTCGCGGAGGCCGATTTTCAGACGCTTCGGGCGCTTGCGCCCTCCCATGCGACGGTGGAACGGGCGCGGCCCGACTTCCGCACCCTGCTTTCGCAAGCGAAATTGTCGATCAGCCAAGCCGGCTACAACACCTGCGTCGACATCCTCCGCTCCGGCGTAAGGCCAATTCTGGTGCCGTTCGAGGCCGGACACGAGACCGAGCAACGCCTGCGCGCGGAGCGGCTACAAGCCATCGGCCTTGCCGAGATCGTTGCCGACGAGGCTTTGTCGGGGGAAACGCTTGCCGAGGCGGTTCGGAAAAGTCTTGCAAAACCGGCTTCCACGCCGGTGCGTCTGTCCTTCGAGGGGGCCCGGCAAAGCGTCCTGATCGCCGAAAGCCTCATGCCCACCGCGCCTGCTCTTCATCAGGTCAGCGACTGGTCGCCCCTCGACCGGGCCTTGAGCCGCGCACGGGACCGGGGCGTCTCCATCGGCTTCTGGTGGCGGGACGACGACGCGGTGGCGGATACGCCGCAACTCGACCGGCTTCTCGCCATCGCCAACCGCTTCGAAGCGGGCATCGCCCTCGCCGCCATTCCGACGCGCCTCGAGCCGTCGCTCGCTGCCCGTCTGGCCGGGGAAGAGCGGGCCTTCGCCCTGGTGCATGGCTTCCGCCATTTCAATCATGCACCGCAACATGAAAAGAAAGCGGAATTCGGCGGCCATCGCCCCGTCGAGACCATGGCGGAAGAGGCGGCGGACGCATTGCGGAGGGCAAGCGCGCTTCTCGGCGACAAGCTCCTGCCGGTTTTCGTGCCGCCCTGGAACAGGATCGCGCCGGATCTGGTCCCGCGCCTTCCGCTTTCAGGATACAGGGCGCTCTCCACCTTCAAGGACCGGAAAGCGCGCCATCCCACTGCCGGCCTTTTCGAAATCAACACGCATATCGATCCCATCGACTGGCACGGCACGCGCAGCCTCGTCGATCCGGCTCTCCTCGTCGCCGGCCTTGCTGCGGCTGTGGAGCGGCGCATCGAAGGATCGGCGGATCGGGACGAGCCAATCGGCTTTCTGACCCACCACCTCATCCACGACGAGATGGTCTGGACTTTTTGCAAGAAGCTGATGGTCTATCTGTCGCATAACGATACCACTTTCTTGCAGGTAGACAGGTTATTCAGTGACGGCAGCGGGATCGTCGTCGAGATGTAGTGCGTTATGTTTACGTGACGCGTAACCTTCTGGAGGAGCCTATGGAGAAGCCGCTCCTGTCGGTCCGCCATCTGGCGGTCGACTTCAAGACCGAGACGGGGAACTTCCGGGCGGTCGACGGCCTGTCCTTTGACATTCCGAAGGGAAAGACAGTGGCTCTGGTCGGCGAATCCGGCTCCGGAAAATCGGTGACGGCGCAGGCCATTCTCCAGATCCTGTCCAAGAAAGCCCATATCGCCAACGGCGCGATCGTCTTCAACGATCCCGCGCGCGGCACCTCCGTCGACATTGCCGGTCTCGAGGCCGGCAGCAGCGCCATGCGCGACATGCGCGGCGGGCGCATCGCCATGATCTTCCAGGAGCCGATGACGTCCCTGTCGCCGCTCCATACCATCGGCGCCCAGATCTCCGAGGCGCTCGTCATCCACGCGAAGGTCGACCAGGCGGAGGCGCTGGAGCGGACGAAGGAAGCGCTGGCGCGCGTCGGCTTCCCCGATCCGAAACGGGCCCTCAAGACCTATCCCTTCGAGCTGTCGGGCGGCCTGCGCCAGCGCGCGATGATCGCGATGGCGCTGATCACCCGCCCTGCCCTTCTCATCGCGGACGAACCGACGACGGCTCTCGACGTGACGACCCAGGCGCAGATCCTCGACCTGATCAAGGAACTCCAGGCCGAGACCGGCATGTCGGTCCTGCTCATCACCCACGATCTCGGCGTGGTGGCCAATGTCGCCGACGAAGTCGTGGTGATGTATCGCGGCCGCGTCATGGAATCCGGCCCGCGGGACGCGATCTTCCGCCATGCACAGCATCCCTATCTTCAGGCGCTCATGCGTGCCGTTCCGCGCTTCGCCATGGCGGTGGACGAGCGGCTGACGCCGATCCGCGAGGTGAAGAGCGCCACCCTTGAAAAGGCGCACGCACCCGACCGCCTTCAGCCCAACGGGCCGATCCTCAGCGCCGAGAATCTGACGAAGTCCTTCACGCTCCGTTCGGGCTGGTTCTCGGGAAAGCTTCGGACGATCCACGCGGTCAACGGCGTGTCGCTCTCCCTGCTCGTCGGCAAGACGCTCGGGCTCGTGGGTGAATCCGGCTGCGGCAAGACCACCGTTTCCAAGATGATCATGCGCGCGATGCACCCCAATACGGGCCGTGTGCTGTTCGACGACGGCACCGGACCGAAAGACGTGCATGAGCTCGAGGGCGATGACCTGATCGCCTATCGCCGCTCGGTACAGTTCATCTTCCAGGATCCCTTCTCGTCCCTCAATCCGCGCATGACCGTCTACGAGATCCTGACCGAACCTCTGCGCATCCACGATATCGGCGATTCCGACATGCGCTATCATCGTGCGAAGCAGCTGCTCGACATGGTCGGGCTCGATAAGCGCTCGTTGCGGCGCTATCCGCATTCCTTCTCCGGGGGGCAGCGCCAGCGGCTCGGCATCGCGCGTGCGCTCGCCCTGGAGCCGCGCGTGCTCATCTGCGACGAGCCGGTCTCCGCCCTCGACGTGTCGGTGCAGGCCCAGGTGCTCAATCTCCTGAAGGACCTGCAATCCGCGCTCGGCCTGTCCTATCTGTTCGTGTCGCATAACCTCGCGGTGGTGGATTATATCGCCGACACCATCGCCGTGATGTGCCGGGGCTATATCGTCGAGCAGGCGCCCAAGACCTCGCTCTTCCGCAATCCGGTCCATCCCTACACCCATGCTCTTCTCGCCGCCGTGCCGGATCCGGATATCGACCGGCCGCTCGATTTCGAGAAGCTGCGCGCCGACGGTTTCTCCGACCCGAGCCAATGGCCCAAGCCTTTCCGCCTTCTGGAAGGCGAAGCCGGGATCATGGAGGAAATCGAACCCGGTCATAAGGTCCGTCTGGGGAGCCTGCCTGCCGAGGAGGCTGCATGATGTACGCGAAATCAGGGATGAAGATCGGCCTGCTGGCGGCCTTGCTGAGCCTGCTGGTCCTGCCCGCCTTGGCTGCCGATTATATCGAGCAGCCGTTCTTCGCGGAAAAGGTGGCGAAGAAGGAGATGCCGACCGTCTCCGAACGGGTGCCGCAGACGCCGTTCGTCTCCGATCAGGCGAAGGGCGATTACGGCGGAGACATCGTCACCCTGGTGCCGCGCGCCCGCGATATCCGCTACATCACGACCTATGGCTATACGCGGCTCATCGGCTACGACCGGAACCTGGAGCTCCAGCCGGATCTGCTCGAGAAATTCGACAACGTGGACAACCGCGTATTCACCTTCACGCTCCGCGCCGGCCATCGCTGGTCGGACGGCCATCCCTTCACCGCCGAGGATTTCCGCTATTTCTGGGAAGACATCGCCCAGAATAAGGATCTGTCGCCGTCCGGCGTGCCGGAATTCATGATGGTGGACGGAAAGCCGGCCCGTTTCGAGATCATCGACGAACGGACCGTGCGCTATACGTTCGACAAACCCAATCCCCGCTTCCTGCCGCATCTCGCCGGCCCGGTCGATCCGGGCATCTATCGCCCCGCCCATTATCTGAAACAGTTCCACGCGAAATATGCCGACAAGGCGAAGCTCGACGAGGCCGCGAAGTCGCAGAAGCTGAAATCCTGGGCTGCCCTTCACAACCGTCTCGACGACATGAAGGAGCACACGAATCCGGACGAGCCGGTTCTTCAGGCTTGGCGCGTCACCAACAAGGCGCCGGCAAGCCGCTTCGTCTTCGAGCGCAATCCCTATTACCACCGCGTCGATGGCCAGGGACATCAGCTCCCCTATATCGACCGCATCATCATGGATGTCTCCGCCAGCGGACTTTTCGCGGCGAAGGCCAATGCGGGCGAGGTGGATCTCCTCTTCCGCGGCCTCTCCATGAGCGACATTCCGGTGCTGAAGCAGGGCGAGAAGGTGCAGGGCTACACCACGCTGCTCTGGCCCTATGCCCGCGGCTCGGAGCTTGCGCTCTATCCCGACCTGAATACCAGCGATCCCGTGTGGCGCGCGCTCAACCGCGATGTCCGCTATCGCCGCGCCCTGTCGCTCGGCATCGACCGCAAGACATTGAACAATTCGCTGCTCTTCGGCCTCGGGATCGAGGGCAACAATACGATCATGGAGCAGAGCCCACTCTTCTTCCCCGACCTGCGCACGCTCAACGCCACCTACGATCCGACCGAAGCCTCGCGCCTTCTGGACGAAATCGGCCTGAAGAAGCGCAACGCGGCCGGCTTTCGCCTTCTGCCCGACGGACGCGAGCTTGAGATCATCGTCGAGACGGACGGAGAGAGCAGCCTCGTCGTCGACGGGTTGACGCTGATCGGCGAGTTCTGGCGCGAGATCGGCGTGAGGCTTTTCGTCAAGCCGCAGGATCGAACGGTGTTGCGCAACCGGGCCTTCGCGGGCCTGACGAACATGGTGGCGAGCCAGGGCTTCGACAACGCGATCCCGACCGTGATCATGCCCCCGTCCGAATACGCCCCCATGCGCCAGGACAACTATTCCTGGCCGAAATGGGGACAGCATGTCGAGACCAAGGGCAAGAACGGCGAGGCGGTGGACATGCCCGAGGCTCGGCGCCTGCTCGAGCTTTACGCGACCTGGATGAATACGGCGAACCGTGACGTGCAGCGGAATGTCTGGACCGAAATGCTGCGCAACCATGCCGAGAACCAATGGTCCATCGGCACCGTGGCGGGCGCCCTGCAGCCTATCGTCGTGCGCAACGGCCTGCAGGGACTGCCGCAGAAGGCGCTCTACAGCTGGGAGCCGACAGCCATGATCGGCATCTACCGGATCGATGAGATGTATTGGAACAAGGCCGCCCTGAAAGAGGCTCGCAGATGATCCGCTTCCTGTTGCGTCGCCTCGTCACGATGCTCGTGACGCTCCTGATCATCTCGGCCTTGGTCTTTGTCATCATCAAGCTGCCGCCCGGTGACTTCCTGACTAACCAGATCGCCGAATTGCGCGCGCAGGGCGAGGCCGATGCCGTCGCCAAGGCGGAGTTCCTGATCAAGCAATACGGGCTCGACAAGCCGGTCTGGCAGCAATACCTGGTCTGGCTCGGCGTAATGCCCAGCCAGAACGGCTTTTCAGGCCTGCTGCAGGGCGATTGGGGATGGTCGTTCGAATATGACCGGCCCGTCATGGACGTGGTCGGCGATGCCCTTTGGCTGACCCTGGTGGTCAACCTCGCCGTGGTCATCTTCATCCATCTGGTCTCGATCCCGATCGCGATCTATTCGGCCACGCGGCAATATTCTATCGGCGACTACGTCGCCACCTTCATCGGCTATATCGGCCTTGCGACCCCGAGCTTCCTGCTGGCGCTGATCCTGCTCTACTACGCGAACCGATGGTTCGGCGTATCCATCGGCGGCCTCTACGATTCACGGTTCGCTGGCCAGCCCTGGACCTGGGCCAAGATCCAGTCCCTGCTCTCGCACCTCATCGTGCCCACGCTGGTGATCGGCCTTGCCGGCACGGCGGCCATGATCCGACGCATGCGGGCGAACCTTCTCGATGAGCTCAGCAAGCAATATTACGTGACCGCGAAGGCGAAGGGCCTCGCGCCCGGCAAGGCCCTGCTGAAATATCCGTTCCGCATGTCCCTGAACCCGTTCATCGCCGATATCGGCAATCTGCTGCCGCATCTGGTCTCCGGTTCGGTGCTGGTCTCCCTGGTGCTCAGCCTGCCGACCGTCGGGCCGATACTGCTCAGCGCCCTGAAGAGCCAGGACCAGTTCCTCGCCGGGTTCATCCTCATGTTCGTCGCCGTGCTGACCGTGCTCGGCATGCTGGTTTCCGACCTGCTGCTCGCATGGCTCGATCCCCGCATCCGGATGGGGGGGGGGCGATGAACGAGGCGACCCCGCTCATCCCGATCAAGCGGCACTATGTCGACAAGGCGCCGTTCGATCCCGGCGCGACCGAACCCATGGGGACGGAAAGCGAGAGCTTCTACCGCGCATCCTCCTGGCGGCTGGTGTGGTGGAAGTTCCGCCGCCACAAGGTGGCGGTGGCCGCGGCCTTCATCCTGCTGGCCTTCTATCTCCTCATCCCCTTCGTCGAGGTGATCGCGCCCTACAACCAGACCAAGCGCAATGGCGATTTCATCTATGCGCCGCCGCAGCGCGTGCACATGATGCACGAGGGCAGCTTCGTCGGCCCCTTCGTCTATCCCTACAAGTTCACCTTCGACCTGGAGAGTTTCCGGCGCGTCTATACGGTCGACGCATCGAAGCCTCAACCGATCCGCTTCCTCTGCCGCGGGGATGCTTATGAATTCTGGGGCCTGATCACGACGAACTGGCACCTGTTCTGCCCGCCGGAAAACGGCACCACGTTCCTGCTCGGCACCGACAGGCTCGGGCGCGATCTGTTCTCGCGCATCATCTACGGCGCGCGGATCTCGCTGACCATCGGCATCGTCGGCATCGCGGTCTCGTTCACGCTCGGGCTGTTTTTCGGAGGGCTCGCAGGCTATCTCGGCGGCTGGGTCGATCATGTGATCCAGCGACTGATCGAGATTCTGCGCTCCCTGCCGGAGCTTCCGCTCTGGCTCGCCCTCTCTGCGGCCCTTCCGGCCAATTGGAGCCCGATCCTCGTCTTCTTCGGCATCACCATCATTCTCGGCATGCTCGACTGGCCAGGCCTCGCCCGCGCCGTGCGTTCGAAGCTGCTTTCCCTGCGCGAGGAGGATTACGTGAAGGCGGCGGAGCTGATGGGGGCATCCAAGCAGCGGATCATCGCCCGCCATCTCATTCCGAACTTCATGAGCCACCTGATCGCCTCGGCGACGCTCGCGATCCCGTCCATGATCCTCGGCGAGACCGCCCTCTCCTTCCTGGGCCTGGGCCTTCGCCCGCCGGTGACGAGTTGGGGCGTGCTGCTCAACGAGGCCCAGAACCTCGCCGCCGTGCAGCTCCACCCCTGGCTGCTCTTCCCCATCGTGCCGGTGGTGCTTGTGGTGCTGGCGTTCAACTTCATGGGCGACGGGCTGCGCGACGCGGCGGACCCGTATCACTAGATCCTGTCCCATGAATCCCGATTCATGGGACAGGATCGTATTTCCATCGATTCAGATGAGAGGCTTGATCGACCATCGGGCGAGGGTTGCTATAGACCCAAAGTAGAAGATGCCGTCTGCTTCCATGGAAGGCTTCGTTTACTTATCGTTAAGCATATCGCCGCATGTTCCGCAGCGAAATGCTCCCGACAGGAATAGCGATCATGCGTGTCTCATTCGAGAAAGTGCTCGGACGGTTGTCACGCGCCGACCTGAGGGCGAAGACTGATCTCTCGTCGGGCGCCAGACGGCAGAACGGCCGCCGACTCGAACACCTCATCCGTGAAAAAGAGGCCGCAGGCGATCGCATCGCGATCGGTCTCGGATTGGTGCTCGCAATCTCCTCGGTCGCATTTGCAGCCCACGCCATCCAAACCAGCTCCGCCCAATCCGACGCGCCAATGGTTGCCGCCGTTGCGGGCAACAGGCCCGTGAACGAAAGCCGCACCACCCCTTTGTACTGGCAAAGAGACCTCGATCCGACAACGACGGGATCGGTGAGAGAGGCCGCCGATTCAGACGAAGGAAGCCGCGGGACCGGGTCCGCGGCCCTGAAGGACTCATCAGATGCGAAAGACCTCAGTCGAGGCTATGTCCTTCGCAGTGTCATCCGGGGAGCGGCTCTGGTGGAAGGTCCGGACGGCTTGCGGGAGGTCGTGCCCGGAGCAGTTCTTCCCGGCGCCGGGCGGATCATATCCATCGAGCGATCAGGAGCCGGATGGGTGGTGGTAACCTCCACGGCGATCATCGGAGCGGCCCCCGTGCAAGGACTTGGCCCATCCCCGCATATTGTGCCCGGGGCGTAGAAAAACCGGTCTCATTACCTCTCACGTCATGTCTTTCGCTTCGATCCGCAGTCAGATTCGGATCGTCACAGAACGAAGCGAAGGAGATTGACCGTGAAGCATGACACCGTTTTCGAAAAGTCCGACCGAGTGAACGCTCACGCATCCCGCAGCAATGTCGCCTTTACCGTCTCCCTCCATCTCAAGCCTGGCTGCGAGGAGGAGTTTCTCGCGCTTCTGACGCCGGTTCTCGATGCCATGCGGCACGAGGCGACCTTCATCAACGCCGTGCTTCACCGGGATCCCGAAGATCCGACCCGGTTCATGCTCTACGAGACCTGGGCCGATCTCGACGACGTGACCGAAGTTCAGATCCACCGCGACTATCGGAAGGCCTATTGGGAGCACCTGCCGGAACTCCTCACCGAGCCTCGGCAGGTGCAGGTCTGGCATCAGATGCGTTCGGATTTCTCATTCTTCGCAACATCCTGAATGCTTGGCGTGCAGCCTTGGCGAAAAAGAAAAAGGCGCCCTCGGGGCGCCTTCTGGTCTTGAGATCCCGGATCGCCGCAAAGCGTCCGGGACGGTATATCGATTAGCGGCGCGGGCCCTTTTCGAGCCACGCCACCTGGGCGCCATCCCGACGGGACTCGTTACGCTTCTGGGCCGGCCTGCCCTGAGATTGCCTTTGGCCATGCGCCTGCTGGCCCTGGGCCTGCTGTCCCTGAGCCTGACGTTGCCCGCCGCCGTTCGGCTGGCCGGCGCCGGCAGGCTTCTGGCCGCCGCGACGGCGGCGTTTGGGGCCGCGCTCAGCGTTCGGGTCGGCGCTACGCGACTGCCCATGGCCTTGATGGCCACGAGCATGCCCGGCGGGGCGGCCGCGCTGTTGCTCGCGACGCGGCTCGGGAGCCTCGCCGCCGACCGGACCGGCGGAAAAACCTTCCGGCAGCGCCGCGACCGGCACCTGCATGCGGGTCAGTTTCTCGATGTCACGGAGAAAGGCCCGCTCCTCGTCGTTGCAGAACGAGATCGCGAGACCGTCAGCCCCCGCGCGGGCCGTGCGGCCGATGCGGTGGACGTAGGATTCCGGCACGTTCGGCAGATCGTAATTGATCACGTGGCTGACGCCTTCGACGTCGATGCCGCGGGCCGCGATGTCGGTCGCGACCAGCACCCGGCAGGTCCCGGCGCGGAAAGCGGCGAGCGCCCGCTCGCGCTGCGGCTGGGACTTGTTGCCATGAATCGCGGCTCCGGCGATGCCCGCCTTATCCAGCGAGCGCACGACCTTGTCCGCCCCATGCTTGGTGCGGGTGAAGACGAGAACGCGGTCGATGGCCTTGTCCTGCAGCACGATTTCGAGCAGCGCCTGCTTGCGGCCGGTAGCCACGAACATGACGCTCTGCTCGACTCGCTCCGCCGTGGTCGCCACGGGAGTCACGGCGACCTTGGCGGGATTACGCAGGAAGGCATCGGCGAGCGACGAAATCGTCTTCGGCATGGTGGCCGAGAAGAACAGGCTTTGCCGGTCCTTCGGCAGAAGCGTCACGATGCGCTTCAGGGCATGGATGAAGCCGAGATCGAGCATCTGATCGGCCTCGTCGAGGACGAGGATTTCCACGTCGCGCAGGCTCAGGGACCGGCGGTCGACGAGGTCGAGCAGGCGGCCCGGAGTGGCGACGAGAACGTCGACGCCAGGAGAAAGCTCACGCTCCTGCTTGCCGATGGTCACGCCGCCGAACACCACGGAGGTGGTCAGCTTCAGATTGCGGCCATAGGTGCGGAAGCTGTCGGCGATCTGGCCGGAGAGTTCGCGGGTCGGGCTGAGCACCAGCACTCGGGCGCTCTTGCGGATAGGGGCGCGGGGATTTTCGGTAAGGCGGTTGAGGATCGGCAGCGCGAAGGCCGCAGTCTTGCCGGTTCCCGTCTGGGCGATGCCGCAGATATCGCGGCCTTCCAGCACATAGGGAATGGCCTGCGCCTGGATCGGGGTCGGCTTCTCATAGCCTTCGGTCGCAAGCGCCTTCAGGATCGGCTGGGCCAATCCGAAATCGGTAAATAGGGTCAAACGTGTGGTCTTTCAAAGAGATGCGGAGAGCCACAAGGCAATTCTGCTGCCGAAACGGACGCTGCTTTGGCTCAAGGCGACAACCCGCGTGATGGGGCTATCGTACGGTCAAGCGATTGAAGAAAGGGACCGGGGTTTCCACCATCCGGCGGATATCCGTCACGCAGCCCCACTCAAGCGGCTCATCTAAGAGCGCTGACGCCGTCCTGTGCATATGAGGGAGAAAGGCCTGTTCGTCAACCGTATCGGCTGACATAAAGCACGGATCGCCGAATTAAAGCCGGATGAACGGAGCAAGGCGATGAGGCGGAACCCGACCGATGTCCTCCCCCGACCGCATGCCCTGGGGCTTCGTCCTTGCCCTCTCGACGGCCCAGCTCGTCTCCTATGGCACGATCTTCTACGCCTTCGCCCTTTTCATCGAGCCGATGGGGCATGAACTCGGCTGGTCGAAATCCGCCCTGACCGCTGCCTATTCCATTTCACTGGTCGCGTCCGCCTTCTTTGCGATTCCGGTCGGGCGCCTCATCGATCTGGGCCATGGCCGCATCATCATGACCGGCGGCTCCATTCTCGCCGCGCTTCTCCTTGCCCTCTGGTCGAAAATCGAGAGCTACCCGCTCTTCATCCTGATCTGGATCGGGTTGGGGGCCGCCATGAGCGCCGTGTTCTACGATCCGGGCTTCGCCGTTGTTGCCCGCCGGCTCGGATTTCTCGCACGGCGGGGACTTACCGTGATGACGCTCATCGGCGGCTTCGCCAGCACGGTATTCGTTCCCCTGACGCATCTGCTGATCGAGGTTCATGGATGGCGCGGGACGCTTCTGGTCCTCGGCGCCTTCAATCTCGCGATCTGCGCGGTTCTGCATGCCGTCTACATTCCCCCGGCGGAGAAATCGGCCAGACATTCCGGCAGCTCCCATGCCGCCCGGCCGGTTTCGAGTCCCCGGCATCTCCTCCGTCGCGCCTCCTTCTGGTGCTTCGTGGCGACCTCGATCGCGCAAGGAATGATTTTCACCGGGATCCCCCTTCACCTGATCCCACTCCTCATCGAGCGGGGCTTTACCCTGGACGCGGCGGTGGTCGCCTTCTCGGTGATCGGACCCGCCCAGGTGATAGCCCGGCTCGTCATGGTCCTCAGCGAGCGGCTGTTCAGCATCAAGGCGCTGGGCGTCATCACCATGGCGCTGAGCGTGCTCGCCTTCGCTCTCCTCCCCTTCATACCGCCGGGATCCTGGCTGGTCGTGGTCTTCGCCGGCATCTTCGGAGCGTCCAACGGCATGATGACGATCGTGAAGGCGCTCCTGCCTCCGGAATTGTTCGGCCGGGAGAATTATGGCGCCATTCAGGGCATGATCGCCACGCCCGTGCGGCTAGCCATGGCCACGGCCCCTTTCGCCTTCGGAGCCCTCTGGTCCTGGTGGGGCGGCTATGGCGCGGTTCTGGCCGCATGCCTCGTCCTGGCCCTCTGCTTTCTTGGGACTTTCGTGCTAAACCTCACCCTGGCCCGCGAACCCTGAACATTGTTCAGATTTTGCTTGCCTTAGACGGCTAAAGGAAACATGTGCAGGAAGCCGGGAGGACCCGGTTCGAAGGAAAGACTCAGTTTCGTGACGACAGTGACAGATCTTCTGATTGTGGGCGGCGGCATCAATGGCGCGGGCATTGCGCGCGATGCGGTGGGCCGGGGCCTCTCCGTGGTTCTCTGCGAACAGGGCGATCTGGCCGGCTATACCTCGTCCGCCAGCACCAAGCTGATTCACGGCGGCCTGCGCTATCTGGAATATTACGAATTCCGGCTGGTACGCGAAGCTCTGTTCGAGCGCGAGCGCCTTCTGGAAGCGGCCCCCCACATCATCTGGCCTTTGCGTTTCATCCTGCCTCACGAGAAGGGCATCCGCCCGGCCTGGTTCGTGCGGCTCGGCCTGTTCCTCTACGACCACCTCGCCCCGCGCAAGCGTCTGCCGGGCACGGAGACGATCCACCTGACCCGGCATCCGGCCGGCAAAGCCCTGAAGCCCGGTTTCGACACGGCCTTCGTCTATTCCGATTGCTGGGTGGAAGACAGCCGCATGGTGGCGCTGAACGCGCTGGACGCCGCCGAGCGCGGCGCCGATATCCGCGTGCGCACCAAACTCGTCTCGGCCAGCCGCGACGGCGATACATGGCTCGCGACATTGCAGAGCGCCGCGACCGGCGAGACGACGGAAGTCCGCGCCCGCGTCATCGTCAATGCGGGCGGTCCCTTCGTGGCCGACGTGCTCAATTCCAAGCTCGGACTCAACACGCAGAAAAGCGTGCGCCTTGTGAAGGGCAGCCATATCGTGGTGCCGAAGCTCTTCGAGACCGAGCAGGCCTTCATCCTGCAGAACACCGACAAGCGCATCGTCTTCGCCATCCCCTATCAGGGCAAGTTCACGCTCGTCGGCACCACCGACATTCCGGTCGAATCCGTGCCTGACAAGAAGGTGACGATCAGCGACGAGGAGATCCGCTATCTTTGCGATGTGGTGAATCACCATTTCCAGAAGCAGGTCACGCCGGCCGATGTGGTATGGACCTATTCCGGCGTGCGCCCTCTCTTCGACGACGGCTCGATCAACGCCTCCGCCGTGACGCGCGATTACGTGTTCGATCTCGACAAGCCGGAGGGACAGGCCCCGGTTCTGTCGATCTTCGGCGGCAAGATCACCACCTTCCGCAAGCTCTCGGAACATGCGCTGGACGAGCTGAAATCCTTCTTCCCGGCCATGAAGCCCGCCTGGACGGAGACGGCGAAGCTGCCGGGCGGCGACCTGCCGGATGCGGATTTCAACCGCTTCCTCGCCAGCGTCAAAAAGCGCTGGCCGTTCCTGCCCGAACACGTCGCATACCGCCTTTCCCGCGCCTACGGCACCCGGATCGATGAGCTTCTCGGCAGCGCCCGATCGGTGGCGGATCTCGGCGAAGATTTCGGAGCCGGACTGACTGCGGCCGAGGTCGACTATCTCGTGCGCCGCGAATGGGCGCGCAGCGCCGAGGATATTCTCTGGCGCCGCTCGAAACTCGGCCTCCACGTACCGGCGGGTGCCCCGGCCAGGATCGACACTTACCTCAACAAACGCTACGCGGCTGCCGTCGCCGCGCAATAGCGCCTGCAACAAGAACGTTCCGGGGAGCACTTCATGGCCAGCTATATCGGCGCCATCGATCAGGGCACGACCAGCTCGCGCTTCATCGTCTTCGACCGCGCCGGGGCCATCGTCTCGGTCGCGCAGAAGGAGCACGCGCAGATCTATCCCCAGCCCGGCCATGTGGAGCACGACCCACTCGAGATCTGGCGGAATACGCAGGAGGTGATCGAGCAGGCGCTGGCGAGGAAGGGCCTGAGCCCTCAGGATCTCACTGCCATCGGCATCACCAACCAGCGCGAGACGACGCTGATCTGGGACAGGACAACCGGCAAGCCGCTCTACAACGCGCTCGTCTGGCAGGACACCCGCGTCGATCCGATCGTGCAGGAATTCGCCAGGGATGGCGGGCACGACCGGCTGCGCGACAGGACCGGCCTGCCCCTGACGAGCTATTTCTCCGGCCTCAAGCTGCGCTGGCTGCTCGACAACGTGCCCGGCGCCCGTGAAAAGGCCGTGGCGGGCGATGTGCTGTTCGGCACCATCGACACCTGGCTCGTCTGGAACCTGACCGGCGGGCGCTGCCATATCACCGACGAGACCAATGCCAGCCGCACGCAGCTCATGGATCTGCGCAAGCTCGCATGGGACGACGAGATCCTCGCCCTGTTCAATATTCCCCGCGCCTGCCTTCCGACCATCGTGTCGTCGAGCGAGGTCTATGGCGAGGCGGTGGGGCTGCTCAAGGGCGTACCGATCGCCGGCATTCTCGGCGACCAGCAGGCGGCTCTGGTCGGCCAGACCTGCTTCCAGCCCGGCGAGGCGAAGAACACCTACGGCACCGGCTGCTTCATGCTGATGAACACCGGCGAGAACCCCTACCCGTCCACCTGCGGCCTGCTGACCACGGTGGGCTACCGGTTCGGGCAGAAGAAGACCGTCTATGCTCTGGAAGGCTCGATCGCCATCGCGGGCGCCCTGGTGCAATGGCTCAGGGACAATCTCGGCATCATCCAGTCCAGCACCGATATCGAAGCGCTCGCCCGCAGCGTCGAGAACAATGGCGGCGTGACCATCGTTCCCGCCTTTTCCGGCCTCTATGCGCCGCATTGGAATGCGGACGCCCGCGGCTTGATCGGCGGCCTCACCCGCTTCGCCACCAAGGGCCACATCGCCCGCGCCGCCCTGGAAGCCACCGCCTTCCAAACCCGCGAGGTGCTGGACGCGATGACCAAGGATACAGGCATCGCCGTCAAGGAACTGCGCACCGATGGCGGCATGGTCGTCAACGAGCTTTTGATGCAGTTCCAGGCCGACATTCTCGACGTGCCGGTCGTGCGCCCCAAGGTCATCGAGACTACGGCCCTGGGCTCTGCCTATGCCGCAGGCCTCGCCACCGGCTTCTGGGCCGGCACCGACGACCTCGTCCACAACTGGGCCGTCGACAAGCGCTGGCAGCCCTCCATGGAGGCAGCGGAACGCAAGCGGCTCTTTGCGGAATGGGCGAAGGCGGTCGGCCGCGCGATCGATTGGGCGTGAGGGCTTGACGGATCATGGCCTGTCACCACACAACCCGCGCGAAAAAGGATATCCCATGCCACTGACCATTTTAACTGTTGTCGGCGCGCGGCCACAATTCATCAAAGCCTCTCCGGTGAGCCACGCCTTGATCGCCCATGGCGGCTTCCGGGAAATTCTGGTCCATACCGGACAGCATTTCGATGCGGCGATGTCGGATGTCTTCTTCGAGGAGCTCGACATTCCGAAGCCGGCCTACAACCTCGAGGTCAACAGCCTCGGGCATGGCGCGATGACGGGGCGGATGCTCGAAAAGCTCGAAGAGGTGATGATCGCCGAGAAGCCCGATTGGGTTCTGATTTACGGCGACACCAATTCGACGGTGGCCGGCGCGCTTGCGGCGGCGAAGCTGCATATCCCGGTCGCGCATGTGGAGGCCGGCCTTCGTTCATTCAACCGGAAGATGCCGGAGGAGATCAACCGCGTCGTTGCCGACCATGTGAGCGCATTGCTGCTGTGCCCGACGCAGACCGCCGTCGACAACCTGAAGGCGGAAGGAATCACGAAGGGCGTTCAGCATGTCGGCGACGTCATGTACGACGTGACCCTATCGGCGGTGGAACGGGCCAAAGGACGTTCGACAATACTGGAGTCGCACGGCCTGATGCCCAAGAGCTACGCCGTCGCAACGATCCATCGCGCCGAGAACACGGACGATCCGACCCGCTTCGCCCAGGTAGTTCGGTGGCTCTCGGAACGCGGCCGCGAGATCCCTATCGTCATGCCGATGCACCCTCGCACCCGAAAGCTCATGGAGAAGAACGGGCTCACGCCGGAAGGCGTGACTCTGATTGATCCGCTCGGCTATCTCGATATGGCTTGGCTGACGCACAATTCCGCAGCCGTTTTCACCGACTCAGGAGGCCTCCAGAAGGAAGCTTACTTCCATCGTGTGCCGTGTGTGACGCTGCGCGACGAGACCGAGTGGGTGGAGACGGTGGAAGCCGGCTGGAACAGGCTCTGGATCAATGAATCCTATAAGCCGCGCCGGAACATCATTGATTATGGCTCAGGCGAAAGCAGCGGCAGAATTGCAAGCCTTCTCGCAACCGCGGCGCCTTAACCCGCAGCCAGATTCATCTCAACTCAAGAGGGCACGGAACGAAGTGTCGCTCCGTTCCGTGCTCTTATAGCATCTGGGGCTATTCAGTCCCGCAACCTTTAGAGGATGAACCAGGAGGCATCCGGTTTCACTTTGCCAGCCAGCCTCAGAACAGCCTCCCCGGAGGGATCAGCGTCCGTGTTGAGATAAATCAAAGTCTCTTTTCCACTGAAGGCATACCGGATTTGGCCCGGAGCGCTGAAACCGTCGTTTCCAATGAATGTGAAAGACTGTTTTCCCGGTCGCGTCGTATCCGCGTCGATGAGATTAAAACTGAGCTTATCGCCCTGCGCAGCAGAAAAATCCTTCACGATATCAGCATCCTTCAACCAGGAACCGATCTCTTCGACACTCCTCCAAAGGAACGTATCGGCGCCAGGACCGCCATAAAGAGTATCCGTCCCAAGGCCGCCTTCCAGCACGTCGTTGCCCGTGCCACCGATCAGAAGGTCATTGCCCTCCATGCCGATGAGTCTGTCGTTGCCGCCGCCGCCGGTCAGAACGTTGTCGCGCGCATTGCCCACGACCCAGTTATTGAGCTCCTGCCCCGTACCGTAAATGGCATTGTCTGTAAGGACGAGATCCTCGACGTTGCGCCCGAGAATGTAATTTTCACTCGAAATGACGGTGTCATGTCCACCTCCGGATCTTTCGACGACAATGTCGCTGGTGGAGTGGACATAATAGACGTCGTTGCCCTTCCCACCCTCCAGGCGAACTGTTTCGGCTCCGCTAATGAGGGTGTCATTGCCCTCCCCGCCGAAAAGAGCGTCCACTCCATGAGTGCCAGTCAGGACATCATTACCTGCAGTGCCCGAGATTTTTGAGGCAGTCGCCCAGTTATAAAATTTAACGGTGCCATCGTCATAGGTAATGGTCGTGCTCGTTACCTGTCCGGACGCATCGAACACATCGCCGTATTGCGACCATGTAAAGGAGCCTGTTTCGTCGTATTCCGTTTCCAGCACCTGACCGTCGTCGTAGTGGGTAATAGCGTAGTCGATCTTGCCGTTAGTGCTGTAGTGAACTTGGAAGCTTGACCAAGGCTGGGCCGATTTCGCATCGTATGAGATAACGTCCTTGGACCGATCATCGTATAGGGTAATCGTCTGCTCAAGACGGCTGAACGCCGTCACTTTCGTTGTCTTCTTCAACCAATCGTAATGGTCATCGCGATCCCAATGGGTAAAAACATGGCTCTTGTTGTCCATGAGCATGTATTGTGCGTCGACCCGGCCATTCTGGTCGTAAAAATATGTATTCTTGAGCCAAGACTTCGAATTGTTGGAATCGACCGTGATTTTCCAGGACCGAGCATCGCCGTCGATAAGCTTTTCACCTGAATCGTCGAGATAGGTTGCATTTTTCACGAAATACAAAGCGTATAATTCGCCTGCCACGACTCCATCGGCATGGCTGTAGTTTACAGGCGCATAGGCGAAGGTGTCATCCGTCGTATGATATGCTTTCGCACTGATAGTCTTTGGATCCACAAAAACGCCCTGCCAGCCCTTCAAGGAACTTTGATGGGTAACGACATTCGGCCAAAGGGCCCGTGCCTCTTCCATGGAAAGAGGCACGCTGCTTCCCTGGCGGGTGAAATAGAGACCGAATGTGGAATCGAAGAACATCCACTTGCCGTTGATGAAGAGTTCCGTCGCCGTATGGTTGGCTTGGAAGGGAACATCGTAGAAATTGACACGGCGATGCTGAACACCGATGCCTTCGAACAGGGACTCCATCAGGGTGTCCCGCCAACCGCAGGATGCATTCATGACCGTCGGGACGCTTTTTGCGCTTGTCGGCTCAGGTCCGGCGCCAGCAGGCAGCAAGGATGTCCAAAGCCAGCCGGTCATGATCTTGGCCAGGGAGAGAGGATCCGACTTGTTGGCCCGCATGAATGCGGCGAGTTGATTATACGCTTTCGACATGGCCTCTGCCCGTTGCTATATTATTCCGCAACGCTATTACATAGACGCCAACTCGAAGTCTAGAGGAATGTTATTGTATTTCCGGATCCCCTTCCCAAACGTTTCAGGAAGAATTCATATCGGGCACCCCACAGGCAACCTGCTTCCCCGCTTGGCTTATGCAGCCCTGTGGGATTCAAGGTTTGTCTCGAATTCCCTGCACAAATAAGTAGGGAACGGTCCGGGTTGTTCCTTAAGGCAAAGATCGGATTTGATGATTCGCTTGCAGCTACTGTCCATGCCCCCCTGCAGACACACCTCAGGCCCAACGGAGACCCGTACCCGCATGGCGGCAAACTGCACCCGCTTGCATCACACGCGGGAGTTCCTCCAGCGCCATCTCCGGCTTCGAGCGGCGCCATCATCCGATGGGCCGACCGCCACGAAGTGGTGCAGCTGATCGTAATCGGCCTGTGCCACTCGGACCGCGATGGGCTGCGGGCTGTTGCGCTCTCAAGCGGCTGAGATGCTCATGGCGGACCTCCACTTGAGATCTCTCGACTGGAGAAGGTGCTAGAGCTCGTCCTGCTCCTCATACCTGCCAACGTAGCGCCAGGTTCAAAAGGCATGCCTCAGGGAGAATTACTTTTCAGAAGCAGGCCGGGACATAATCGAATCCGCTCAATGCGCTTTCTGTGGGGTTGCTCAATCGGTAGGATTTCTTTGTTGGCCTCGACAGGCTAATCAAGCCATTCTGCCTGATCTAGAAGGGTCTGTGCCATGTCCTATGACGACAACAACATATTTGCTCGCATTCTCCGCAACGAATTACCGTGTCACAAGGTATACGAAACGGACCATGTGCTCGCCTTCATGGATGTTATGCCGAGAAGCGAAGGACATGTTCTCGTAATCCCGAAAGCTAAAGCAAGAAGTATCTTTGACATCGACCAGAGTGATCTTCATCACGTCTTCAGCGCCGTTCAGCAGATATCGCGAGCAGCAAGAGAGATAATGAAGGCTGACGGTGTGTCCATCATCCAGTCAAATGAGAGCGCCGGAGGACAGGTAGTATTTCATATGCATGTTCATGTCATTCCCCGTTGGGAAGGGATCGAGCTGCGGCCTCACTCGAGTGTCATGGAGAAGGCTGACGTTCTGGCTGACGTTGCTGAACGATACAGACAATTCTTCGAGGCATGAGAGGCTGAACGTCTAGGTGAATGTAAATGTAAGGGCGGATTGACTTGCCCCAATTGAGTGATGAGGTGTGACGTTAATTCAAGATTGACCATACCTCCAGCTTGCAAGCAGGCAACATGACCTGAGGCGTGAGTGGCTGATAGCCCGAGGATGAGTGCAGGCATACGGTGGCTTAGAATCTCCATCGCCTTTGTGGCGTGTTCTCGGCCTCGGTTGTGCTGGATGGGCCGATGAAGGGCCACGCTTCACTGGCTTATGTCGAGTAGATCCTAATGTCGTCACGCCTGGCGGTTGACATGGGGATCATGGACAGCCTGCCGCCGCAAAGGGTGCGGTGCGGGTCCTCATCGCCTCCGGAGGAGCAACGCTTAGGCTTCTATTCGCCTGATTTGAACCCCATCGAGTAGGCCCTCTCAAAATTCAAAACGCGCTTGCGCAAAGCCAAGGCTCGAATGGCCGAGCCCTCTGGCAAGTCATCGGTGAGATTTGCCGTCCCCTTCAAGCCGCAGCAGTGCTGGAGCGACCTCAAGGCTGCACGATATGCCTTCGTCTAAAGATCCGTTTCTCTAGCGCATCCTGCGGAAAAGTGGACCCGGTTTTCCGCATGGAACGATGCGCTCATCCAACGAGAGAGCATCGGACCCAAAAGTGGAATCCACTTTTGGGTCCGATGCTCTAGGCTGGATATCCATTCCAGCGGTCCAGCAGAATTGCCCACTCCATGCCAGCTCTATTCGCTGACAGTCCGCCGCAGCCCATCGGCGAGGGATGTAAATCGGTTCAGATCGAAGCGAGACCCCAAGCGATCGAGGTTGGGGACGATCCGGGGTGAGCCTCCCTCATGGACGGAGAAAGTTGGCTCCTCTCCCACGGCTTCTCCGATCGCGATTGCAAGTTCGCGGATACTCACTTCGGATGGGGACGCGACATTGAAGATCCCTGTCCAGTTCTCGATGAGCGCATGCTGAATGACACTGGTGATGTCATCGACATAGGTTGGAGCCAAGCGCATCCCTTGGCCGTCCGCGGGAACTTGGACCGGGATCTGGCCCCGAACTCGCCGGATCAGGTCGGGCACAAGCCGATTCTCTTGCCCAGGCCCGTAGGGGAAGAACAGCCTGAGGATAGCGAGAGACATGAGACGGTCGAAAGGTCGCGCCAACCGCTCGCCGGCCAATTTCGTGATGCCCAGATAGCTGGTGGGATCGAGTTCGTCGCTCTCCTTGATTTCCGAACGGTAAGGTTCGTAGACGGTGCCGCTCGACAAGGAGCAAAAGCGCTCCACGCCGATATCGGCCGCATAGGTGAGCAATGCGGCCGTCGCGGATACGTTGACCCTGACCATGTCCCCTACATCGCCTGGAAAGTTCCGGAAATTCCGGGACTGAGCGGCGTGGACAAGCGCATCGGCTCTCGCCGGAAGCCCTGCGGGACGTTCGTCTCGGCTGAGATCCCAAACCACCGTTGCAGCATGGCTCAATCGCGTTCCCGGCTCCCGCACGATCGCGATGACCTCATGTCCGCTTTCAGATAACGAGCGGATCAACTTGGCGCCGATGAACCCCGTCGCCCCGGTGACGATCACACGCATGAGAAGCTAGGCTCCCGACTTCGTGAGAAGCACGGAGATACCGTTCGGGTTGGAATCATTGAACTGATAAGTGGCGACCCCAAGCTCCTGTAACCAACCAGCGACCTCTTCTGGCGTGTGCTGCCACGCGTTGTGAGGATGGTACCAGTCGAAGTTGACCATGTTGTTCGTTTCGAAATCGAAGCTGTCGTTCCAGAAACACTTGACGAAGTTGTAGTAGATAAGCCGCTGAACGTCATGCGTGCCCGCCGGAATCCCGAGAACCGGAATGGCGGAATCGAGCGTGACCGTTGCATTGAGTTTCGACAACTCCCGACCAAGCACCGTCAAACCCTCGCAGGCGGCATAGCACTCCTCAGGCGTGAGCTTCATGAAACTCTCTCGGATCATCGCATCGCAGAATTGACGAGCCGCACCCATCTTCTTGTAAACGTAGAAGAAAAACTGACCGCCAGGCCGCACTTTTTGGTAGAGAGCGCGCACGGCGGCTCGCGTGTCCGGGGTGTGGTGCAGAACGCCGTCAGCGATAATGAGGTCGAACGTTTCATCGGGAAACGGCGCCTCCATCAAATCGGCTTGGACCGTCGTGCAGTTCGGCAGGACGGATGTGTTGCCGAACGTCGTGAACGCGGCATCCGAGATATCGAGCGCCGTGACATGGCCATTGCAGTTCTGAGCGATGAAGCGGGTATTGAATCCCGACCCGGGCCCAACCTCGAGCACCCTTTCCCGATTGCGGTAGAAAGCCTTCAGCGCCTCCCTGTCAGGCAGGGCAAACTTCTTGCAGTACCAGCCGAAGAGAAAGTCCTCGTGCTCGGGCTGAAGACCATAGGTTTTGAAGCGTCTCCACTTGTCGGAGAAGGTTTCGTTGGTCTTTGCCTGCTCCATCTTCGCGCTCGCTGCCGGTGCATCGGAAGGCACCGACAGGCCGTGACGACGGCAAAAATCCTGCAGGTCGGGGCGGAGCGGGCCCGTGAGGAAGGATGGCACCCCATCCAGGATCGGAAACCAATTATCGGTGCCGACGACTTTGAGAATTCCCTCAAGGATATGCTCCCCTTCCTCCCGGAAAGAGACCACTTCAAGCTTGCCATCGGCGGCCATGCCGGCCGGCCGAAACTGCGATGGATCCATCCTACGCAAGATATTGTTCCTTTAATTATATACGGTTTCGCGCTGGGTGGCCGCCACGCCGCCCAAAACGCCGCTTTGCCGGCACCAACTCTCGAAGCTCAGAAGACACCAGATCAGCGCGACATGATTGGCTGCGCCACTGAAGTGCTCGTCGAGCTTTCGGCGGATGAAGCTGGGTTGAAACACCCCCTGGGATGCAAGCCCGGACAGCTTCGCCTCGACCCAGGGCCTGAGACGCCCTCGGTACCATGACGCGTCCGGCGGACCGAACCCCATTTTAGGTTTCGTATAGATAGTCTCCGGTACCCATGGCCGAACAGCTTCACGAAACAGGATTTTCCCGGTCTGACCATCAGAAAGAAGGTTCCACGGGATTCCCAACACGTGATCAACGACCTCGTTGTCGAGAAGCGGAACGCGTGTCTCCAACGAATGAGCCATCGACAGCTTGTCCTCGAGCACCAAGAGTCCATGGAGGTAGGTCTTTGCGTCAACATACATCAACGCGTCCCAAGGATCGTCAGAGGGAGCGGACAGGAATGTCTGCCGAATCTCGCCAACCGGATCGAACCCTCCAGCGGCCTTGAGAAAATCCGGTGTAAAGGCTTCGGTCAGTTCGTCAGCACGGATCGGCACGTTGAGCATCGCGCGAAATGTCTGGAAGATGGCATCGGCGCTCGTCTTGTCCGCAAGTGATACCCTCTGGGAGCCCTGCATCCGCGGGATGATCGCATAACGGCCGACATAGCCTCCGGTGACCTCATCGCCACCCATCCCGGAGAGGACGACTTTTGCATCCGCCGCTACCCGCTTGGCGATGAGGTAGTTCACATAGGCCATGCCCATGCGGGGATATTCCAGCGCAGCAATGGTCGAATCGAGATTCTGGATCAGCGCATCCTGTGGGATCTCGAGTTCGACGCGATCGATCCCCAAGGACCCCGCGACCGCGCGCGAGAATTCGCGCTCGTCCACGAAGCGGTCTTCTCCGACTTGATCAAGGTCGAAGATGCAGGAATATGCTCGCACGCCAGGCCGCAACTGATGAGCAACGGCTGCGATGGACGAGCTGTCGATTCCTCCCGACAGGTATGCCATGACCGGCACATCCGCCGCGAGTTGGCGGTCCACCGCTTGGTGCAGAACCTCGCGAAATTCACCCGCCTCTCGCTCCAGATCCGTTCCACGGCTTCGCGAGAAAGTGAAATCCCAGTACTGGTGCTGCCGACGGCCGGACGGAGTTACCAGTTCAAAGTGCCCCGGTTGCAGCATCGAGACTCCGCGGAACGGAGTTCGCCCGTGCCAGAAGTTCATCAGGCTGAAATACTCGACGACGGCTGCGGCATTCGCCTCCACGGGGACAAGACCGCTCGCATGCAGTGCACGCACCTCGGAAGCGAAGACAAACGATCCATCCTGACCCGTAGCGACATAAAGCGGTTTGATGCCGTACCGATCGCGGGCCAAAAACAGGCGCTTCGCATGTTGGTCCCAGATGGCGAATGCGAACATGCCGTTCAGCCGTTCCGGCAGACGCTCACCCCATTGCTCCCACCCGTGGACGAGAACCTCGGTATCGGAATGGTCGGACTTGAAACGATGCCCAGCCGCCTCGAGCTCGCGCCGCAACTCGCGATGATTGTAGATTTCTCCGTTGAAGACGACCCAGATACGGCCGTCTTCGTTCGTCATCGGCTGCTCGCCGTCGGCAATGTCGACAATGGCGAGGCGCCGAAACCCTAACGAGACATCTCCATCCGACCAGTAGCCATCGCTATCCGGCCCTCGATGCTCAAGCGCATCCGCCATTCGGCGAACGCGGTCAGGCGCCTGCGGGTCTCGACCGAAGTGGAGGCTTCCTGCTATTCCGCACATTTTGAGGGGCTTTCAATTTCCGAGCAAGCTAGTTTCATCGGCAGGGCGGCGAGCATCATATTTGGCCGCCCCCCGTCCCGCTTGCGGGATCATGGAAGGCCAGCGGCGCCGCAGGGTCCTCGTACACTCGAGCGAGCGCCGCCGCAATGGTGGCGGGATTGTGCCATTTCTCAACGAATTTCCTCGAACGGGAAGACCACTCTCCCCACTCGGCTCGGCGATCGAGTGCGCTTGCTATATCAGCAGTCAGTCGGTCCGGACGTATATTGCCGATTGGAAGATCTGCGAGCATTTCCTTGGGAACAAACTCGAAATCCTCCTCCCGCAAGTAACACAGAACCGGCTTTCCCATCGCCATGACTTCGACTGCGAACCCGCCGTACCACCCTGCCAGCACTTGGTCGATGACCAGATCAGCAGTCTGGTAGGCTTTCAGCGCCTGTTCGTGTGTCATATCGCGGACGAGTATGAACTCGAACTCGTAATGGTGCCTCAACTCATCCATTGCCTCAAGGATCGCCGGCGTCCCCTTGATCGCGCCGTTCGTGGGCGCATGAAGGATCCTCGGCGGGCGATCCAGGACGGGAAGGACGACATCGAACGCGTCGATCTCGACACTGCTGTACGGCAGGAACTCTCCTCTATCCAGGAAATGCCCCAACTCCGGATTGAGAAAGAAGACGCGATCGGCTTTTGGAAGAATATCGCGGATGAAACGTCTCCGCTCGTCATCCAACGTTGCGAGACATGTATCGAACACTGTGCAATGGCCCGCGCGGCACGGTGTGAACCGGTTTCTGACGGTCGAGTCGCCGGCGATCCGGACGTCGCAGCCCTGGAGCGTGAAGATAATGCGACGCCCCAGTCGACTAGCCACTTCGACGTCAAGAAAGGGAAGGTAATTCCTGGGACCGTAATCGTCCCAGTACATGAGAGAGCGGCCGAAATAGTAATGCAGAACATCGTAGTCAAATGGTGCCCGCAGGCCATTCACCAGTCGGGCCCGCATTTCATCTTCCGATACCCAGCCGAGAGGACTGATGATCCGGTCGGCTTGATAGCCGAGCGATGGGGTGTAGTTCACGACGAGTTCACTGTCGATCCCGAGCTGCCGCTCATGTCGGGAAAGAACCCACGGTTGGTTGCCGATATTGACTGGCCCATGAAGTACGCGCATCAGGCCCGCCCCATCGCGGCAAGCGATTTGACAGAACCTTCCTGCGCCAACGTCCGATAGAGAGTTACGAGCCGCTGCCACTCACGATCGGCATCCAGGTCGGCGATCAGACCCGGCATCCTCGCACGCATCGACTCGGCAAGACCTTTCTCCTGATGAAGGCGCTTGATGGCATTGGCAATCGACTGCGGATCATAGGGATCAAAGAGAAGCCCGACTTGGTTTCCATCAACGAGCCGTCGAACCTCCGGATAATCCGCGGCCAGAATCGGAAGCCCCGAATAGAGATATTCGAAAACCTTGTTAGGCAACGCGTAGGAAAAATTCTTGCAGAGGTTGGGCAACGTCCACACGCCGCAATCGGCACCCTTGGTAGCCGCGACAACGTCTCGGGATGGCACCGGCGGTAGAAGGATCAACCGATCCGAAGCTCCGATCCGCTCAGCGATCGCTCGATATTCGTCTCCGAAAATATCGAGACTGGGTCCGCGGATGACCAGGACGAAATGTTCATAATGCGCCAACGACTCGATTACCGGTTCAAGCAATCGGGATGGACCAGTTCCACCCTGCCACAGGACGACCAACTTATCGTCCGGGATATTAAGTTCTGCGCGAAGCGAACCATACGCACGTGTTGGCTCTTGGCTCCCTGACGGAATGTTCCGTATCACATGCACCTTTTGCCGACTGAACGAGAAATTGCGCTCCAGCTCGCTGGCGATCGACTCGCACACGGTAATGACGGCCGCCGCACGAGCCATGGCGAGCCTCTCGACCCGACGATAGGCGGACTTGATAGGACGAGGATGCTCGACGTAGGTCGCCTTTTCGTAATCCCACGACACGTTTTCCGAGTACCACTCGTGAAAGTCGCAAATGCAGGGAACCTGCAGCCGGCCGGCAGCGGCAAGCCCGATCAGCGCCGTCGAGAGGTCATGGCTATGGATCGCGAAGGGACGCTCCTCGCAGATGGCCTCGAGGAATTCAGACCCCATAAGGTAAGGTGGCACGCCAAGATAGCTCATTGCGCTGGGCGGCAGCGGGCGGAACTCCACGCCCGGGCCGTAGTCCAGAACGGCAGGAGTCTGAGGGGTACTCATCGCATCGGGATAAATAATCTTGATGCGGAAGCCCGCATGAGCGAGCGCCTGCGCTTCCCGCATGACGCGTGGATCGACGCGCAAGTCGGAAAATACAATCATGAGAATGAGCGGCGCCGCGTCACGCGCGGGCGCTACCCTACGGGGTGCCCGTAATGCTGGGACGACGAAATCCACGATATTGTTGCCGGTCGTGCTCCACCGCCTGAGGCTAGAGTGGAATGCACTCGACTGGTATCGCGCGACGATGGCGCCTTGAAGCTTCTGGAAGTCCGGTCGGAATGACGACGGCTGGAGGAATAGTTGCTGGACTGACCGTTTCGTTTTTTCAAACGCGATCTTCAATCGCGCAAGAAACGTGGCGCATGAGGCTACTGCGTTCCGAAGAGGAGCGGTGAGATGCCAGGATCGGCTTCCCATGATCTCGTTCAGCTGCTGGACGAGTTTGTCACGCTCAGCCTCTGCAATCTCCAATCGCCGCATCAGCTGGTCGCGCTCCCATAGCGCGGCATCGGCGTTATCACCGGCACCTTGTGCAAACACGGCCTTTGAGCTCAAATCACTGCGGCCGACCGGCATCGCAGGGACTGTAGGACCGGGGTCATCTGCAATGAGCTGCGGCGCTGTTGCTGGCTCGGCTATTTCGGACCGCTCGATTTGTGCTTGAGGGCGATCTACTTTCAAGAAAGCACCTCTTTACACGTTGAATCGGCCCCACGGGCTGTTTCCACATCGACCTCCTCGGCAAGATGCCATGGAACGGGGGGCGGACCAGTCAACAGTTCCGGCAGACGGTTCTGGATTTCGGACAGCCGCTGTTCAATTCGCCGATTGATCCGGTCAGGAAATCGCGCCGACCTGAGATACATAACGCCAAGGCGGCTCGCAACGGCATCAAGGGAATAGTAATGCTCGACATAGGAGCGGCTCCTTCGCCCTAACTCCGCAAGATCGAGCTGTCCCTCCAGACAGCGTTTCAAGGTCGCGTAAACCGTGTCCGGCCAAGCGTTGATAATTGGGCAGTTGACTGGATCCAACGCCATATCCGGCCCGCGCAAATAGCACAGCACTGGCTTTCCTAGCGCCATTGCCTCAAGCGCAGTATATCCATGAAAACCTGCGATGAACTGATCAGCGATGAGATCGCATGTTTCGAATAGCCGGATCACCTCGGTGTTAGGAACTCCTTGCACCCGGACCAGCTCGATCGCAAAGCCCTCAGATTGGAGCCGCTCCACCGCATCGATCAGATACTGGGTTCCCTTGAAGTGCGGATGGTTAGGCGCATGCGCAACCCGCAAAGGCCGATCCTTCGTCCAGTTCGATCCACAATAATGGAATTTCGCAAGGTCGAGGGGCCAGAAGTGCAAGTTGGTCGCCCCGGGGACGTAGGCCAGCATGTCGCCCATGGCGAGCATTTCCGTAGCATACTTGCCGATGCGCCCGATATTGCCGCTTCCTTCCGTATCATCGCACATGCAGAATTGTCCTGGCTGCGGACATTCGGCGCAGAGATTGTAGCGACCCAAGGACAAGGTCGCCTGACGTGTGCGGACGTCCGCGCCATAGGTATAGGTATACAGGCGCTTGTCGAAGGCTACGATCGCCTTCATCTCATCTTCGTTGATTTCCATCCGCCGTGTCGGGAGCACGACGCTGCGATCACAGAACAGGTGAAACACATCGTAGCGGATGAGGGCAATGCGCAGAATTATCTTGTGGAGTCTGATGGTCCAGCTTGGGTGCTTCGTGTAAATATATTCGCAGAGTCTCTTTAGATTAATGTCGAACGAATTCGTTATGTAATAAGTGGTAAATACGAGACTATCGGATCGCAATCCGAGCAGGCGGTCACACTGAGCGAGCAGCGGCAGAGTCAGAATCGGTGTCACGCCCCACATCGTTCGAGGGGTGCCGAACCGTCGGCGCCAGCCCGCAGCGAGGGTCGTCAGAGCGTCGAGCCCAAGATTGGCACTGCGAACCACCGCATTACGGCACCATGGTGCAATGCCTTTCACGAAGCATGACACCCTGCCTGCACATCGTTGCAAGGCACTCTTGAAACCAATGACCGGCCGGCCGGCCGACCGAAGCGGAGCCGTAATTCGCCACGACGTCGACCGGTAAACGGTGTCGAGCTCTCCCTTCAGCTGCGCAATTTCCGACGCATGCACAGCGGCAACCTGAGCCATCTCCGCTGAATGCTCGGCGCGTGCTGCTGCAAAATCGCGCGCAGCGCGATCGAGCCCTGTTTCCGCTTGACTCAGGCGAGCAGTAACATCCGCTAGCGGCCCAAGCAGCGCCTCATAGGCCGCCCGATACCGCTTCTCGGCATCATCAGGTGCCGTCCGTATGCCGGATGATGTTCCTATTGAAGCGCGCGTCATTGCTCATAAGTCTCAATCGACCAGGAATCACACAATTCGCGAGTGATTTCTACCGCTATTGCCAACCTGGCTACCTCGACAACCATGAAACCTTAGGCCCTATCAGCGTTAATGAAGCTGAAATGGCAATAGTTCTCCACGTCATCGCGCCCAAATAGCTTAGGTCAGCCCCCTTCGTCACACTTCGGATCGCGAATAAACATAAAAATTTTGTTCGATGTCAATGTGCTGAGCCGCCTCAAAAGTGAAATACTCCGCCATGATCTCTTGGAACCAGGGCCGATCGAAATGAAACAAGTGATAGTTGTCAATCGGCGTCGGCTCCACCTCTGGGTGCGGATCTAAATACTTGCCTCCCGGGATAAATCCGATCCACAGGATGAAAACGCCCGAAGGTGAAAGCACTCTACGGATTTCCGAGAGGGTCTTTTTTAAAGAAATAACATGATCAAGAGAAGTTGCGACGATAACCGTCTCGAATGAACCATCCGGCCAAGGAAGGTACTCCGCGCAGCCTCGATAGAATTGAAATGGATGGATTTCGCGCTCCTCAAGCGGATCGAGCCCAGCGACTAGCGTCAGGTCGTAACCGTCGAGATAATAAGGCACGGGTACGGGGCCGCACCCGATGTCAAGCAGTCTCCCATAGGCGTGCAGGCGTACCCAATCCCTGAACCGACCTGCAGTTGGGTGATTTGCCGTACTCAGATTTGCGTCGGGATCATTCCGATAGAGGGGAATCGCATTGTCGAACAATACCTTCCATATCGGGTACACCTTCGGATAGTCGCGCTCCAATCGTTCGAGGATCTCAGGAAACGACACGCTCCGATCCGGCTCCGACAACACGGGAGCTTTTGCATTCATCAGAAATGACACACGCCTTACATTGCGCTTGGCCTCTCGCCTGAGCGCCTCGATTTCGCTCGACGATTGCTGCAAAGCCTGCGCTATCGTGTCGAGACGGCTCGTGGACTCCTCGCTGACGTCACCAAATTTGACAGCTAATTCCGACAGGACTTGCTCGATACTTTTCGTTGTTTCGCCAACAGAAGTACTTACGCGCAAACAATCTTCAAGCTGCCCCGCGAGAATAAAAGTTCTCTTCTGAATGTCTGCGGTGACCGCCTCCAGATTGCTTACCTGATACGGGAGTCCTCTCAGGCTCTTCGCGAACCGATATGCATTCTTAAAAACGCGGACCAGCCGGTTTTGCGTTTCCTCGGCGGCAACGTCAGCCATTTTGGTCCTCACCGCCCTGCGGGGGTTCAGCCGTCAGGTGTTCCCATTTGACGATAGGGAAAAAGAGAGCCTCGGACGGGTATCCAGTCTGGACGATCCTCATCTTGTAGACGCGATGGTGATATTCGTAGAATTCGACATTGTAAGGAATATTCTCCAACAGCCCGATGGATAGGATGTAGTCACCCGCAAGCAGTTGGTTCGCTGTCAGCGTAAGCGAGACACGTCCCTCTCGCCCTGCCCGACGCCGGAATGGGGCCTCGTCATAGGCCAGATCGAAGCTCAGCGCCTCGTTGCCAGACAGATTGCACGTGCTGACCTGTGAAACAAGGACGAGATCTTTTGCCCTTTCTATGCCGACGGCCATCCCGAGGGTTCCCTCCGGAATCTCGCCCTCGCAATGATACTCGACATCGATTACGATGTCCTCCCACGTCCGGAACGCATATCGCTCCGATCCGTCTGCATCCCGCAGCGAAATGCGGTCGATGACGATGGGACCTCGCCGAAAAGCCGTGACTTGGCTTCCAGCCGCAGCTTGATTGTCGGCCCGAAGCTCGTTGGACGCGACTTCAACGAGCTTCCCCTGCTCGCCAGAGATCCGCATATGGACCTCGTAGTCGTAGTTGCGCGTGACTTCCCGCGCGGGCCCGATTTCCCGCACGCCTCCCCCATCGAGCCAGATGGCCCTGTCGCAGAGCTGTGCGACCTGCGCGGAGCCGTGGCTTACAAAGATGACCGTGGCGCCGCTATCGCAGATTTCCTGGATGCGTCGGAAACTCTTGGCTGCAAAGTAGGCGTCCCCGGCCGCTAGTGCCTCGTCGATGATCAATATATCGGGATTGACATGAATCGCGGTCGCGAATGTGAGCCGGGACTGCATTCCGCTCGAATAGGTTTTGAACGGATAGTCGATCACATGCCCCAGTTCCGCGAACGCTATGATTTCGGGAATCTTTGCCTCGATCTCCTCACGAGACATGCCAAGGCACATGCCGCCGGTAATGATATTCTCACGTCCGCTGAAATCCGGATGGAAGCCTGTGCCGAGTTCCAGGATCGCCGACATCCGTCCGTTCACCTGCGCCGTTCCTGTGGTCGGGGTCAAGGTCCCGGCCAGGATCTTAAGCAATGTGCTCTTTCCGGCTCCGTTTGCGCCAATGATGCCGATCACCTCGCCCGGATAAATATCGAACGACACATCTGACAGGGCCCAATGCTCGCGCGATCGCGGCTTCCGCGCGATCAATTCATAGATCACGTCACGCGGATTGGCATATATCTGGTAAGCTTTGGAAAGGTTCTTGACCGTGATTACCGGCTCCCTTGGGGCCGGAACCGTCTGAAGATCCGCTGTATTGATAGCAAGGTTCATCACGCAAATCCTTAAAGAACATTGGCAATGTAAGGCCGGATCTTTCGGAACATCCGGCAACCAACAGCGAAAACTATGACCGCAAAGCTGAAAAACAGCACCCAAGCCCACGGGTGCTCGAAACGACCATAGTAGAAAATGTCCTGGAAGACCCAGATCGGGTAGCTGAAGGGGTTGATGTAAATGATTGGGGCAAACGTTTCAGGGACCCAGTCAGGCAGGTAGACTGCAGGAACAAGGAACACGCCCGCAACCGTAAATGCGACAATGAAGTCTTTAAGGTCGCGGAAAAATGGCGTTATCGACGATAAGATGAAAGAAAGTCCCGAGAGAAATAGGAAGAGCCCGCCGACGAAGAGTGGGGCGAGAAGGACAGTTATCGGCACCCCAAGACCGCCCAGAAATTGATAAATGATCAGAGCAACCATGCCGACGAAAAGTGGGACCATCGTCACAAATACTGCGCCGAACGGCAGCAGCTCCATCGGAAACACGACTTGTTTCACGAGGTTGGCCTGAGCGATGAGAACGGTCGTGCTGCGCGTCAGCAATTGCTGAATGGACAACCACGGGACAAGACCGGCAAGGATATAGTTCGTGTAGTCTCGAGGCATCTGGACAGACATTGCCAGTTTGACCTTCATGACGACGACGAACACGAAGATGTAGACGAGGAGCAGAAACAGAGGGTGTCCAACCACCCAGAACGAGCCGAGTAACTGCCCCGCATACTGACCGATCAGATCCCGGCGAACGAGTTCCCGGCATAGGGCGCGGTAAGTCCAGAGGTTTCTCAGCGCGTCCTTGGAGGCGGCGAGCATTTGCGTGGGGGAAAAGCCCCGCCTAAGGATGCCGAGCATGATCGCCGGCACCGATAGTAATCTTGAGGCAGTCAATGGTAAGCCGGTCAAAGGTATTCCTCGCAAAATTGTTCAAAGTTGAGCAGGGACCAGATTAGCAGGCGGCGATTCTCACGCCCTTCAAGATGGTCGGTAACAAGGCTCTGGATCGTTCGCTTGTCCAGGAAGTCATAAATACGCGCATTGCTATTGAACAGACGGCGGCGAACGTAGTCGATGCTCTCGCCCTTGAACCAGCTCGCGTCAGGTGCTGAGAAGCCCTGCTTAACGCGGTCCACGATCTTCGAAGGAATGTGACGGGCCATCATCTCCCGGAGGATGAGTTTTCCATCGCGTGTGCGCTCGAAATATCGCTCGTGTTTTCCGCCCGGTTCGTTCTCGTTGATGCGCACAACCTCACTGAGATTTCCAAGCTTCAGGCCGGCAGGCAGCCTCATTGCGAAGTCGGCGAGATCGTTGTCCAGGAACGGCACTCGGGTTTCGAGCGAATGCGCCATGCTAAGCTTGTCCTCAACGACAAGCAGGCCGTTCAGGAACGTCTTCGCCTCGAAATAAAGCGAATGATTGACGTAGTCCTCTGGCCGAGTGAGCTTGCTGGCATGTTCCTGGAAAACGCTCCTGAAAATTTCTTTCGCTGAGACGTGTTTGACGTCGCTCCAGATAGGCGCCAGGACGTCCGGCAGAAGCTGCTCGGGGACAAGCCGCTGCCAGAAGGCGTAGTATTTGTTGACGTAATCCTCAAAGTCATCGCTTGTAACAGCGCGATAATAACGCCACGGATATCCAGCAAAGAGTTCGTCGCCTCCCGCCCCTGACATCACGACCTTCACGAACCTGCTTGAGAGCTTTGCGGCGTAGAAGTTCGGATAGCACTGTCCGACCCGAGGCTCCTCAAGATGCCAGGCAAGCTTCGGAAGCGCCCGCTCCATGTCGCCTGCCTTCAAGACCATCTCGTAATGCTCGGACTTGAAGAGATAGGACATGTATTCTGCGGCGACACGCTCGTCATACCCGACTTCCACGCCGGACGCCGAGCTGACGTCAAAGCCCACAGTAAAACTCTTCATATTGGACAGTTGCTTCGACGCTACGGCAGCTATCGAGCCGGAGTCCATACCGCCCGAAAGGTAGCAACCGACATCGACATCGCTGATCAGTTGCCGCGATACCGCCTGCATGAAGAGATGATCTAACTGATCAATGAGTTCATCTTTGTTCGCTACTTGAGACGGTTCCTCGAAATGGTAGTCCCAGTAACGCACCGGAACGGCATTCCGATCCCCAGGCCGAACCTGAAGGTAGCATCCGTGCGGCAGCAAGCGGACGTTCCGAAAAAGGGTGCCGTCAGTGAAGAAATTCTGGAATGTAAAGTACTCGACGAGCGCCTCGGGATTCAGTCCCGAAGCGATCGCGCCATGCGCTAGAATCCCTTTGATCTCGGAAGCAAAAAGGAACGTGCCCTCAGCCTCGGCATAATAGACCGGCTTGACTCCAAACCTGTCCCTGGCGAGCGTTAGCACCTTCGCTTCAGTATCCCAGATCGCAAATGCAAACATCCCGTTCAGTCGCGGGAGCGCATCAAGCCCCCAAGTTGCGAAAGCCTGCAGCAACACCTCGGTGTCCGATCGCGAGACGAACGTGCAACCGCGCGCCGCAAGCTGTGCCCGCAACTCATTGAAATTGTAGATCTCCCCGTTAAAGGTAAGGCTGAAGCGGCCATCCTGCGTAACCATAGGCTGTCGCCCGAGCGGCGACAGATCGATGATGGCAAGGCGACGATGCCCAAGGCCGACCGGCCCGTACACGATCTGACCCTCGCCGTCGGGGCCGCGATGCGCAATCGCATCGCACATCGCCTTCAGACGAGTGGCAGACGCGGGCTCACCATTGCGATGAAAAATGCCGGCGATGCCGCACATATCCTATGCTTTCTCAAATGGCCCCGGATGAAGTAAGGCTCAGGTCAGGCAGCAGACTTTTGCCGACGCACCGCGACCTCTTCCATGTGCTGCGCCCGCCATGTGATGAGTTCTCCCAGGCCCTGCTCGAGCGTGGTCGTTGCCACGAAACCGATCTCCTCGGCAGCGCGCTTCGGGCAACCGATGCGGTTCCGAACAA
Organism: Microvirga sp. 2TAF3; assembly: GCF_052114965.1. Classification (NCBI taxonomy): domain Bacteria; kingdom Pseudomonadati; phylum Pseudomonadota; class Alphaproteobacteria; order Hyphomicrobiales; family Methylobacteriaceae; genus Microvirga; species Microvirga sp. 2TAF3. Next base: position 73,305 of record NZ_JBFRFT010000013.1, on the reverse strand, counting down.
GCGTCGCCTGGCTCCGGGGCGCGAACTGGACCTTTTGATCGGAGCCCGTCAGGCGAAGAAGCATCTCGGCGAGTTCCTTGAGGGAAGTGCGCCGACCCGTACCGACATTGTAGAAGCGATCCGTCGCATCAGCTTTCATGGCGCATACGTTGGCGCGGCCGCAATCGCGAACCGAGACGAAATCGAAGGCTTCGGTACCATCGCCGAGGATCGTCGGCCCTTCACCCCGATCGATGGCATCGAGCATCTTCATGATGACGGCAATGTAGGCCCCACGGTAATCCTGCCGAGGCCCATAGACGTTCATGTACCGCATTCCGACGTAGTCAAGGCCGTAGCGGTGATGGAAGGCCCGGACCATCGCTTCTCCGGCGATCTTCGTGGCGCCATAGAAGTTCTTGTTATTGAATGGATGGTCCTCGGACATCGGCTCCTCGACAGCATCGCCGTAAACGGACGCAGATGACGAGTAGACGAGACGTTTTACCCCGTTCTTCACACATGCGTCGATCACGTTGAAGGTTCCCTCAACGTTCACGCGGAACGCCGACTGGGGGTATTCGTGACATTGCAGGAGCCAGAGCGCGGCAAGATGGAAGACACCGTCGGCGTCCTTCAGCGCTGCATTCAGGATATCGGGCTGGCAGACGTCGCCTCCGACGTCGAAGATCTTCACGCGCGGATCGCGAAGGGAATCGGCAAGGTTCTCGACGGTCCCCCGGACAAAATTGTCGTATATGAGAATCTGGCCGACATCCTCCTTTCGGAGTTCATCAACGACGTGCGATCCAATCAAGCCCGCGCCGCCGACCAGAACAAGTTTTTTGCCCCGAATGTCCATTTTGTCACGTCCTCTCGTCCACCTCAAGCAGTCGGGCTCACTAAGCTGCAGTGCCAGTCTTGTCAACAAAGACCTAACATTACCAGGTATTTAATCCTAAAAATCTAGCCCAATAATCGCAGGCCGTAATGCTGACCATCATCCGATAAGCAACAGTACAAGGATTAAGCTAGCACAGCCGGTGCAGCACCGATGACAGGTAGTAACACACGCCCACTAACACCTTCGGCTTTCTGCTCGGCACGGGCGCTCGCACGGTTCCGTAGAGACTCGGGGTGTGACGTACCGTCGCCGGCTATCAAAACCCCGCCGGCGATGATCCGACCGCAGGAATGATCTTAAAGCCTCGGACCTAAAAGTGGCTTCCACTTTTAGGATCATCCGATGCATTCTCCTTTGATGAGAGCATCGTGTGGCCCAAAACCGGTCCACTTTTGCGCACGATGCTCTAGGACAGCCGGAGACCACTTTTGTCGGACCGTGATGAGCGATGAGATCATGCATCACGATCATTACTGACCCTGAGCGCTTGATAGGCTTACGATCGGAAGAGATAGCCCCTGCTCTTCCGCGTGCGCTGCCATATCAGCCCAATTCGACGATTCTATCGCCTCACCTACAACGTTACCCCGAAGCGCTCGCCCCAGATGCCCATGTTGACGATGCGCCAGAGGGTGAAATCGACAGGGCGCCGTCCCTCCAGCATGTCGGAGACGAGAGCGCGGGTGCCTTTGGGCTCCAGCAGATCCGGGTAGCGCTTGAGGGTTGCCTCGACACCATCCAAGATCATGCCCTTGAGAGGGCCACGGAACCAGATCTCCTCCGGTGTGGAGAAGCCGAGCTTGTCGCGGCGCTCGCGGACGCTCTCCGGAAGGGTATGGCTCATGGCCCGGCGCAGCACCCGCTTCGTGTCGGCGCGTACGATCTTGTGCGAATTGCCGAGGGCAAGATTGAACTCGACCAGGCGATGATCGAGGAATGGCACCCGCGCCTCGATGGAGTGCGCCATGGAATTGCGATCCTCCCAATGCAGGAGCATTTGGAGATTGGACGCGAAAGTCAGGACCACGCACAGGGTCGCGATGTCTGTGATTGGCGGGAGGCCGTTGACTTGGCTCGCCACCTCCAGTGCTCCGGGCTGGTTTTGCAGCGGCCGCAGGGCCTCCGAGCCCATCCAGTCGTGATTGACAAGAGCTTGGCGCTGCCGGAGCAGGAAAGTGCGCAGCTGCGGCGGCAGAACCGGCCCGATAAAGCGCTTGAACTGCTCGACGAAGGAGACCCCGTGGATCCGGTCGCGCTCCACCATCGTGCGCAGCAAGGTGACGTAGTCGCGCCGCCGGATCAGGTCCGACATGTAATAGACATAGGAGGAATGATAGCCGGCGAGCTGCTCGTCGGCGCCCTGGCCATCGAGCATGACCTTGATGCCTGCCTTCTTCGCCTCCTCGAACACGCACCATTGAGCAAAAATCGAGGTTGAGCCGAACGGCTCGTCCTGATGCCAGGTGATATCCCCTGCCCGCTTGAAGACCTCTTCGGCGCGGGGAAAGATGTAATGAGGATTGGCGCCGGTTTTGCCGACGACCGCTTCCATGAAGGGCTTCTCGTCGACGCTCTTCTCGGCGTAACAGGCGGAGACTGTGTTGACCCGCGCTCCCTCGCCCTCGTCGGCGAGCATATCCGACATAAGGCAGACGATCGCGGAGGAGTCGAGCCCCCCCGACAGGCACGATCCGACCGGAACGTCGGAGCGCAGGTGCATGCGGACGGAATCAGTCAGCAACTCCCGGAACCGGTCGGCAGCCTCTGCCTCGGAGATCTCAAGCGTCGAGTGGGTGGGGATCTTGTACCACCGGCGAGGTTCGCAGCTCCCGGACAGGGAGCGGGACGCATCGATGGTAACGCAGCAGCCTGCCTGAAGCTGTATGACGCCCTCGAACATCGTCTCGGGTGTGTGATCGCTGATGCCTGAGGCGAGGAAGTCTCTCACCCGGGCCAGATTCATGCGGTTTTCGATCCCCGGCAGGCCGAGAAGCTGTTTGATCTCAGAGGCGAAGGCGATGCCGCGGGGATTGGAGACGATGTAGAGGGGCTTGATGCCGAAACGGTCGCGGGCCGCGAAAAGACGCTTGTCACGAGCATCCCAGATCAGAAAGGCGAACATGCCCAGGAAGCGGTCAAGACAGGCCTCTCCCCACTCCTGATAGGAGGCCAGCAGCACCTCGCTGTCACTGTCCGACTTAAAGAAATGCCCCTTTGCGCGCAGCTCGTCCCGCAACTCGAGGTAGTTGTAAATCTCACCGTTAAACACGAGGTTGAAGCGGCCGGATTCGTCCGACATCGGCTGGAGACCGGCATCGCTGACGTCGATGATGGCAAGACGGCGGTGGCCGAGCGCGACCGGGCCGGCAGCGGAGGCGAATTCCTGCCAGCCTGTCCCATCCGGGCCTCTATGAGAGATGCGATCGATCCGATCACGCTCAGGCTGAAAGCCGATAGATCCGAAGAGTCCGCACATCGTTCAAGTCTTTCGATTGGCGCCGACAAGCTTTGCGCAAAGAGAAACGAGGGTTTCGCTCTCCTTTTGCCAGTTCAACTGGCGGGCCGCCTCCAGTGACAGGCGCTTGTATCGGTCGATGGAAGCCCGGTCGAGCGAATTGATCGCCGCGGCAATGACCGCCGGGTCCATTCCCGAGAAAAGAACCCCGAGCTCGTGCTCTTTTACGAGGCGCGCCATTTCCGGCAAATCCGAAACGCACAGGGCCAAGCCCGCCATCGTATATTCGAAGAACTTGTTCGGAAGGGCGAAGCGATTGTGCCGCGAGTGATCCGGCAGGGCGAAAAGCCCGACGTCGAAGGCATTCGCCTCCCGAACCAAGTCGACCATGGCGACTGGCGGGACAAGCTTCACCCGCTCCGCAACGCCGGCGGAGACAATTGCGTTCTCAAGTCGCGCCTTATACTCCTCCGAAGAGGGTCCCCGAATTGTCAGGCTGAACTCGGGACGCCATGCTGCAACGCTGTGTATGCACTCCTCCAGGCCGCGCCCGGGAGAGACGATGCCGTGGTATAGAACCTCGATCCGCTCGCCCGTAGGGCGGAACGGCATCTCCTGATAGGTAGGGGTGTTGCGGATAACGAGAGGGCGCTTTCTCAGCCTGTACAGTTCCTGCAGACGATCCGCGATCCCGTCCGAGACACAAGTTACAAGGGCGGCCTCCTTCATGCACTCGCGTTCGACTGCCACGGTGACCGGGCGGTGGAGGAGGCGCCAGCGAAGCCGCTCGGTATATTCATCGGCAGCAAGCTCGTGCGTGTCGTAGACAAGTACTGCGCCATGCTCTCGAGCCAGACGGCGAGCAATTGGAAGCGCCGTCCAATCATTGGCAAGCCAGATATCCGGCTTGCGGTCCGCACCCAGCTGATAGAGATCATCAAAGCGGCTATTGAGTCTCCAGAAAGCTGTCTCCCCTGCCTTGGGAAAGAGCCGTGGCGCCTGCATGCGCACCATATAACGCATCTGGCCGAGCCGGCGGATGCCTTGCTTCTTCGCCCAGGACAACCCCGATCGCCGAGCCACAGCCTTACTGATACGGGCCATATCTGGGGCCTTCAGGCCTGCGCGTCTCCCCGCAACGACGACTCGCTTGCGGACGGCGAAGTAAAGCTGATCCGGAGCCAGCGCGAGCCGAACGAGCTTTTGACCCGTTGTCAGTCCGTCAGGCAGGAATTTTGCGCGAGGCGGCGGCGCAATCCGTTCCTCGACGTTGCCATGCTCAATTCTTTTAGGTGGAAGGTTAGCCTCAGTCAGAATCGGCCATGCCGGCGAGGCCGACTTGGAGCCCTCCAAACCAATTCCAATCACATTCCAGCCGGCCTTGCGGAAGGCATCGCCCTGTCGACGCACGCGAGGATCGTCGGCGATTTGCGAAAGCGCAATGATCCCAATCGAGAGGTCTTTCCCAAGTGGATTTTCGCCAGAAACCTGCAAAGAATTACTTTTATCCATGATGAATAAGGGCGTGTCGCTCAGGGTCGAAGCGGAAGGCTCCAGAACAAACCAGATGCAATAGAAGATGAGTTCGGATCTGTCTAGGGTAACGGCTGAGCTACGCTCAAGACTCACGGATTGAGTATAAAAGACGGTTGCCGCGATGAGGAGCGAGGCAGAAGGCGGATACCGAGCACAAGTTTTGCGCCCCTGTAGTTGCCCACCTGCCCGAGAGCAGCAAGATGGTCGGTTTTCCGGTCCCAGTCGCGCAGCACAGCCTTTTAAACGGCTGAATATGAGTCCGATTCAAGGAGGTTTTCGATATATCTCGACCGGCCCACTCAACATAGCTGGCAGGTGCCTAGCACTCCCCGCAGACGGCTCTCCTTTGAAACCGCCGCCTTCTGGATTCAACCCACCCAAAATATCACACGAATAATCTACAGTTTTACTTCTTAAAGCTTTTCACATCTTAAATATATGCCAATCTTTTTGTCGGCAACATGTGTGCGCGTAATTGCAAACCTCTTGCTCAGAGGACAATAGTCTTGATCTCTCCTGGCAACGATCGTCATCTCAAAGCATAACTAAAGTTCACTTTGCGGCACCTTACCCAATCCAGCCAGGAAACAGTTAAGACAGTGCGGAACCATCCAAACAGCCCGTGGTTTTCAAAGCAGAGTTAACCGCTTAGGAGGCTTGTGATGGCGACAGGAAGTTCGACTTCGAAGCGTGGCTTCGCGTCGATGGATGGAGACCGGCAGCGCGAGATTGCGAGCAAGGGCGGGAAGAGCGTCCCGGCCGAGAAGCGATCGTTTTCCCAGGACCGCGAATTGGCTTCCGAGGCAGGCCGTAAAGGAGGCCAGGCTTCAGGCAGCAACCGCTCACCCCAGGAATGATGGCAACCCTCATTATTTAAAGGGGCCGTTGAACGGCCCCTTTATTTTTGCGCTTCACCGCGCGGCATAAGGATCAGCTCTGAAAGGTAAAGCCTGAAAAATTCCGGAATTCCTCAAAGCGACCCTCAATGAACAAGCAATCGCCGACGACGGCCCGAAATTCAGACAAACCGGGCATTGCGAGGACGAGGCCAGCCCCGTCGATCTGCCGCAGAAGGCTGCCGGCAAGGGACGTTATGTAATCTGCAGAAGCCATTCCCAAGGCGGCTGCGGCCTCGAGAGCCAGCTGCGAGCCTGGATCGCGGGAAGCGCCGATCAATGTCAGAAGGCAATATTCATCCGGGCTGCCCTGCCGCGACTTCAAAGGTCCGTAGGTCAGCGGCTGCCCTCTCTGCTGGCCCAAAGCAAAGGCGAGCAGCATGGCATCGGACACGATGGACTTGGCCGCCTGGGGAGAGATGAACCGAGCAAGTTCCCGCTCCGGCTCATCGAGCACGTGGATATTGCACGGGCCTTCAAGGCTATCGAGGGACCGGAACGTATCGATGAGCGGCACGGTGGATGGATGAAACAGAATTGCGACGGAACCTACCTTGGCGAAATGTGCTCTGTTTTCGTCCATGGGCGAACCGACCTGCGTTTTCAAATCTCAGACATGCCTTCCCGCCTCGCCGGCCAAGGTGCTCTGCCGGGCCGGAACAACGAGGTGGCGTCGAAGCATCAGCGGGCACATCACGCCATCCTGTTGGCGGGTTCGCACGATCCCACTCAACATGAAGGCCACCGGGGACTTGTCCCGGGGCGAGGAACTGGACGCAAGACCGGAAAATTCGTCAGGGATGCTCTCCTGGCACAGAATGGCGTCGAGTTCATTGGTCGCTGTCATGGCCTTGCTTTCTCCGCAACTGCGGGGGCAACGTGCCGGGCCAGGACGGGTTCCTTCTGCGGCAATGCGTCCGGAATCGCGCCGGCAAAAATTTTTTGAAATTTTTTGGAACCTACGGTTTTGACGGACGTTATGCCTACAACCGGCTCGAATGCCCCCTGGGCCGGCACCTTTTAAGGCGCGGTCTCACGACCGCGCCTTTTTCTTTCGTTTTTCCCTTCATTTTCAACGAAAAACGGCGCCTGAAGCCCCAGGCGCCGCTTCCCGTCCGGAGAGATGATCGGCGCCAGCCGGTTATTGCTTCGGCGCGGCCGTGCCCGTCACGGCATCGTTTCGATCCTTGTCGAAGCTCGGAGCAGCCTGGAGTTCGGCCTTCGTCATCCGCAGGATGACCCGCTCCGGCTCGTTGTTGGCGCTGTTTGCCGTCGCGCCGGTAGCAGTCGTGGTCGAACCCGTGGCGTTGACGGCATTATTGTTCGTCGCCGTCGAGCCCGTCGTCGAAACATTGTTTCCGGTCGTGTTCATCGTGCTTTTGTTGTTGTTCATGGCGCGCACCTGCTCGCGGGTGGCGAATTCCAGCGAGTTGAACGGAACGGCCACGTCTTTCTCGCCGATCCCCAGGAAGCCACCCACGCCGACCACGGCGGCCACGGCCTGACCCTTGCGATCGACGATGACGTCGTTGATGTCGCCGATCGACTCGTTATTGGCACTGATGACCTTCGTGCCGATCAGGTCGGAAGCCATCATCTGGTCGCCCTGGAGCTGGGTCATGAACTGGCCGCTCATGGCGCCGGCCGGGGCGGCCGACGAGTTCATGGCCGGGTTCGCAGGCGGATTGGTCATGTCCTGCTTCACAGCGGGAGCGCCCGAGGTCGAAGGATTGGAGGGGGAAGTCGAAGTCTGGGCGAAGGCAGGCGCCGCGAAGATGGTGGCGACAAGACAGGCAGCCATATGCTTCTTGAGCATTGCATAATCTCCTTAAAGTAATCCGCATGATACGCCTGAGCGCGTGTCGGTTAAACGCAATCTTGGCAATGTCGTTCCGACAAATATCGATTAAAACGAGGTTTTTTCAATCGCATATTTATAACATTAATAATGTTAACTATGACAGACTAACCAAATAATACTAACATACTTCCAACCATGATTGGACCACTCCCAATTGGAGTGGCCCCTGTCATCAAGATACGCTTGGAAACATTCAGCTTCTGAATTTGTTCCCGCCGAAGGTGAATCCAATCCCGCCTTGGCTTTAGGCTCGACGGTCACTCGCCCTGCGCGCCTGAGGTGCTCGGCCGGCGGAAAAGAAGCGCCAAGGCGCGCCTCAAGGCGAAGGTCCGCGGAGAGAGAACTTCATCGGCCACGAGCCGCGCCCCCTCCTTGCGTCGCGCAAGGACGAGGCGGCGGTTGTGGAACGCCTCAAGCTCCGGGCGATGCCCCACGCTGATCATGGCCGCATGCGGAAGACGCTGGATCATGCGATTCATCAGGACATCCTGCGTTTCCGGATCGAGCGCCGAGGTCGCTTCGTCCATCACGATGATATCCGGCCGCTGGAGGAAAAGCTGCGCGAAGGCCAGACGCTGCTGTTCGCCTCCGGAAAGCGTGCGCTCCCAGGGAACGCCTTGATCGTTGATGCGGCCGGCCAGATGGCCCAGTCCGGCATCCTTCAGGGCGCTGCGGACCTCGTCGTCGGCCAGGCTTTCGGCGGGGTTGGGATAGGCCACCGCATGCTTCAGCGTGCCGATGGGGACGTAGGGCCGTTGCGGCATGAAGAAGAGCTTTGCCCCTTTCCGGATGAGGATTTCCCCCTCCCCCCAGGGCCAAAGGCCTGCGATGGCGCGGATGAGGGTGCTTTTGCCGGCACCGGATTCGCCGACCACGAGCACCCTTTCACCAGGATGGATCTCGACTTGCGTCTCGCCGACAACCGCCGTCCCGTCGTCGAGGGTGACGGATAGCCCGCGAAGCTGAAGGGCCGCCTCCCCGCCCTCCTCCCGCCGAATACGGCCGAGGCCGGGCTTTTCGGCCAGTTCGAGCCGATCCAGGGATACAATCAGCCCGGCGACGCGATTGGCCGAAGCCGTCCAATCGGCCAGTTTCGGATAGTTCTCGACGAGCCAGTTGAAGGATTGCTGGACCGTCACGAAGGCCGTTGAGGCCTGCATGACCTCTCCCAGCGACATGGTCCCGGCCAGATACTTCGGCGAACACAGGATGATCGGAATGACCGGAGCCAGGACGAAGTTACCGTAAGACACCACGGTCGTGCGGAGATATTGCCCGCACAGCTCCCGCCATTGCATGATGACATGGCCGAGCGCGATGCTCAGTCCGCTGCGCTCCTCGGGCTCACCGCCAAGCAGGGCGATGCTTTCGCCGTTCTCGCGCAAACGTGTCACCGCATAGCGGAATTCCGCCTCGGCCTGGTTCTTGCCCTCGGCCACATGGACGAAGCGGCGGCCGATGAACAGCATCGCGACAGTGGTGATGATGGAATAGGCAACGGCCACGAAGACGAGATAGCCGGGGACATGGATCGTCCGGCCGCCCAACTGGAAGGAGATGGAGCCGCCCACGGCCCAGAGTACGGTGATGAAGGTGATTGCCGTCAGCACGGCCGTGGTGACGCCGAAGGCGAAATCGACAGGCGATTCCGTGGCGATGCGGGTATCGTCGGCGATGCGGAATTCCGGGTTCTGATGCTGCCCTTTGACAAGATTGAGCTGGTAATAACGCCCATTCTTCAGCCAGCGGTCGATCTGGTAATCGGTAAGCCAGGCTCTCCATGCGCGCTGGGTCGTCAGCCGCCCCCACACGGAGGCGACATTGAAGGCGACAGCGGCCAGGGCCAGCGGCACGAATAACAAGGCGAGCCACCCGACAAGGGAGATGTCCCGCTTCTCGAGGGCGTTGAAAATGTCACGGTTCCAGACGTTCAGCCGATACTGGACGAAAAGCTGCCCAAGGATGATGGCCAGAAGAGAAAGTGTGAGGAACCATGCCTCACGCTTCCGCAATCCGGTCCAGAATCCCGAAGCCGCTCGCCAGAAGCGGGCGAAAAGCCGACGCCGTTCAAGGGTTGCGCCCTTCTCGTCCACGCTAGTCTCCGATCATCATTGCGCTGATTGTCCTCAGCGGCTCAGCCCCGGAACGAAGAGGGCTTGAGATACGCCAGGCACAGGCTGGGATTTTGGTCGGCGGAGGCCTGGGCCAATGGACTGACGGATGCCATGCAGCCGAACGGATGGGTCCGGCGCTTCTTTTGAGGCTCGTCCTTGGTTTGCTGGAGGCTGGCGGGCGGGTTTGAGGCAGGGTTCTGAGGCTGTCCCTTGGGCGTTTCTGCCGGCTGATTCCTCTTGAAGGAATAGGCCATGTTCGCGAGCGGTTCCGGCCGGAAAAGGATCTCGCCATCGTGGTCCTTCAGCATGAAGGTCGTGCGGGAGCCGTCCAGGCGTTCCATCGTCGAAACCGCCGCTTGATCCATCGCGGGGCGAGGAGGGGCGATCCTGTCTCCCTTGGCAATGAAGGCGACGTTTTCCGTCAGAGCTGCCCGGGCCGCATGGGACGAACGGGCGGAGGCCGGATCGTTCAACGCGCCAGGCACGAAACTGACGGCCAGGAAAGCGCTTCCCGCGGCGCCGATCAGGGTCGCAGACAAGTTGAACATTCGCACCTCCTGTCTCATGCAGCTTGGCCTATTCAGCAAAAACAACGCGACCATATCTGCGATGTTCCTGGGCTTTTGCTTTGCAGAATTAAAAGAACAGGAGTGGAACCTTTATCCTGCCCTAGCGTTCTCAGAGCACCGGCCTCCTGGTCCTCCCCGCATTCCCCTTGTGCATTGGCCGGCACCTTTAGACGGGCTTTCGAGCCCGTCTTTTTTTATTTATCGCGCGCTGATTTTATGAGTCCCTATTACGCGGAATAACCCGAATGCTCCGGGTAAAAAGAATCGCCCGGCCATAAAGCCGGGCGATGATTGAAAGATTACATTGAAAGATTACTTGGAAATATGCTCGGCAAAGCGCCGGATCATCAGGCCGTCGCGCGAATTTCCCGGCGGCGAGCGCTCTGCTGGAAGAACAGCGCCTGGCTGATCACAGCCGAGACATTCGCAGGCTGGAACGGCTTGGCGATGAGGAAGGCGGGTTCGGGACGCTCGCCGGTCAGGAAACGCTCCGGATAGGCCGTGATGAAGATGACCGGAACCTCGAAAGCCTTGAGAAGGTCGTTCACCGCGTCGAGACCCGAGCTGCCGTCGGCGAGCTGGATATCGGCCAGGATGAGGCCGGGGCGCTTGGTCGAGGCAAGCTTGACCGCTTCCGTGCGTGTCCGGGCGACGCCTGTGACATTATGGCCGAGGCCTTCGACGAGAGCCTCAAGGTCCATGGCGATCAAAGGCTCGTCTTCGATGATGAGGATATCCGTTGCCATATCGGCGGCGAGTTCCCGACCGGCCTCGTCGACGAGTTCTCGAACCGTCGCCGTGCTGACGTCGAGGATCTGACCGACTTCTTCCTCCCCGAAACCTTCGAGGCAGGAGAGCAGGAAGGCTTGGCGCGGGAGAGGGGTGATCTGCCCGAGGCGGACCTCAGCCGGAAGATCGCGCTGAATCTGTTCGCTGCGACCATTGACCGACAGGGAATTCCAAATCCGTGTAAAAACCTGAAAAAGCTCGACCTTAACGTTCCCGGACGGCCCGATGGTATCGGGCTCGCTCACGAGCGTCTCGAGAGTGGCTGCCACATAGGCATCGCCAGCCATCTGGCTGCCGGTGAGTGCGCGTGCGTAACGACGAAGATACGGTAAATGCTGGACGACAAGCTGCGCTGTCGACATTCGCTTCCCCTTAATGTGCTTTTTGACTCGTTGTACCGATACGGACCATTCAACTCGACAGAAACAGGAAAGTTCCATTCTTTGGAACCGAAGGCAAGAAAGAGCGTTATTGCTCGAAAATGAATATGCGGATACTGCCAAGATTAGCCGTCCCGTTTTATCCTGTGGGATCGCAAGGGGAATTCAATGACGGGTGAGAAGGGAAACAAGCTGGCTCGGGTTATTCCGGAGGCGTCCTTGGGCGACAAGCTTGCAACCGAACCAAAACTCGACAACGTGAGTCAGAAACGTATCGGCGACCAATTGCGCGCCATGTACGACGAATTGATGCAGCAGCCTGTCCCGGATCGCTTCAAGGATCTGCTGGAGCAGCTCGAAAAGAGCGACAAGGAGAAGGCAAAATGACTCCGGAGCCGGCTCTCCGAGAGGCCCTTCTCGCCGCCGTTCCCAGTCTTCGCGCCTTTGCCATCTCGTTGTCGGGTCAGGTCGACCGGGCCGACGATCTCGTGCAGGACACACTCCTGCGTGCCCTCTCCAATCTTCATCGCTTCGAGCGCGGCACGAACCTCAATGCGTGGCTGTTCACGATCCTGCGCAATCTTTTCCATTCCGAATACCGCAAGCGCCGGCGCGAGGTGGAAGACCCGGATGGGTCCTATGCCAGCCGCCTCAAGGTCCAGCCGGAGCAAAGCTCCCGTCTGGATTTCGAGGATTTCCGCAGCGCGCTTGCAAAACTCCCGCCCGATCAGCGCGAGGCCCTGCTGCTCGTCGGCGCCTCCGGCTTCTCCTATGAGGAGGCCGCCAATATCTGCGGCTGCGCCGTCGGTACGATCAAGAGCCGCGTCAATCGCGCGCGCTTCCGCCTGGCGTCCCTCCTGAATGTGGACGATGTGGACGATCTCGGTCCCGACAGCATGACCCGCGCGGCCCTGCAGGGCATCGGCTAAAGCCTCGGACCTAAAAGTGGCTTCCACTTTTAGGATCATCCGATGCTTTCTCCTTTGATGAGAGCATCGTGTGGCCGCTAAACCGGGGCCACCTTTGCGCACGATGCTCTAGACTTATCTCTTACCTGTCCCCTCGCCATGGCCGATCGTGTCGGCTCGCGCCACAGGGAATTTGGCCCCATCAAGAAAAACGCCGCCCTGTGAGGCGGCGTTTCCGTTTCGGTCGCTTCGTAAGTCTAAAGCGGATTTCGCCCACGCAGCAGGCCGATGACGGCGGAAATGGCGAACAGGACGATCGCGACGAAGAAGATGAGCTTTGCGATCTCGACTGCTGTGCCGGCGATACCACCGAAACCGAACAGAGCCGCGACGAGGGCGATGATAAGAAATGTGACAGCCCAACCGAGCATGATGTTACCTCGCATACTGTTTGATCGGCACCAGCCGATGACATGTAATTAACGCGAAGCGCGACTGTAGGGTTCCGTCATAAAGCCTCATTTGGGGTATTTCTCTTGGGACAAGGAAAGTATTAAAAGGAGGCATTGCCAGTATGGAACTCAAGACCAGACAGTACGTTTCCCACAACACTTGGGAGACAGACCCGATGAATCGTTCCATTGCCCTGCGTGCATTTTTTATGTTTACGATCCTCACGGGGCTTGCGGCCGTTACAGGCTGGGTTTCTCATGCGGAGATCGCAGAGGTTCTTTTTCTGATCGGCGGATCGCTTTCCGCGCTGATGCTCTTCTTCGTATGGGCGACGCCGACGCAGACACCTTCTCTCGTCCGCATCCGCAATCGGAACTGAGTTTTCTTCATCCAGATTCAAGGGCGGCACTCAGGGGCCGCCCTTTTTGGTATCAAGATTCGGTCGGATCGCCGCCATTGGGATGTAGCACCGATCCAGTGACGTAGGACGAATCCTCGCAGGCCAGGAAGAGGAAGCTCGGCGCCACCTCGTTGGGCTGCCCGGGGCGCTTCATCGGCGTATCGGCGCCGAATTTCTCCACCTTATCCGCCGTGAATGTGGACGGTATCAGCGGCGTCCAGATCGGACCCGGCGCGACCCCATTGACCCGGATGCCCTGGTCAGCAAGCTTCTTCGCCAGCGAGCGGGTGAAAGCCAGGATCGCGCCCTTGGTGGCGCTGTAATCGAGTAGTTCGGGACTGCCGCGATAGGCCGTTACGGAGGTGGTGTTGACGATGGCAGCCCCCTTCTTCAGGTGAGGCAGGGCCGCCTGCGTCATATAGAAATAGCCGTAGAGATTGGTGCGGAAGGTGCGGTCGAGCTGGTCCGGCGTGATATCGCCGATCTCCTTCTGCGGATGCTGCTCCGCGGCATTGTTGACCAGGACATCGAGCTTGCCGAACTGCTTGATCGTCCGGTCGACGGCAGCCCTGGCGAAACCGGAATCGCCTACATCGCCCGCAATCGTCAGGCATCGGCGCCCTTCCCGCTCCACCAGACGCTTGGTCTCCTGCGCGTCCTCATTCTCTTCGAGATAGACGATGGCGATATCCGCTCCTTCCCTGGCGAAGAGAACCGATACCGCGCGTCCGATGCCGCTGTCTCCGCCTGTGATCAGGGCGACCTTGTCCTTGAGCCGGTCGCTGCCCGGATAGCGCGGCTCATAATCGGGTCTGGGACGCATCTCGGCCTCGCGGCCGGGTTGTCTGTCCTGCGTCTGGGAAGGGAGCGTCTTGGTGTATTCGGAACTCATGGCATCATCCGCTCAAGAAGGACGCGGTCCGCCGGACCGGCAATGTCACGAAGAAAAGCCAGGCTCAAGAAAAAGCCCGCGCTGGGTTTCAACGCGGGCCTGTTGGGCGTGTTCCTGTAAGGCAAATTCGAGACTTCGATCAGGTCGCCTTAAGATTTGATCGAAGTCCCGTCTTTTGATTTGGCATGATCCGGCAAACCGGATTCCACTTTGCCGGATCATGCCCTATTCAGCCGGCTGCGCCTGCTCGGCGGGCGCCGCGTGTCCCACATGGAGAATGTGGTAGAGGATGATGGCGCCGAAGGTCGCCGTGCCGATGCCGTCGAGGGTGAAGCCCCCGAGCGTCAGCTTGAAGTTGCCCGCGCCGAGCACGAGAGCCACCGCCACGGTGATGAGGTTGCGCGGGTTCGAGAAATCGACCCGGTTCTCCACCCAGATGCGGCCCGCCGTCGCGGCGATGAGGCCGAAGACGACGATCGACAGACCGCCGAGCACCGGTCCCGGAATCGTGCCGATGAAGGCGCCGAATTTCGGCGACAGCCCCAGGATCAGCGCGATCGCGGCGGCCACGAGGAAGATCAGCGTCGAATAGATGCGGGTTACCGCCATGACGCCCATGTTCTCGGCATAGGTGGTCATGCCCGTGCCCCCGGCGGAGCCGGACAGCATGGTGGCAAGACCGTCGCCCATGAAGGCGCGCCCGAGATAGGGGTCGAGGTTGCGGCCCGTCATCGCGCCGATGGCTTTGATATGCCCGAGGTTCTCGGCCACGAGAATGAGCGCGACGGGCGCGATCAGGCTGATCGCCCGCGTGTCGAAGACCGGGCTGTGGAAGGTCGGCAGGCCGAACCAGGCGGCCTGAGCGACCTTCGAGAAATCGATGGGCTGGCCAAGGCCGAGAATGTTCGCGCAGATGTAATAGATGAAATACCCGACTGCGCCGCCGATCAGGACCGGCAGCCGGCGCGCCATGCCGGGCGCATAGACCGCGACGAGACCGACCCCGATGACCGTGGTCAGCGCGATCCAGCGGGCGAAATCCGTGCCGGCCTGATTGTCCGGGGTCACGCCCGAAGCGCTGGAAATGGCGATGGGAGCCAGCACGAGGCCGATGGCCGCGACGATGGCGCCGGTGACGACCGGCGGCATGAGCCGCTCGACCCAGCGGTGACCTGCCATCTGGACGACGAGGCCGATCAGGAAGTAGAGCGCGCCGGCCGCGATGATGCCGCCCAGCGCGAGGCCGATATTGGGATTGGGGCTGCCGACCGTCGCGCCTGTCGCGACCAGCACCGGGCCGATGAAGGCGAAGCTCGATCCGAGATAGCTCGGCACGCGCCCGCCGACGACCAGGAAGAAGATCAGCGTGGCGATGCCGGAGAACAGGATCGATACGTTCGGGTCGAACCCCATCAGGATGGGCGCGAGCACCGTCGCGCCGAACATGGCGACGACATGCTGCAGGCCGACGATGATGGTCTGCCCCGTAGGCAGCCGCTCGTCCGGCATGATGACGCCTTCGGTCTTCAGCGTCCAACGTGGCAAGTAACTGTCGGCCATGACTTATCCCCCAAGCAGTGCCGTTTGACATTTTACCGTAGCGTCGGAACGGGTGAAATGGCTAGCTCCGGAAAGGACTTATTAACCGGCTCAATTCATCCGGCGGCAGGCGGGGATGGCAATTTACCCTTGGGAAGGATCCAGGTTTCGTCTGTGCCCGGCGCTCTTTCTACCGGGCCGGTCCGACATAGTCCGACAGCCCCGCTGCGAGCGCGTCGAACGCGATGCGGCATCGGCGGCTGGCGCGCAGGTCTTCATGCATGGCGATCCAGGTGTCGAGTTTCGGCGCGAATGCATCCGGCATGACGCGGACCAGCCGGGCATCGCGCTTGGCCAGACTGACCTGACAGACGCCGATTCCGAAACCGGCACGGATCGCGGCAAGCTGGGCAAGGTCGCTGTCGGTTCGCAAGGCAAACATCTCGCGATACACCGCGATCCCTCGCCGTTGCAGGCCACGGATGAAGGCGTTTTCCCGATCGAAGCCAATCACGGCATGGGATTCGAGATCGGCAAGGCTGCCCGGAGTGCCGCGCCGGGCCAGATAATCTCTGTGAGCGTGCAATCCCAGTTCGATTTCGCCGATCCGGCGCGCCAGCAACGCCTCCTGGGTCGGCCGGACCATGCGCACGGCGATATCCGCGTGGCGCTGAAGGAGGTCTTCCATCCGGTTCGTCAGCACGAGTTCGACGACGAGGTCCGGGTGTTCTTCCCGGAGCTTGGTCAGGATTGGCGGCAGCACTTCCGCGCCGATCACTTCGCTTGCGGTGACGCGCACGGCTCCCCGGACCTCGCCGCTGCTCCCGGAAGCGGCGCGCAGCATCGCGTCGGAGGTCGCCTCCATGGCCTCGGCATAAGGCCGCATCTCCAACGCGGCATCGGTTGGGGCGAGGCCGTGCTGCGAGCGTATGAACAGCCCGATCCCGAGCGCCTGCTCAAGGGCGTCCACATGCCGGCCGATCGTGGGCTGGGTCAGCCCGAGCGCGCGGGCGGCGCCGGAGAGCGAGCCCTCGCGCAGAACTGCAAGAAAAGAGCGGTAGAGCTCCCAACCGAGATGGATCCGATCCATACATTTATGTATAGCAACCGTGCGAATTTTGCCAATTCCGTTTAGCGTCTCTTTCGCCCATCTTGCTCTCATCACATGAGATTAGGAGCGTGTCATGGAGCAGAAACGGATAGCCCTCGTCCTTGGCGCGACGGGCGGGATCGGCAGCGAGGTCGCGGCGCGCCTGAATCGCGGCGGCTGGGATGTGCGGGCACTCCATCGGAACCCGGCCGAAGCCGCGCGGCGCGGCACACAACAATCCGGCATCACATGGGTGCCGGGCGATGCGATGCGCCGGGAGGACGTGATCGCGGCGGCAGAGGGCGCATCGCTGATCGTGCATGCGGTCAATCCGCCCGGCTATCGGAATTGGGGCCAGCTGGTCCTGCCGATGCTGGAGAGCAGCATCGCTGCGGCGCGCGCCTCGGGAGCGCGCATCCTGCTGCCGGGCACGGTCTACAATTATGGGCCGGATGCCTTCCCCGTCGTTACGGAGCAATCCCCTCAGAACCCGCGCACGCGCAAGGGGGCAATCCGGGTCGAGATGGAGCGGCGCCTTCGCGCGGCGGCCGAGACGGGGATCCGCGCACTGATCGTCCGCGCCGGCGATTTCTATGGTCCGCAGGCTGCGAATAACTGGTTCTCGCAGGGACTTATCAAACCGGGGCGTCCGGTGGACGCCATCACCTATCCGGGCAAGCCGGGCGTCGGCCATGCCTGGGCCTATCTGCCCGATCTAGCGGAGACGATGGTGCAGCTGGTCGAGCGGGAGGCGGAACTCGGCGCCTTCGAGACATTCCATTTCGGCGGCCATTGGGATGCGGATGGCACGGAGATGGTGGAAGCGATCCGCCGCGTCATCGGCAACCCCGACTTGCGGGTGCGCAAATTCCCCTGGGCGCTGGTGATGGCGGCGTCCCCCTTCGTCACGCTGTTCAGGGAGATGCTGGAGATGCGCTATCTCTGGCGCATGCCGCTGCGCCTGGATAATCGCCGCCTCGTCAGCCTGCTCGGCGCGGAGCCGCATACATCCATCGATGTCGCGGTCCGGACCACACTGACAGGCCTGGGTTGCCTGAGCGTTCCAGAGACACAACCATCGACAAACCACGTCGCGGACATCCGCACGTCTTGAGCCCGGTCGAGCGATCCGCGCTCACTTTCGCAGCCTCATCTCGCGGAGGAAAATTTTCTTTGCCTATGGACAAGACCGGCTGACGCCTTCACCGTTCGGGCCCCGCCACGACGAGGACGACGATGCGCAAGGATTTCAGCCTGCCGGAAGGCACCGTGCACAGCCTTTGGATCGACAGCCAGAGCCTGAAGGGCAACCTCCTCGGAGATCCGGCAAGGCGCCGCATCGATGTCTATGTTCCGGCGGGCCATGACGGGCGCGGCCTCCCCCTCCTCGTCGACCTCGTCGGCTACACGGCGGGCGGCCCGGCCCATACGAACTGGAAGAATTACGGCGAGAACGTTCCCGAGCGTCTCGACCGCCTGATCGGGACGGGGGCCATGCCGCCCGTCGTGGTGGCCTTTCCCGATTGCTTCACGCGGCTCGGCGGCAACCAGTATATCGACAGCGCGGCCACCGGTCCGTGGGAGACCTTCCTGACCCGGGAGATGCTGCCCTTCGTCGAGGAACGCTTCGCCTGCGGCGGCGATGGGCGCCGGGGCGTGTTCGGCAAGAGCTCGGGCGGCTATGGTGCTCTCGTCCATGCGCTTCGGCACGGCGGCTCGGTGTGGTCGGCAGCGGCCAGCCATTCGGGCGATGTGGGATTCGAGTTCCTGTATCACCTCGGCGAATTCGCCGGCGCGCTGCGCCACCTCGTCGATCATGGCATGTCGATCGAGACCTTCATCCGCAAGTTCGAGGCGGGACCGAAGGCGAAGGATGCGGATTGGCACACCATGATGGTGCTGGCCCAGGCCGCCACTTTCGATCCCGATCCAAGCCAGTTCTACGGGATCAGGCTGCCGGTCGATATGAAAACCTGCGAATTGATCGAGGAACGCTGGGCCAACTGGCTGCGTTGGGATCCGCTGCGCATGGCGGACGAAAAGCACCATCTCGATGCGCTGCGGAAGCTGAAATGCCTCTATATCGATTGCGGCGATATCGACCAGTACAACATGGTCTACGGCTCCCGCATCCTTCACCGCAAGCTCGATGCTGCCGGCATTCCTCATACTTACGAGGAGTTTCACGACAACCATTCCTCGGTGGATTACCGCATGGATACGAGCCTTCCGCTTCTCGCGAAGGCCCTGACCTGAGGCACCGGCTCAAGCGCCGTCGGGTTCCTCCTCCGTCGGCAATTCGCAATGGTTGTGAATGTGGATCGCGGCGATGGCGGCATGGCCCATGCCGATGACGATCTGGTCGAGCCCGCGCACGATATCGCCCGCCGCATACAGGCCCTTCACGCTCGTCTGACAATGGCCGTCGACGATCAGCCCGCCCGATGAATCGTGCTCGGCTCCGAGCGCCAGCGCGAGATCGGAGCGGTATTTCAGGCCCAGCGCCGAATACAACACATCGAAGCGATGTTCGTGCCCGCCCGCATGAAGGGCGGCGATGCGCTCGTTTTCCAGATCGAGCGTTTCGATGGGATCCTCGATCACTCTGACCCCAAGCTTGTCGAGATCGTCCTGCCGCTTCAGGGGCTTTTGGAGACGTTGGCCGAGGGTGAGAAGCGTGACATCACGCGAATAGGTGCGCGCGATGAAGATGGCTTCGCCCAACCCATGATCCCCATAACCGATCACGGCGATCTTGCGACCCTGAGCCTCGTAGCCGTCGCAGATGGGGCAATAACGCACGAGGCCCCGCTGCACGGCGTTGGGCAGGTCCGGAAGATCGGGCTCGATATCGACACCACCCGTCGCCAGCAGAACGTGTCTCGCCGCGATCTGGCGGCTGCCGCCGCTTCCCTCGATCACGCCGACGAACCGATCGGGCTGCTTGCGCAGGCCGGTCACCATGCCGGCCTCGATGCCGACGCCATATTGTTCGAGATTGGCGCGCTGCCGCGTCAGGATGTCCGGCCCCGAGATTCCATCCGCGAAGACCGGAATGTTGTGACTTTTCGGAATCCACGCCGCCCGCGGCGCTCCGCTGTCCACGATCAGGAAACGGCGCTTCAGGCGCGCGAGATACAGCGCCGCCGTCAGGCCCGCGGGCCCTCCTCCCACGATCAGACAATCGAGAACGTTGCGGTCCGACGCCATGCCGCCCCACCCTTTTGTTGCGATGCAGTAGGCACAACACGCGAGGCTCGGAAAAGATCGATACAAGCCTGAAACGAAAAGGGCGTCGCTCATCGGCGACGCCCTCTTCCCGATCCGTTATAAGCCTTACTCGCTTGCTCGTGTCTTCGGCACGTAAGGCTCGTTGCCGTCGAAGGTGTAGGCGGTCTTGACGGTGGTGTAGAACTCCTCCGCATAGCGCCCCTGCTCGCGCGGGCCGTAGGACGAGCCTTTGCGGCCGCCGAACGGCACGTGATAGTCGACGCCGGCCGTCGGCAGATTGACCATCACCATGCCGGCTTCGGAATTGCGTTTGAAGTGCGAGGCATGTTTCAGGCTCGTGGTGCAGATGCCGGCCGACAAGCCGAACTGGGTGTCGTTGGCGATCTCCAGCGCCTCCTCGTAGTCGCGCGCCCGCGTCACCGTCGCCACCGGACCGAAAATCTCTTCCTGGGCGATGCGCATGCGGTTGTCCACGTTCGTGAACAGCGCCGGGGCGAGATAGAAGCCCGGCGTTTCGCGGTTGAGCAGCTCGCCGCCGGCGGCCAGGGTCGCACCCTCGTCCTGGCCGATACGGATATATTTCAGGTCCTGGTCGAGCTGGTTCTGGTCGACCACCGGGCCGATCTGGGTGCCGGACTTCAGGGCGTCGTCGACGACGAGGCTCTTCATGCGCTCGGTTACGGCGTCGACGAAGCGGTCGTGAATACCGCTCGTCACGATCAGCCGCGAGGAGGCGGTGCAGCGCTGCCCCGTCGAGAAGAACGCGCCGTTGACGGCGCATTCCACCGCCACCTTCAGATCGGCATCGTCGAGCACCACGAGCGGGTTCTTGCCGCCCATCTCGAGCTGCATCTTCTTCATCGGATCGGAGGCGATGCAGGCCTGCGCCACCTTGCGTCCGGTCGCAACCGAGCCGGTGAACGAGATGGCCGAAACCTTGGGGCTGTTAAGCAGCGCCTCACCGACCACGGAGCCGCGGCCCATCACCAGATTGAACACGCCCGCAGGCACCCCGGCACGGACGATGATCTCGGAGAGCGCATGGGCGGAGCCCGGCACCAGCTCGGCCGGCTTGAACACCACCGTGTTGCCGTAGGCAAGCGCCGGCGCGATCTTCCAGGCCGGAATGGCGATGGGGAAGTTCCACGGCGTGATCAGGCCGATAACACCAACCGGCTCGCGGGTGATCTCGATATCGACACCGGGCCGCACGGAGGCGAGCTTGTCGCCGGCCATGCGCAAGGTTTCGCCGGCGAAGAACTGGAAGATCTGGCTCGCGCGCACCACCTCGCCGATGCCCTCGGGTAGCGTCTTGCCTTCCTCGCGTGAGAGCAGCCGGCCGAGCTCGTCCTTGCGGGCGAGGATCTCATCGCCGACTTTCTTGAGGATGTCATGGCGCAGCTGGATCGAGGAGCGCGACCAGCCGGGAAAGGCGTCATAGGCCGCCGCGATAGCCTTCTCGGCTTCCGCCGCCTCGGCGCGGGCGAACTCGCCGACCACATCGGCGGTGTTGGATGGATTGATGTTCGGGGCCGCATGCGTACCGGCAAGCCACTCGCCCGCAATGTAGTTCATGTTCATGTCAATGTTCCGCAGAGGTTTTAAGAAGACCGCGTTGTGCGAGGTTCGTCATGAAAGCGCCCAAACCAAAGGTCCAGGGCTCGCATTCGGAGCTCGGCTTCATGCGGTTAGTCAAGGCGCCGAGCTTCGGCGCCGCGATGGTGACGATGTCACCCGGCTTGTGCGTGAAGCCCATGCCCGGCTCGTCGCGATCCTGCGTCGGCGCGAACATGGTTCCGAGAAACAGCACAAAGCCATCGGGATATTGATGGTTCCTCCCGATCGTCTGAGCCACCAGATCCTCCGGATCCCGGCTGATCTTGGTAATCGACGACGAACCTTCAAGCCTGAAGCCGTCCTCGCCTTCGACGGTGAGCGTCACATGGGTCTGGCGCACGTCGTCGAGGGAAAAGCTCTCGTCGAAGAAACGGATGAACGGGCCGATGGCGCAGGAGGCGTTGTTGTCCTTGGCCTTCGACAGCAGCAGCGCGGAACGGCCCTCGAAATCGCGCAGGTTGACGTCGTTGCCGAGACTGGCGCCGACGATCCTCCCCTGCGGCGTTACCACGACGACCACTTCAGGCTCCGGGTTGTTCCACGTGGATTTCGGATGGAAGCCCGCATCCATGAAGGTGCCGACCGCCGACAGGGTCGGCGCCTTGGTGAAGACCTCCGCATCCGGGCCGATGCCGACCTCGAGATACTGGCTCCAGGCGCCCTGCGCCACGAGCACCGCCTTCAGGTCCATCGCCTCCTTCGAGCCGGGCTTGAGGCGGCTGAGATCGTCACCCACGAGGCGGGTCACTTCGGCCCGGATGGCGGCGGCGGAACCGGCGTCCCCCCTCGCCCGCTCCTCGATGACGCGCTCCAGCATGGAGACCGCGAAGGTCACACCAGCCGCCTTGATGACCTGGAGATCGGTAGGCGCAAGAAGCCAGGGCTTGGCGGGATCGCGAGCATCGGACGGCGTATTGGCCAGAATCTCCTCGAGCGAGCCGATCCTTTCGCCCGGCATTTTCTTCACCGCATGCGCCGGATCGGCCAGGGCGGCGAGGCCGCTCATGGTGGCGCAGAAGGAGGAGATGTCGAACACCCCCTCCTCCCGGATCGCCACCACGGACGGCCCGATGCCCGGACGCCAGACCCGGCCCGCGAGAGCGCCGCGAAAATCGTCTGACGGAAGCACCCTCGACAGGTGTTCCTGGGAAAAAATCTGGCTCATTGGCGATTCCCGCATTCGAATGCGCGCATCTTGCCCCTTCATAACCCCGCTTGTCTGCCCCTTTATAGAGCTATCCATGCGGAGAGGAAGCGACAGCCCCTCGGGGCGGCGCCGGGCACGCGAGCCTGAAGGATTGCGATCAGAGCAGGCGGGGCTGATCCGGCATCGATACGCCCCCGATCGACACGCCCTCATGGGCCAGAAGCCAGCGCTTCCGCTCGAGGCCGCCGCCATAGCCGGTGAGCGAGCCATCTGAGCCGATCACCCGATGACAGGGCACGACGACGCTGATCGGATTCGCTCCATTCGCAAGCCCCACCGCCCGAACCGCCTTCGGCGCGCCGATCTTCACCGCAAGCGCGCCGTAGCTCAGCGTCGTGCCGGCAGGGATCTCGGTGAGAGCGGTCCAGACCTTGCGTTGAAAAGGCGTGCCGCCCGTCGCCCAGGCAAGCCCCGTCAGGGCTTCGACATCGCCGGAGAAATAGGCTTCGAGCGCATGACGGACCTGTGCGGGAGCGCGGCCGGCCTCGGGATCAACCCGGCCGTAATGCGTGCGCAGAAGCCGAAGCATGCGTTGCTCGAAATCGCCGAAATAAAGACTGCGAAGAGCGCCCTGCTCGTCGGTCGCGAACAGGGCCGGACCAATGGGCGTCTCGAGCTGGTCGATGACGAGGCGCTCAGGCTGCGCGTTGTTCATGGTCACTTTCCTTCATCGGGTCTGCGGGCTTGGTCAGCGAGGCCCAGAGATGGATGGCCGCATAGGCTCGCCACGGCCGCCAGCCCTCCGCGCGGATCAGCAATTCAGCGGCGGTGGGGCGTTGTCCGTTAGCGTCCGCCATGGCGCGCAGCAACCCCACATCGGCGGCCGGAAACGCATCCGGCTCCCGCAGGGCTCGTATGGCGATGTATTGCGCGGTCCATTCGCCGATTCCGGGCAGCGACCGAAGCTGCGCGATCGCGCCTTCCAGATCGCGATAGGGTCCCAGCAATGCGGGATCAGCGGCAACGGCCCCGGCAAGAGACGTCAAGGCCCTGGCCCGCGCACCCGGCATCAGGCCCAGAGCGGCGATATCGGCTTCGGCGAGGGCCGAGGGCGACGGGAAGGAATGCGTCAACCGCAAGGCACGCGCAGCGGGATCCTGAATTTCAACGCCGAAGGCCGTCACCAGCCGCCCGGCCAGCTTGGTTGCGGCCGGCACGGTGATCTGCTGGCCGAGGATCGCCCGCACCGCGAGCTCGAAACCGTCCCAGGCTCCGGGCGCGCGCAGGCCCGGCCGCGCGGCAACGAGAGGAGCCAATGCTGGATCCTCCGACAGATGCGCGCCGATGAGGATCGGATCCGCAGACAGGTCGAAGACCCGGCGCACCCGCGCGATGATCTGCGGCAACAAATTTAGCTGCGGAAAACGCACGGCGACCTGCAGCGTGTTGCCGGTTCCCGGCTCGACCACCAGTAGGCCGGATTGGCCATCGAGCGTGATCGTCCGCGCATAGCGGGCATCCATCACGGCCTCGATGCCGGGAATCGCCCGCGCCGACAGGAAAGCGAGGATCCCGTCCCAGTCATAGGGCGGACGATAGGGCAGCCGGATCGTCACCGCCGCATCAGGCGTCGTCGTTCCCCGCATGCGGCGCAACTTTGCCGGAGGGCGCCGGAACATGATCTGGAAGGTTTCGTTGAAGCGGCGCACGCTGCCGAACCCCGAGGCAAGCGCCACCTCGGCCATGCTGAGATTGGTCTCATGGATGAGCTGCTTGGCCAGATGCACGCGCCTGGCCTGCGCCACCGCTACCGGAGAGGCCCCGAGATGCTGCTGGAACAGGCGCCTCAGCTGACGCCCGCCGACACCGAGGCGCCCGGCCAGACCTTCCACATCCCCGTCGTCGAGAGCGCCCGCCTCGACCAGGGCCAGCGCCCGGGACACGGTGTTCGACGAGCCGCGCCAGGCAGCGAGATCCGGCGAAATCTCGGGCCGGCAGCGCAGGCATGGCCGGAAACCCGCCTCCTGAGCCGCCGCAGCGGAGAAATAGTAGCTCACATTCTCCCGCTTCGGCGAGCGCGCAGGGCAGATCGGCCGGCAATAGATGCCGGTGGTGTGAACGCCGACGAAGACCAGCCCGTCGAAACGAATATCGCGGGTGCTGAAAGCGCGGTAGCAGGCGTCGAAATCAAGGTCCATGCCCGCATTATCACCACTTCGCCGCCTCGCGTCTCGCGGTTTTCGGACATGAATGGCGATCAGGGAGGCAAGGAAGACGTTTTAATCGGAAAGCGGCGCGGCAATAAATAAAAGACCCCGGCAGCTTTTCCTGCCGGGGCCCAATCTTGAACTTGGACTCTTCTTAGATGAAGAGGAGTTCCTTGTAGGTGAAGTTCTTCAGGAGCTTATTGTTCTTGAAGGTCGCGATCTGAACGGCAGCCTTTCCGCCGTCACCGTCGGCATCGTAATAGAGAACAAGCTTCTTCGAGTCGTAGATGAAGAAATCATCCTTGTCCTTCGCCTTGTCGCCAACGGTGAAGAACTTGCTGGCCAGCTTGGCGGGCTTTGCCTCAGTGCCCTTCTTGATCGTGTTGTAGAGAGCCTTGTTGCTCTTGAACAAGGCATTGTCGAGCCAGATCGTGTCTTCCTTGACCGAATAGTCCATGATCTTGTCGACATTGGCCTTGCCCAGCTTGGTGTCGAACACGAAGGTGTCCTTGCCCTTACCGCCGGTTAGGGTGTCCTTACCGAGACCGCCCCAGAGCACGTCGTTGCCGAGGCCGCCGCCGAGAGCGTCATTGTACTTACCGCCCTTGAAGACATCGTTGAAGACGCTACCCGCAGTCTTCTCGACACGGACATCACCAACGTTGATGGTGAGGGTCTGTGTAGAGGTGGCGCCAGCCTTGTCTCTGACTTGAACCTGGATTTGGTGCGACTGCGCCTGCTCAAAGTCGAGTTTGAAGCCGTCCGCCACCAGAATTTGGTTACCAACCAACTTAAATCGACCGCCTGCGCCATCACCGACCAAGCTGTAGGTAAGAGCATCGCCTGCATTCGAATCTGTCGCGGCTAGCGTTCCTACAACTGTATCTGCGGCTGCAAGCTCCTGAGCCACCATATTGCTCAGGCCGGCAAGTAGCGGTGCACGGTTTGCGATAACGGTATCTACCGAGATAGCCGAGTTCGTGACCGGTGCATCGACATGACTTACGTCGCTAAGCGAGATATTGAAGTGTGTCGACTTGACTGAGCCTGCCGCGCCAAAGGGGTTATCCGTCGGATTGAACTTCACGTTATCCATCACGAGCGTCAGAACATCAGCCTTGCCTGTGAAGGTATAGGTTTTCACTCCTCCCGATACAGTGGAAGTCACGGTAGCACCGGCGGGGATCTCAAGAGCGCCATCACCGTCGGCGAAGGAGACCTTGAGCGTAAGGTCGTTGTTTTCGGTATCGCCGAACGTGAGACCGGCGAAGGCAGACACGCTGGCGCCGTTGTCCGTCGTCGTGAACAGGGTCGGTCCGCTCACAACCATTGTCGGGGCGTCGTTAGCCACCGTGTGATCGGAGACAGTCGATTCGACCTTGATCTGGCTGTTCGTGACGGGCGCATGACTTCCATCCTTGACGCCGATGATGAAGTCCGTGGTGAACTTCGTTCCGGCCGCAGCAGCCCGATCAATCGGGTCGAATTTCACATTCTTCAAGGCGAGCGACAGAATGTCTGCTTTGCCCGTGAAGGTGTACGTCTTCGTGCCTGCTGTGATTGCCGATGTAGCTGTCACACCGACGGGCAAAATGAGATCGCCATCAGCGGCAGCGAACGAGATCGTGACCGTAAGATCGTCATTCTCATTGTCGCCGAAGGTCACTCCTGTGAAGGGCGAGACGGCGGGACCATCGTCAACAGCGGCGGTCGTTGTCGAACCTGTCACAGTCACCGTCGGGGCGGCGTTCGAGACAGCCACGTCCTTGATACGGATGGTGATGTTCTGGCTGGCAGTGCCGCCATGGCCGTCCCCGATGTTGACCGTGAGCGTGTAGTCCGTGTCCGCCGTGACCGGCAGCTTGGACGCGTCCGCGATCTTGATCTTGCCGGCGGCATCGATCGAGAACAGGCCACCATAGGTGTTGCCGAGCGCATACGTGATAGTATCCCTATCGTCGTCATGCGCCGTCACCGCAGCGACGATGCCAACCCCGGCAGTCTCCTGAACCAGGATCTTGCCGGTTTCCGCACCCGTGCCGGCCGTGCCGTTCGTCGAGGCTGAGATGCCGTCGATGACCGGAGCATTGTTCAACGCATCGACGTTCTTGATGCGGATGGTGACGTTCTGGGCGGCGGTGCCGCCATGACCATCCGAGATGTTGACCGTGAGCGTGTAGTCCGTGTCCGCCGTGACCGGCAGCTTGGAGGCGTCTGCGATCTTGATCTTGCCGGCGGCATCGATCGAGAACAGGCCACCATAGGTGTTGCCGAGCGCATACGTGATAGTATCCCTATCGTCGTCATGCGCCGTCACCTCAGCGACGATGCCAGCCCCGGCAGTCTCCTGAACCAGGATCTTGCCGGCTTCCGCACCCGTGCCGGCCGTGCCGTTCGTCGTGGCCGAGATGCCGTCGATGACCGGGTTATGGTTGGTTGGCGCCACATCCTTGATACGGATGGTGATGTTTTGAGTGGCAGTGCCGCCATGACCGTCCGAGAGGTTGACCGTGAGCGTATAGTCCGTGTCCGCAGCGACCGGCAGCTTGGACGCGTCCGCGATCTTGATCTTGCCGGCGGCATCGATCGAGAACAGGCCACCATAGGTGTTGCCGAGCGCATACGTGATAGTATCCCTATCGTCGTCATGCGCCGCCACCGCGGCGATGACGCCGGCCCCGGCCGTCTCCTGCACCAGGATCTTGCCGGTTTCAGCACCCGTGCCGGCCGTGCCGTTCGTGTCTGCCGAGATGCCGTCGAAGATGGGGTTCTGGTTCACGTTCTTGACGCGGATGGTGATGTTTTGAGTGGCAGTGCCGCCATGACCGTCCGAGAGGTTGACTGTGAGCGTATAGTCCGCGTCCGCCGTGACCGGCAGCTTGGAGGCGTCTGCGATCTTGATCTTGCCGGCGGCATCGATCGAGAACAGGCCGCTATAGGTGTTGCCGAGCGCATACGTGATGGTGTCGCCTACATCATCGTCATGGGCCGCCACCGCAGCGATGATGCCGGCCCCGGCATTCTCCTGAACCAGGATCTTGCCGGCTTCCGCGCCAACGCCAGTCGCGCCGTTCGTCGAGGCCGTGATACCGTCGATGACCGGGTTCGTATTGCCGGAGGCCACTTTGTCAACGTAAATCTTCACGACCGTGTCGGACGATGCGCTACCCATTCCCGTCGGGTTTCCATTACCGTCGTACCCACCACTATCTGTCGCACGGATAGTGACCTCATAGTACTTACCAATAGCATCCGACTTGGGCGCGGTCGCCCAGTCGAGAGCAACGCCAGCCAGCAACTTGAGCTTTCCATCAGCAGTCACTGTGAATTTATCGCCACCGGCAATGACCGAGTACGTCTTTGCCGCCTGCTCGCCGAGATTGTAATCATCATCCTCGTCAAAAGAATCCAACGCGCCGATGATGGCGCCTGCGGACTTCTCATTCACATGAGGCGCTGAGGAACCAGCGATAGTGAGGCCGGTCGGACCTTCGTTGACGTCTTGAACATTGAACGTGAAAGCACAGCCATAGGACGCCTTCGGGGTATAACCGGCAGCACCCGTGACATCGTACTTAATCTTGTTCATGAACGAGCCCATGTCCTCCCAGTTGAAGTTCACGGGCCCGCCATCGGCGATGTAGACAACCCAATCGCCCTTGCTATAGCCATTGCCATCCGCTTCAGCCTGCTTGATTCCGTAGCGACCGCCATCGTTGCCCGCAGAACCGGGAGCTGTATTGACCGTAAAAATTAGTTTTGTGGGGTCTTCGCCTGCCGCGAAGTTCGCGATCTTTCCGACCACGGTATTCGTCGTGATATTTTCGAAAATATTGACGGTGACCTTGTTCGTATCGCCAGGCTGGCTCGTGTACCCATTAACGGGAACAATTTGCAAATTTTGGAAAATAGCCATTCTCAGACCCCTCTCAGCGCACAGCTGAATTGCAATTTTATAACCAAATGTAACGTAACACCGTTATACAACCATTGCAATATCGCGTCTGCCTGTTCGTCAAGGGGCGGGATGATTAGACCCTTTCTTGTGCGCTGGCAGCAACACCAGAAAGCAGCGCTCCCGACTTGCCTGAGGCAGGTATGAACCGTGAGCAAAAGCGATTGCTTTTTGCGCCTCGTTCCATGTGTTCGCTTTTTTATCCCAATACGACAGCGCCCGCTTCTGATCATCAGAAGCGGGCGCAATGGTACTAAGGTAGCCTCGGTCGTTTAGGCCTAAGCCAGCATCGGATTACATCCACCAGAGGTCGGCTTTGACCACGAAGTCATTCTTGGTCAGCACAGGGGCTCCGGTCAGGGTCGCGATCTCTACCTGAGCCTTGCCGCCGGCCTTGCTGCCATCTTCATCATAATACAACTTGCCAGTGCTCTGATTATAGATGATCCGTTGCGCCGTCGTCGTCGCCGAAGTTCCTACCGCAAAGACAGTATCAGTCAACGATCCGCCAGTCAGGCCACCAAGCTTGAATAGCGTTCCGACAAGCCAGATCTTGTCTTCTCCGGACTTAAAGTCGACGATCGTGTCACGGTTTGATGTGTTGGCACGGGTGTCGAACACGAACACGTCATTGCCCGCTCCACCTGTAAGCTGGTCACGGCCATAGCTGCCGCTCAGGGTGTCGTTGCCTACGCCACCATTGAGACGGTCGGCACCCGTGCCGCCCTGCAGTCGGTCGCTGCCAGAATTGAGATCGCCACTCACCACTTCGTTGAGCCAGTCAATCACGCTCACCGTTAGATCCTGCTCGTAGGTCAAGCCGCCATCGGTAACCTGGATCTTGATGGTGTGTGAAACGTCCTGTTCGTAGTCAAGCTTGGTGAAATCGGCTACTTGCAGGCTATTGCCGGCGATCTGGAAGCGTCCGTCCGAGAGCTCCCATGAACCGCCGCCCATACCATCGTTTTTCCAGATCTTGAAGCTGAAGGAGCCGCCCTCGACATCGGTTACTACGAAATCACCGATAACTGTGCCGTTATCCGACAACTCCTGGACCCCGTTCGAAGTAAGTTCCAGCAGCGACGGCGGCGTGTTACCCGATGGATCTGTCGGCGGAAGGCCGCCACGGACATCGAAAATCTCGATGCCGGCCATACGGTAATCGGCTTTGGCCTGCTCGATGATTGCATCGATTTCTACCGCGGTCTTACCCAGGTTCGCGGCTTCGTAGAGGCCCCGATACAGAACCGCCGTGTCGGCTGTATCGGCGCCGGCACCGATGATCTCTCCTTGGACCTTATCGTTGATGTTGACGATGTAATAGACGTCGTTGCCCGCTCCGCCCTTCAAAGTGTGAACGACGCTGCCGTCACCACCAGCCAGGGTGTCGCTGTATTGGCTTCCTTCCAGGGTGTTGGCGTAGTTATTGCCGATCAGGAACACGCCGGACGTTCTGTCATCGGCGGCCTTCATCAACTCGACGCCGACATCCTTACCAAGCTGGTACTTGTCGATGTGGACGATGGCGGTGTCGAAGCCACCGCTGGGATCCATGGTTTCGACAATCACGTCGTTGGCATCGCGGATGTGGTAAGTGTCGTTTCCGTTACCACCGATAAGCGTGTCGCCTCCGCCGCCGCCGTCGAGCGTGTCGTCGCCGCCGCCGCCGCCGATCGTTTCACCGCCACCGCCGCCGCCGACGACATCGAAGAAGATGTGCTCGATATTCTTCAGCTTGCTGATGTCATAACCCCTGACATGCAGGATAGCCGTATCGTCCGTACCGCCGGTCACGTCCTCAAGGGCGATGTCGTCGAGGTGGCGGATGTGGTAGGTATCGTTGCCATCGCCGCCGACCATCTTGTCAGCCGCACCCACCCCGCCATCGAGCGTATCCGCGCCTTTCGATCCGATGATCGTGTTGGCTGAGCCGTTGCCGGTCAGCTTCATGCCGCCGCCGGTGACACCGCTCGCGTCGAGAATTTCGATGGTGGACGACAAGGTGTAGCTGTCCTTGCCGGCCGTGCCGAAAATCGCGCCCTGGAGCTTCACCGTGTCGGTACCGGTCGTGCCGGTCTCGTCGATCGTGACGCCGGTGCCGCGCACGATGTAGGTGTCGCCGCCCTCACCGCCGCGCAGGGTGTCCGCGCCGGCGGTGCCGCCATCGAGCGTGTCGGCAAAGCCGGTGCCGATGATCAGGTTGGCGAGGTTGTTGCCGGTCAGGGCCATGCCACCCTTGGTCACGCCGCTGCCGTCCAACGTGTCGGCGCCGGCGCCCATGGTATAAGCCTGGTTGCCGGTCGTGCCGAAGATCGTTCCGACCAGCTTGATTGTGTCGATACCGCTGGAATCGTCGACCACGTCGCCGGCGTTATCGACATAGTAGAGGTCGTCGCCCGCACCGCCCCTCATCGTATCGGCGCCTTTGCCGCCATCGATGGTATCGTTCTTGTTGCCGCCGATGATCTCCTGGCCGATGTCGCCGCCGGTGATGGACACCGCCGTATTCATGAAGGTGCTGTCGACATCGATGTACTCGACTTGCGACCAGGGATCGATTTCCATCGAGAAGGATGCGGTCCGGAGATGGATCTTGTCGTAACCGCCGCCGGCTTGCTCGAGCACACGGGTGGTCGCGCTGTCGACATAATACACGTCGTCGCCACCATAACCTTCGAGCGTGTCGTTGCCACCGCCGCCGCCGAGCGTTTCGCCGGTCTTATCCCATTGGTAGCCTTTCACGTAGTTGTCGGTCTCGTTGCCGAATATGACGGAGCCAGCGCTAGACGCCCAGAGCTCCTCGACATACGCTCCGGCAGTCAGCGTGTAATGACCGTTGACTACGACTTGATCATAGCCGCCACCCTGGGCTTCGACGATCGTGGTGGTGCCGCCAAAACCGTCCCAGATAGAATAGCCGTCGTCACCGCCGCCACCAATCAGCGTATCATTGCCGCCATCGCCTTCGAGAAAATTGTTGGCATCGCCGCCGATAATGAGGTTATCGAGCTGGTTGCCGTACAATTCGAGATTGAGCCTGTAGGTGACGCCGTCTATCGTCATGAAACCGATGTCGCTGGCATCGAGATTCTCGACATTTTCACCGAGTTGATAGGTCTCGTAGTCGGAGCCCCACAAACCGCCGCTCTTCAGGATAACCGTGTCCTTGCCGCCGGTATCCCTACCTATGGCATCCTTTTCGACCACAGTCGCATTGCCGGAGAAGACATAAGTGTCGTCACCGCCGCCGCCTTTAAGCGTATCGTCACCACCGCCGCCGATGAGCGTATTGGCCAGATTGTTGCCGATGATGAGATTGGCCGCGGAATTACCGATCAGCGTGATGGCGCTCGTAGCGCCGCTGCCGTCCAGAGTCTCGACATTATCGGCAAGGGTGTAGGATGTTGCAGTCGTGCCGACGAGCCTGACGGTATCGATCCCGAAAGACGTGCCATCACCTGTATCGTCAGCGTCTTCCCTTACGACGACCTTGGTAGGATCGCCGATGATATAGACGTCATTGCCGCCGAAGCCAGCGAGGACATCCTGACCGCTGCCGGCAGTGACGCCTCCACCGTCGAGGGTGTCATTGGTCCCGTTATTGCCCCCAATGTATTGAGCGAACTCATTCCCTTTGATGTTGACCGAACCAGTGTAGTCAAGGGAGGCATAGATAGTTTCAACCTGCTGTCCCGCCCCCAGCGTCCAGTCAGAGACAGCGACATTCACAATATCGTTTGTGCCGCTGCCTGTGACGGTGCCTTCGATAACGATGTCGGTCGAATTCCGGACGTAATAGGTGTCGTTGCCGAGCCCACCGTCGAGAGTGTCGCCCGCGCCGCCCGCGGCACCGGCATCCAGAGTGTCGGCGCCGTCCAACCCTTCGAGCTTATTGGCATAAGCATTGCCGACAATGCGGTTATCGATATTGTTGCCGACAATTCTCATCGCGACGGTGCCGGCGCCGGCAATCACGTTCTCGACGTTGGCTCCGTTATTGTTGACGGTGTAAAGTCCACCAAATGCCGAGCCGATGAGAACAGCCGTGTCGCTGCCAGCGCCGGCATTCTCGACGATCTGGTCTCCGGTGCTGTCGATCAGGTAAGTATCGTTACCCGTTCCGCCGTAAAGCGTGTCGGTACCGCCGCCACCGTCGAGCGTGTTGTCGCCGGCCGTCCCGCCCAGCATATCAGTAAACCTGGTGCCGATAATGCCTTCGATGGAAGTATATTTGTCGTTGACCGCTTCGTTGGTATTGCTCAACCCTCCCGGAACCTGCGTCAGATCGAGGAAAGCACGAACGGAGGTGCTGGAGTCTGCATAGCTGACGAAGTCCGTGCCGGAGCCGCCATCCAGCGTATCGCCACCCGTGCCTCCGTTCAGGGTGTCGTTGCCGACCCCGCCCACGAGACTGTCGGTGCCGCCGAGGCCCACCAGATAATCGTTACCGGCGCCGCCGAACAAATGGTCTTCACCGGCCGACAGGCCATAGGTCGAGCCGGTCGCGTTCGTCGAAGAGCCCGTAATCGTGTCGTTGAAATTGGAGCCTTCGATTTCCTCGATATCGACGTATCCGTCGCCTAGCGCGTCGCCAGTCGGCGCGGTCGCGCCGCTCAAGTCGACATTGACGCCGGACGTGGCGGTTATATAGGAAGCCCGGTCAAGACCAGCGCCACCATTCAGAAGGTCTGCGCCAGCGCCACCGATCAGGCTATCGTGACCTCCGCTGCCATAGAGCGAGTCATTGCCGTCCCCTCCGTCGAGAGTATCGTTCCCCAATGCAGTTCCAGCATATTGATGATCTTTAAAGGGATCGGAGGGAGACTGGGTCCAGCTGATACTACCGCTACGCGATTCAAAAATCTTCTCGTGCAGAGCGCCGGTGCCATTCTCGCGCCAGCTGACGATATAGCGGCCGTCACTAAGAGAATCGAGGGTGGGATGATCAGTAAAAGCAAGCTTATTCGTGACTTCAAGGGAATCGGTTGCAGGCGCCCCCGCAGCGTCGAAGGTTTGCATCCAATATGAAGCGCCGATCTTGTACCCGACTGCCCACTTCCCATTGGTAAGCGCCGCGACCGATACGTCTCTCGCATTCGTATCCCCATCGACGACAAACAGGCCGGTTTTGGCATTCCCCATTTCATCGAAGATCTGAGCCCTTACACCACTATTTCCCGCGATGAAGGTTGCGACCACCCATCCATTTGATAGCTTCTCGACCGCACCGTTCTGAAGGGAGCCACTCCACAGATCCACGCTCCCCGCGCCATAGTCTTCGCCGGTCGGCATCTTGAAACTTATCTTAATGGCACCAGTGGTTGTGTTGTAATTTAAACTAGCAATACCACCGTTATTGAGAATCTGGCCAGAACCAGAAGCAAAGGACTGCCCGAAAACACTGCTCGATTGAAGATTTCCGCCATTATCAAAAAAACCATTCGTACCGACGGTATTATAATTATTAATTATGAACCCACCAGCTGGAAGAGCCACCACCCCACCACCAAAAGGATTAGCAAATTCTTTAAGTAAGTTAGCATTACCATCAAGAACCAGAGCGTGACCTGACCAATTAATCACGGCGCCGCCATTACTGAGAGCAATGGGGGTGGCATACCCTACAAAGCCTCTGGAATCCTCGAACAGATCCAATACCCCCGACCGGGCACTCCCATCGGCATTGAAGATTTGCGCTTGCACCTTAGCCCCGCCGCTGCCCGAAGCCCCGACGCGCACAGACCATGTCGCCAGGAAAGTGCCGTTTGGCAAAGCGGTGATGGAGGCACCGAATCCGTCCGCGATGCCGCCGATATCAAATGCTGTCCAAGGCTGCTGTGCGACCATGATTTTACTCCTTAGTTTCAGCCAATCTAGAATGGCACTTTCTTAGTGCACGTTATCTCGTTGCATTTTCCGAAGCAAGTCTTATCCGCACAGGAAGGCGCGCAGTGACCAAAAGTCACGACCATGAATATTTCCCGCTAAATTTGCCGAGATCGGTCATAAATTTGCGCCACTAAAGTAAATTATGAAATATTTAACAAATATATCTTGCAAATTGACTCTTTTTTAGGAACTTGAAACCTTGAATTCTTCGCCAGAAACCCCGCGCTCGACGGCATACAGACGATTTATTGCTCTAGTTATGTCCATAAAGTCCGCCCATTAAAATGGGACGACATCGCGTTCACTTCTTGCAACTTTCGCCCTCTGCCTGCACACGGGGCAAAGCGACTATTCGGCCACGCAAACGATCAAATGCAAAAGGCCCCGCACCGAGTACGAGGCCTTTGCGTCCGACGCTACTTCAAGCGACGCGCCATTCAGATGATGAAGAAATCGGCATAGGTCATCTTGAGGTTTTTGGAGAGAGTGGCGATGAGCGCCGCCTTGCCCGCGCCGTTTCCGTCGGCGTCGTAATACAAATAGCCTTTCTTAGCATCGTAAATGATGCGGTCGTCCTTGTCGTGCGCCTTCGGGCCGATCCAGAAAGCACTCTTGGCAAGTTTGCCCGGCTTGGTGAGAGACCCCTTGCCCACCTTGGGCATGTACTTGTTCTCGAGCCAGATCGTGTCGCCCTTCACATTGAAATCGAGGATCTTGTCGACATTGCTTGAAGACAGCTTGGTATCGAACACGAAGATGTCCTTACCCAGTCCACCTTTAAGTTTGTCCTTGCCCAGGCCGCCGGATAGCCTGTCGTCGCCGCTGCTGCCTGTAATCTCGTTCGCAGCCGTATTGCCGGTCAGTTTGACCGAACTCGCACCGACAGCCATGAGCTTCTCCACATAGGCAGACAACTTATAGCTGACGGTGGCCATGACGGTATCCGTTCCTCCGCCTGCAAGCTCCATGATCTGATCACTCGCGGAGTCGACATAATAAAGATCGTTTCCCGATCCTCCGTCCATGATGTCGGAGCCGGCTCCTCCGTTCAGGACATCGTTCCCAGCGCCGCCGGAGAGGCTGTCGTCTCCGCCACCGCCCTGAAGAGTATCGTCATAAGCGCCGCCGACGATGGTATTGGCAGCCTTATTTCCGCTTAAGAGGAAAGCTTGCTGGAGACTGTCATCGGCCCTGAGCACTTCGACGCCCACCCAATCGCTTAGCTTGAAGGACGGGGCTGAAATGATCGCCGTGTCGAAACCGCCCTCTGCTGCAGGGTTCTCGTTGATGACATCCCCCAACGGACCCGCGGTCCTCACATAGTAAAGGTCATTTCCGGCACCGCCGGTCAGTGTGTTGCTCCCTGCACCGCCATCCAGCGTATCGTTGCCGGCATCTCCGAAGAGCCTATCGTTATCCGCGCCACCCTCGAGCCGGTCGTCACCGTCGCCACCATAGAGCACATCGTCGCCATCGCCCCCGATCAATGTGTCGGCGCCGCCGGCGCCGGTCAGCACGTTTTTGCCGCCGTTGCCGACGATATAGTTGTCGAGACCGTTGCCCGTTCCATTCACCCCTCCATCGAGGAGAACGAGCCGCTCGATGTGGTTGCTCAGGACGTAATCGCAGCTGGCATAGACGACGTCGTAACCCTCGTTTCCGGCCTCGATCACCACATCCGTTTCGATATCGACATAGTACGTGTCGTTGCCCAAGCCACCGCTGAGCATGTCAGCATCTGCCCCGCCATCGAGCACATTGTCATTCGCATCGCCGGTAAGAATATCGGCGTGGGCCGATCCGGTCAGGTTCTCGATTGAAATGTAAACGTCACCGGCTGCATCTCCGGTGTTGACGGAAGGATTCGCGAGGCTCGCAACAACGGAATCCGTCGCCCCTACATAAGACACCGTGTCGATACCTTCGCCCCCCGTAAAGATCTCGGCATCCGGCCCCCCGAGGAATGTCTCACCGGCTAAGGCGATGATGATGAGGTTATGTAAGTTTTTAGCCATGGGGCTCAATCCTCACGCACAGACCTTCAACGTCCGCTGTTGCTGTTCATGCTATGGGCATTTCGCCGACATCTCGGCCTAATTGTTGCCGCATCAATGATCAGATGCCATATCGCATCTTTGTAACGTTGCGTCAAATACATCGATGCGGAGGCGGAGCCCTGTTTGGACCGCCGCCCTTCGTGGATGCAGGCCTCCCGCCGGGGAACAGGGAAATCTAAGGCCAGCTATCGCGAGATCAATCTTGTAGAGTAATTTTGTTCGGAAAAAGCTTGGCTGGGGCGCCAGGATTCGAACCTGGGAATGGCGGTACCAAAAACCGCTGCCTTACCACTTGGCGACGCCCCAACGCTTCGCAGGGTGGGGTGTACATAATCGCCGCGAACGGCGCTGGCAACTCCGATTTCGCCCTCTTGCAGATATCCGCGCCAAGCTTGATTTCCCTCTTGCGGCCCTCCCTCCCCGCCGCTATAAGACCGGCCTCCCGAGAATTTTCGGTGTCGGAGTGTAGCGCAGTCTGGTAGCGCACCACGTTCGGGACGTGGGGGTCGCAGGTTCAAATCCTGCCACTCCGACCATTCTTTTCCCGCTTCAAGCATTCCGTTCCATTTTTCATGGATTATTGTCCGCCCCCCTCGCGGGCTAGAAAACTACTCAATCGGACATGTGGCTGATCGTGCCGCCGAGAGCCAGTTCGGCAAAGTGGAATCCGGTTTTCGTCCGATCTCCCTCTCGCCCCCCAAAGCGAAGCACGATCCTGCTGCCGGGCCACTTTTGCGCACGATGCTCTAGCGCCGCGGCCGCGGCGACAGATTGATCGTGACGAGTTCGCCGGTTTTGGGATCGAGGATCGTCATCGTTGTCTCCTGTGCTGCCTGTACAAGAGCAACGCGCCAGCGGCCCGCAAGATCAAAGCGGCTTCGGATCATGGTAAGCAATTCGTTACTGGAGAAAGCGTGGCCCGCTCTGGCGGGCATGGGGCCTGAACTCTAAACGGTTCGTCGCACAACGCATGTTGCCGAACTCTTTCTTCAGCATCCATTACGGAGAGACGAATCTATGAATACCGCTCACCTCAAGACGGTTTGGGCCCCTCGCCTGCTGAGCATCCTGAGAATCATCGCAGCTCTTATCTTCATGGCGCATGGCACGCAGAAGCTGCTCGGCTTCCCGGCCTCGCCCAACCCGGCTCCGGCCATGTTCAGCATGATGTGGTTGGCCGGCGCACTCGAAATCGTGGGCGGCGTGCTTCTCACGCTCGGATTGTTCACGCGTCCGGTTGCGTTCATTCTCTCCGGACAGATGGCCGTCGCCTATTGGATGGCTCACGCTCCGCGCAGCCCCTTTCCGGTTCTGAACGGCGGCGATGCGGCCATTCTGTACTGCTTCGTGTTTCTCTATCTGGTGGCTGCCGGCGGCGGCCTGTGGAGCCTCGACAATCTGCGTCAGCGCAAGGCGGCTTGAGCAAACCCTTCGACGTGAGGGGGCATTCTCCCTCACGTCTTGCCTGAATCAACGTTTCCGAGCCCGCGATCCTTGATACTGTCCTCGCGCTCGTCTTCCACCTCGATTTCCAAGCGTCGCCTGTCAGCCTCGTCGAGAGGATTGGGCAGCATGTCCGTCGTCAGGCTGGTCGTCGTCGAAGCGGCAGCGCCGATGGGAGGCGCATAGCCTTCCCAGCCCTCCGAGCGCCACGCATTCTGACGCTCTTCGATATCGACGCGGCCTTCATCGTCGAGAATGTCGATGGTGCGGCCCATATCGGCCTCGCCCACTTTCACCGTCACGAGCGCACCGCCGCGGCGAACGCCCTCGGTATAGACATGGGCCTCCTCCTCGCTGACGCCCGCATCGATCAGCGCTCCCGCCAGACCGCCGACGGCGGCCCCCGCCCCTGCGCCGACGAGTGTCGAGACGATCCAGCCCGCCGCCACCACGGGCCCGAGACCGGGAATGGCGAGCATTCCCAAGCCCGCAAGCAGGCCCGCGCCGCCGCCGGCGAGCGTCCCGATTGTCGCGCCCGTTCCCGCGGCGCCGCTCCTGCTCTCGTCCTCGTCGAAAGAACGTGTCGCATGCTGCGAATAGGCCTCATTCGCATTATTCGCGACGAGACTGATATCCGCATGAGGAATGCCGGCGGCCTCGAGGCGGGACACCGTGCGCGCCGCATCGTCGTAATTGTCGTAAAAGGCGGTAATCGTATTCTGGACCATCAAAACTCTCCTTGAGAAGCAACTTCGAGCCGCCCTGTTGCAAGCGTTTCGCTCATGCGCGGAATCATTTCGAGGCGACGTTTCCCCGATAATCGAGCATGACTTCGACATCCTGGCCGTTGCGCTGCGCCTTGCCGTGCCAGATGCCCTGACCGTCCTTCCTGAGATCGGACACATTGGCGAATCCCTGCGCCTCGATGCGGGAGCGCGCCTGTCCCTCGGTGAAGCTGTTGGCGCCGGGTGCGATGGTGCCGGTGTTTTCCGGGCCGCCTTTCGGTGTGATGGAAATGGCCGGATTCTCAATGCCGGAGCCGGAATTCGTATTGGTTTGCGCAAGTGCCGTGGTGCAGATCACGGCAGCAGCCGCGACGGCGAGAACAAGGCGCATGGAGCCGACCCTTCCGTTGAAAATTCCTCTGGGCCTAATGTGCGACAGGCTATGCAGTTCCCTCCTCCCTCGACGCCCTCCTCGACGGGCGGGGAGCGACTGCGCTTGTGTGCCGCCTTTCTGCCGCGCTAATTGGACGCTAAACCCATGGGACTTCGAAAGACGCCGCATGAAGGCGTGAAGGGGGCAACCACCATGCGTCACATCCATCTCGATGATGGCCTAACTCTGCGTTTTCCTGGCCGGTGCGAGGAATTCGATCAGGGGGTCGAAATCGGCATGCTGGCCGTTCTGATGGATTCGAAGATCCGCGAGTTCAACCGGCGGATCTCAAGTGCCAATCTCGGTCAGGCCCGGGCGCTCGCGAAGCAGCTGGGATATCACGTGGTCGAAGACCGGAGCGACGGGGATTTCATCGATCTGACTTTCCGGCACGGCTCGGCGCGGCCACAGCTCAAGGTCGTGCATTCGGTGGGCTGAACTTGGAGCATTTTCAGGCGAAGTGGATCCGGTTCGCCGTTGAAAATGCGTTCGAGTAAAAAGAGCCGATTCCACTTGCGTGGAATCGGCTCTGAACCGGCGCCGGACAGCAAAAAGCCGCCCGGAGGCGGCTTTGAGCGGTTCAACCGGAAAATGCCCGATCAGCGCTTTTCGCTGCGCCGAGTCACCGTCCAGGCCGCCTGCATCAGGGCGGCGGCGAGCGCCGTCTTCACGATGGTCGCGGCAACGAAGGGGGCTGCCCCCACGGTCCAGGCCTTGGCGAAGGGCATGATCGCCGAGAGCCAGGACAGGCCGACCGCGAAGATCACCGCATGGCCGATGGTCATCATGACGATGACGCGGGCCAGCGAGCGGTCCCAGCCCCGCTCGGCCATGAAGCCCATGACGAGGGCGGCAGCGAGGAAGCCGAAGAGGAAACCGCCGGTGGGGCTGGCGAAATAGCCGATGCCGGCCGGCATGGGCGGCGTGTTGGCGAAAACGGGCATGCCCATCGCGCCCTCGGCGAGATAAAGGGCCACCGTCGCACCGCCGAGACGCCAGCCGTAGGAGGCGCCGATGAGCAGGACGACCATGGTCTGCATGGTCATGGGAACATAGGGCAGAGGCACCTGGACCTTTGCCGAAAGCGTCAGGAGCGCCGTGCCCGCGACCATCAGTACAATGGCGCGAAGGGTGGCGAGGCGGGCATCGTCACGGGAAGGCCAGAGCAGGCCGACGAGAGTGGACGGCGAGGCAAGAGAAGAGGCGCCAGTCGACATCGAGAAATCTCCGGATGTTATTTCCGCCATTCGCAGGCGGTTCCTGACGCCTTATAGGTGGGTCGGGCGAACGTCTCAAGCCGCAGCCGTTTTCGCCTTTCATTCATGCACCAGGATAATTGCGGGGTCATTCCATGGCGGACGTTATCGACTTCGACACCAATCCCCCCGCCATGGCCGGCGAATGCGTCCGCGTGAGCCCCCTCGTTCGCCGGATCGTCGCCAACAATCCCGGCCCCATCACCTTCACCGGCACATGCAGCTATGTGGTCGGCCAGGGCCAGGTGGCGATCATCGATCCCGGTCCCGACCTGCCGGAGCATATCGACGCCCTGCTCGCAGCCGTGCGGGGCGAGACGGTGACGCATATCCTCGTCACTCACACACATAGGGATCATTCCCCCGCTGCTCAGGCCCTCAGGGCAGCGACGGGCGCAAAGCTCATCGGTTGCGGCCCCCATCGCAGCGCCCGTGCCCTTGCCGTCGATGAGATCAACCTCCTGGAAGCAAGCTCCGACAAGGATTACAGGCCCGACTGGGAGATGCGCGAAGGCGACATTGTCGCGGGGCCGGGCTGGAGCCTGACGGCAATCGAGACGCCCGGGCACATGGCAAACCACCTCGCCTTTTCCTTCCCCGAGGAAAACACCCTGTTCTCCGGCGATCATGTGATGGCTTGGTCCACCACCGTGATTGCGCCGCCGGATGGCTCGATGAGCGATTTCATGGCCTCGCTCGACAAGCTGCGCACCCGCGACGAGGAAGTCTACTGGCCCGGCCACGGCGGGCCGGTGCGCGAGCCGCAGCGTTTCGTGCGGGCGCTCGCCCACCATCGGCGCCAGCGGGAAATCTCCATCCTCAACCGGCTGGCCGCGGGAGACAGAACGATCCCGGCTATCGTGGCCGCGATCTATCAAGGCCTCAGACCCGCCCTGATCGGCGCGGCGGGTCTCTCGGTCTTCGCACATCTGGAAGATCTGGTGGCTCGCGGCGAGGTGATGACGGAGGGCTTTCCCACCCTCGACGGCGAGTACCGGCTGGCCTGACCATGATCAGTTGATCGCGAGTGCCTGATTCGACGCCTCTTCCAGGAAAGCGCGGATACGGTCCGCATTGGCGCCAAGATCGTGCCTCCCCATGCGAGACGCGGAACGGATGTCGATCCGAGAGCCGTCGGCGCGCGGGCGGATCCGCACGGTGACATCGTCCGGCAGCTTCAGGATGAAGGTCCGGGCCACCGCCTCCAGGCGCCCCGCTCCCATGCGCCCGCCGGGCGGCACGGCCTCGATCACCTGCCAGCCCAAACGGTCGGCCGTCTTGCGCACCACGTCGAAGGCCTCGTTGGGCCCCAGATCGAGGGTGAGCGGCGCTATGCGCACATAGGATCGGCGCTGCGCCTCCCGTATCTCGGGCGACACGTCCGGCGGGATATGGCCGTCCCGCGCGTCCAGGGCGGCGCGGGAGCGGGAGAAAGCCGGCGGATCGTCCGTATCGGTGGTGATGTCGTTGATCGGCGGCAGGGTAACCGCCTTCACGGCCATCCAGGCCGGATAAGCCAGGACCAGGGAGGCGATGACGAGCCCCTTGATGGCGCTACCGAGGCCGCGGCGTCCTTCCTGCCAGATCCGGACGAAGGCGACGAGCGACAACCCGACGGCCAGGAGCGCCACGGCGATTCCGGCACCGAGCGCGATGAACCCGGCATCGTAATCGATGCGCCCGAAGCGGATCAGCCCGGTAGTCATGGCGGAAACCGCAAGCGCGAACCATGCGACCATGGGCGACCATTTCGCCGGCCGGGAGAACGGTTCCTCGAGGATAAGGTGGCGCATCAGGACGTCTTACAAATCTCTTTGAGCGCGCGCCACTCCTCATCTGAAAGGAGTGGAGCACCGGATTGAACCGGTACCTGCCGTTCAAGAGCTTGGAGACGCTGATCGGTGACCGGGTGGGTCGAGAGAAATGCGGGGATCTTGCTTTCGTTCCCTTCGATGCGTTTCAGGAGAAGCGCCATCGGACGGGGCGAGCGGCCAAGCGCCGCCATAGTCCTGCCGGCGAAGTCGTCGGCTGCCGTTTCCGCATCGCGCGAATAGGCGCTGTCGACCAGCATCCGACCGGCGAGCACGAGCGCGCCACCACCGCTGACATCGCCGAAAAGGAGACCGAAGAGATAAGATGTACCTCCGGCCTGCACCAGCTTTCGCAAGCTGTCGCGATGCACGGCATGCCCCATCTCGTGGGCCAGGACACCGGCGATCTCATCGGCGGAATCGGCGCGGTCGAGCAGCGCGCGAAACAAATAAATGCGCCCGCCCGGCAACGCGATGGCGTTCGGGATCTTGGAATCCAGCACCGCAATCTCGGTAGCGGTTTCCAGTTTTGCCGCCTTGCGCAGACGCTCGGCAAGTGTCGCCAAGGCCGCGTTGCCGCGCGGATCGGAGCAGGTATCCTTGCCGAAGATCAGCTTGACCTGGTTATCGACCGCATGGCCGAGGCGCTTTTCCAAGGAGAACGGCACCAACGGGGTCAGCCGCTCGGCGACCACCGGCACGAGAAACAGAACGGACAGGACGATAGAGGCAGCCGCGAGAGCCGACCATATCAGGATGTGTCCCGTCTTTTCCTTGCGATCGCCCGCTTCGAGCAGATGGCAATGGGCCCGGATGGCGGATTGATCTCCGGCATCGGAGACGTCGAGGCGCGCCAGTTCCCGAGCGCCCTCAAGGGCGACCCTCAGGATCCCATCGGGAGCGTCCCTTCGCCGGACACTGCCGACAGGCCAGGAGGCGATCCAATCCTCCCCCTCGT
The DNA here is from genome assembly GCF_052114965.1 of Microvirga sp. 2TAF3. Lineage (NCBI taxonomy): Bacteria > Pseudomonadati > Pseudomonadota > Alphaproteobacteria > Hyphomicrobiales > Methylobacteriaceae > Microvirga > Microvirga sp. 2TAF3. The sequence goes on along the minus strand of NZ_JBFRFT010000013.1, from coordinate 29,811 downwards.
GAATGTCCAGGCTGGAGGCGGTGATTCTGATGGAGACCGTCCTGCGACGTGCACTCTCCCCATCATAGAACGCCGCCTCCGCCATTGAATCTTCCTTAAACGCCGACGCCGAAATCGAGCGCGTCGGCGAGGCCTTCGCCCAGGACACCGGACGGTTGTCCCGCCGCCACGGCCGCATCGACCGCCTGGAGGTTCGATACCGAAATCGAGCTCACGATCACCGCCCACATGCCACGCCCCAGGAAATAGCGCTGAATGACGCCAAGGCCCAGGAAGAAAATGAGATAGCCGAGCGCGGCAACGATCAGAGCAACGACCGCTTCCCCGGTCAACCCGCCGGCCTGCATCGCCGCGAATCCATCCTTGAAGAAGACGGCGAACACGGCTGCGCCGATCCCGATGACAACCGCGAAGGCGAGAAGGAAGCCGATGGACGAGAAGATCAGCTTGAAGAAGAGACCGTAGAAGGCGCCGAGGCCGAGATTGCTCGACACGGAAACCTCCCCGAAGCGAAGACCGTCCATCTGCCAGCGGGTAAAGATCGCCATCGCCAAAGGAAACAGGCCGAATATCCCCAGGACCAGCCCGCCCGCGAAGACTACACCCATGGCATCCTTATGCTTGGGATAGACGCTCCCGAGATAGGCCGCGAGGGCGAGACCTCCGACGGCAACCGCGATGCCCAAAACCCAAACCCACCAGCCGCGTTTCAGGAGGGACCAGCCCGTGCCCTCGAAGTCACCCTGGATGTTGCCGAAATAGGTGTGGCGCATGCGGTAGCGCTCGAGCGAAGCCATCGCCCATGGCAGGGCGAGGCCGAGCGTCAACAGGTTGAGAATGTCCCATTTGATGGCGCGTGCGGCATAGGCCCATCCGGAGCCCGTCATCCAGAATCTCACGCCCCGGAAAATCGTGCGTGTCGCGCGATAGCGGCGTGCCCGGTACGTGCCGAAATGGGCGAGACAATAGATGATGAGGAGAAGCGGCAGGCTTGCGAGAGCGGCCTTTTCCTCCAGGAGGATGCCGAGAAGGAAATACCCGATATAGATCGGCATCAGAACGGCGACGGCGATCAGGAATCCGACCAGCAACTCCTTGGCGGTGCCCGTATATTCGAAGGCCTCCCCCGCCACCTGGGTGTTGGACCAGAGATGCCGGCGCAGCTTGGTGATGAGCCAGAAGCGATAGAAGCCGAATGTCGGGATCAGATACAGACAGCCCGTGATCAGCAGTTTCAGAAACTCGCGGCCGCGCCCGGAAAAAGCCATGGGCGCGCCGCTTGGCGCGGAAAGCGGAAAGTCGGGTGTGAGAGATGCCGTCATGGGCGTGCCCCTAGGAATATCAGGCTCATGCTTACCATCTTTTTGAAGCGTTAGAACGCTTCCGCCTGGCCTGTTCAGGGATAATTTCCGGCCTGCTCCATGGAAATGGCATGATCGGCCCCGGAAATTCCACCGGGGATGACGAAGGGAATAGTTCCGATGTAAACTATCCCTCCGTTTTCCCAAGGAACCTGCGCTCTTGACGTCCCCTTCTCCGAGTCCGGCGCCCGATCCGACCGTCGACCCGCTTCGGGTCTGGTTTCGTTTCATCCGCCTGCATCGCCGCGCCACGAATACGATCGCAAGCGAATTGAAGGCGCTCGGCCTGTCGATCCCGCAATTCGACCTGCTCTCCACCCTCACCGAACGGGAGGGCTTGAGCCAGCAGGAGCTGGCGGAACGGCTCTATGTGACAAAGGGCAATGTATCGGGCCTGCTCGATCGGATGGTGGAGGCAGGGCTGGTGGAGCGCAGGGCCATCCCGGGAGACCGCCGCTCCAATGCCCTGCATCTGACCAAGAAGGGACGCGATCTCGCAGAGCGCGGCATCGCCGCGCAGAAATCCTATGTGGAGGGCACATTGGGCTCGCTGCCGCCGGAGGATCTGGCGGATCTGGAGCGCATCGTCCTGGCGTGGCGTGAGCGCGCACGGGCGGCTGAGGATGAAACGCTCGCCAAACTTCAGCGTTGAGGCGCCATGTTCGATGCCATCGCATTCGCCGGCGGCGGAAACCGCTGCTACTGGCAGGGCGGCTTCTGGGAAGCGGCCGCGCCTCTGCTCGGCCTCAAGCCCGAAATAGTGGTCGGGGTGAGCGCCGGCGCATGGTCGGCCTGCTACAGCCTGCTCGGCCTCGGACGGCGCGTCAACGAGATGGTGGCGGAAGGCTGCAGCCTCGGCCGGCGTAATTTCGAGTGGCGCGCCTGGCGCAGCGAGGGCTCGCCCTGGCCGGTCTCGCGCATGTACCGCAGCCTGATCGAGGCCATCATCGACGAATCCGCCCTGGAGTGCCTGAAGCGCGGCCCCGACATTCTGATCTGCCTGGCGCGCAAGCCGCGCCGCCTGCCGCTCTCGCTCGCCATTCCGCTCGGCATCGCGACCTATCAGATCGAGAAGAAGTGGCGCGCGCCGGTCCATCCGAAGGGCGGACGCGCGATCGGCTTTCGCCCGGAATTCTTGCGGGTCCGGGATCTGACCTCGCCGGCCGAACTCTCGGAGGCGTTGATGGCAAGCGCGAGCGTGCCGCCCTTCATGCCGGTCGGCCAAGTCGGCGGCATGGCCGCGCTCGATGGCGGGCTTGTCGATAATGTGCCGGCAGAGCCCCTGCGCTCCGTCGAGGCGCAAGGCGGACGAACCCTCGTCATTCTTTCACGCCTCTATCGCACATTCCCGCAGGTGGCGGGCCGCACCTATGTCCAGCCGACGGAACCTGTTCCCGTCGGCCAGTTCGACATCACCAACCCGGCCGGGATCCGCAAGGCCTACGAGATGGGCCTGAAGGACGGAGAGATCTTTGCCCGTCGAATGAGACTTCGCGAGACCTGACGGGACAGATCCCGACAGGCTGGGAGACGGCAGATGTTCTGCAATCTTGTTAATCCACGATTAAGCTTGTCTCGATCATCTGCAGCTAAGCCAGCAAATGATCACGAGGCTGCCCCGAAGCGGACACGAGCCTCCTGATCATCTGCGCGGGTTCTCAAAGAAGCCTGCATTTTCGGAGGAAATTCATGAGCAAGAAAATTGCCGAACGCGAAACCCGATCGGACCGCCAAACCGCCCAGCAGCCCGAGCCAGCATTCAAGCCGGTCGCCCTTCCGGCCGTTGCTGCCGCGGTGCATGTGGCGGGCCTGCAGCCCAATCGCCCCAAGAAGCACGAACTCCCCGCTATCCTGCGCAAGGAAGCGATGACGGACTGAGCCCTGAGACTAAAGCCTCAAACCTAAAAGTGGACTCCACTTTTAGGATCATCGATGCTTTCTCCTTGGATGAGAGCATTGTGGGGCCGCAAAACCGGGTCCACTTTTGCGCACGATGCTCTAAGGAAGAGCGCCGAAGGCGCTCATCCTTTTCAACGGACGATGACCTTCGCGTTGATGTCGGCGCGATTGTAGAGGTCGATCACATCGATGTTGCGCATGCGGATGCAGCCGGACGAAACGCCGAGGCCGATCTTCTCCGGCTCGTTGGTGCCATGGATGCGGTAGAGGGTGTCCTTGTTCCCGTCGAAGAGATAGAGCGCCCGCGCCCCTAAGGGATTCTCCGGTCCGCCCTTGGTGAAGCGGACATGCGGCCAGCGGGCCTTCATCTCGGCAGGCGGGTTCCAGTCGGGCCATTCCGCCTTGCGGGCGATGCGGGCTGCGCCCGTCCAGCCGTAAGCTTCATCACCGACGGCGACGCCGTAGCGAATGACCTTCTTGCCGGGAAGCACGTAATAGAGGAAGCGTTCCTTCGTATCGACCACGATGGTGCCCGGTACCTCGCCCGTCGTATCTTCCATGAGATAGCGCCCGTATCGCAGATCCTCCTGCGCTTTCGGCACCAGAGCCATCCACTCCGTGTCGCGGGCCGAGACCTGAGGGTCGGGTACGCCCTTGAATGTGCATCCGGCGAGAACGGTCGTGGCCGCGAAAAGAAGGAACAGGCTGGAAAGGCGCATAGGATAAAGCTCTGCTGACCGGCTTCGGGAGCCGTTTCGGATAACGCAATGGACGGATAAAAGTCCCCATGGAGACGAATCATCCGCACCATGCCACGGCTTTCACGGCAGTGGTGTTGCAGCGCAACCACATAGACAGCCGATCAAGAGGCTGCGACAGTACATAAGTCTTTCACCCCACAGCTTTCTGTCGCTTCATGTCCACGCTTTACATCACGCATCCGGCCGCCCTCGACCATCAGACTCCTCTCGGCCATCCGGAAAGGCCCGAGCGCATCCGCGTCATTGAGGGCGTGCTGGAGAAGGAGCGGTTCGCCCCGCTCATCCGCGAGAAGGCGCCGATGGCTGACATGGAAAGCCTTACCCTCGCCCATCCGGAGCATTATGTCGTCTCCATTCGGGACATCGCCCCCCGCGAGGGTCTGGTGAGGGTCGACGACGACACGGTGATGTCGCCCGGCACCTATGAGGCGGCCTTGAGGGCGGCGGGCGGAGCGGTGAAAGCCGTCGACGAAGTCATGACGGGACAGGCGGAGAATGCCTTCGTCGCCATGCGACCGCCGGGGCATCATGCCGAGCGCACCCGGGCCATGGGATTCTGCTTCTTCAACAATGCCGCCATCGCTGCCCGTCATGCACAACGCCGCTATGGCATCGAGCGGGTTGCGATCCTGGATTGGGACGTCCACCACGGCAACGGTACCCAGGATATTTTCTGGAACGATCCGAGCGTCATGTATTGCTCGACCCACGAAATGCCCCTCTATCCCGGAACCGGCGCGGCCTCCGAGCAGGGCGAGTATGGGACCATCGTCAATGCTCCCCTGCATGCCGGCGCTGGTGGAGAAGTTTTCCGGGAAGCCCTGGAAAGCGTCGTCCTGCCGCGCATGGAGGCATTCGCCCCCGATCTCATCGTCATCTCGGCCGGCTTCGATGCCCATTGGCGCGACCCGCTCGCAAGCCTCAACCTCACCGAGAACGATTTCGCCTGGGCCACGCGGAAGATGATGGCGCTGGCCGACCGGCATTGCGGCGGAAGGCTCGTCTCTCTGCTCGAGGGCGGCTATGATCTCGAAGGATTGTCCAGATCCGTCGCCGCCCATATCGACGCGCTCATGGGGCGGGATGTGCGGGATTAACCGTCATGGGGACGAAGGACTGGCGGGTCAGAACAGAAAGCTTCCGCAGTAGCTCGCTCAGGGCGACGGTGCGCAGGGCCGATGCAACCGCCAATACAAGAAGAGCGCCGTTCGGTCCCCCCATCAGTACAAAGCTCGCCGCGACCACGCTCCCCAGTAGAGCAAGGACCTGAATCAGGACCAGCCGCCGTTGCTGCGGGTAGAGCGCGCAGGAATCGCTCAGGGGCGCCGCCAGCGCGACAAAGAGCTGGAAGGCGGCGACTACCGGAACGACATCGATCAGATCCGCCAGCTTGGAGCCAGCCAGAAGCGGATCCGCGAGAATGAGGGTACCGGCAATGGCCGCATAGCCCAGCCCGATGAATGCGAAGAGTATAAGCATTATCTGGCGCCCGAACATCGCACTGGCCCGATCCATGGACGGGCGCAGCCAATGCAGGAAGATCGGCGTCGATACCGCTGTCACGATCTGAGTCGGCACATCGAAGATGCGATAGGCCAAGGCCACATGTCCCGCTGTCTCCTCATCTGCCGTCAGGGGCATGATCAGCAGCGGCGACATCACGAAGGCAAGGGCGAGAAACGAACTTGGAAGGTTGTAGAGCGGCAGGTTCTTCCAGCGCGACGCCGCAGCGAGAAGCACTGGTACGGACCAGTCATGTCTCAGGCTCGGAATGTATTTCCGGCGCCGCCACAGGAGATAGGCCACGCCGCTGGCATGACCGGCGACATCCGCCACCGCGAAGCACAATGCATCCTCGAGCGGCGACAGGATGAGAACGAGAAGCACGATCGGCTGCAGCACCGATTGGATCATGGATGCTCGCCCCAGGGCCTTGAAATCTCCTTCGCGGGTGGTTCTGGCGAACGTCAGCCGCAGCATGCCCCGCATCAGGATCGAGAAGGGTAGCAGCAGCGCGAGCGGCGTGTGCATCCAGCCCCATTCTCCGGCGGCGACAGCCAGACCCGAAAAGACCAGCCAGAGGACAAGTCCGACGCCGAGGCACAGGCGGAGCGCCTCTCCCGACTCTTCTTCCGTCCCCGAGGAGACGATGGCCGCGTCATAACGGAGAAACAGGGCAAGCCAGGCGAGGGATGCCAGGGTCTGGTAGACGCCGAACTCGGCGAAAGCCTGAATGTCGACGAGCCAGGCGGCAACGATCAGGGTCACAACCGACATGCCGCGTGCACCGACCAGCCGCAAGGCAAGGCGCACCGCTTCGCGCACGGGCCTTCCCGCCATGATCTGCCTGAAGTCCCAATACATCGGACGATCAGGTCCACCGGGTCCGGCAGTGGTGTCCGCAGGCGGCATAAAGTTTGATCCTCGGTCGGGCACGGGCGCAAAACAGGTTCGCACCCGAACCCATAGCGGGTTCGTGTTTAATGAAACAGTATAATGAAGCCGTTAAACGGGACTGGGAGTCAGATCGGCTTGCAGGGTGGCTTAGTGATCGAGCGTCTCTTCGCCGAGCAGTTCGATCCCAAAGCCACTTAGCCCCACGTAAGACCTGCTTGATGTGGCAAGATTGCGGATGGAAGCGACCCCCAAATCTTTCAGGATCTGCGCGCCCAGGCCGATCTCGCGCCATTGGCTCGACCGCATGGCCTCGGAAGCGGTGGCATCACTGTCCGAGAGATTCGTCGTCGGCACGCCCGCCGTTCCGTCGCGGAGATAGACGAGGACGCCCCTGCCCTCCTTGGCGAAACGCTGCAGGGCGGCGGCAATGGTCTTGCCGCCTTCGAACACGTCAGTCAGCGCATTGGCGCGATGCAGCCGCACGGGAACATTAGTGCCGTCGCCGATGCGGCCATGCACCAGCGCCATGTGCTGCACGCTGTCGAACGGTGTCGAATAGGCATAGCCCGTGAACGTGCCCCATTCGGTTTCGACGGGGAAGGTCGCGATCCGCTCGACCAGCTTCTCCCGCGCCTGACGATAGGAAATGAGATCGGCGACAGAGATGCGCTTCAATCCGTGCTTCTCGGCAAAAGCATCGATCTGCTCACCCTTCATCACCGTGCCGTCGTCATTGGCGAGTTCGCAGATGACGCCGACCGGCGGCAGGCTGGCGAGCTTGCAGAGATCGACCGCCGCTTCCGTGTGGCCGGAGCGCATGAGCACGCCGCCATCCTTGGCGATCAGGGGGAAGACGTGACCGGGACGGACGAAATCGCCCGCGCCCATGTTGTTGTTGGCGAGCGCCCGCACCGTGTTGCTGCGTTGCTCAGCGGAAATTCCCGTCGTCAGGCCGTGGCGCACATCGACGGTAATCGTAAAGGCGGTGCCGAGCGGCGCATCGTTCGAGGGGACCATCGGGTCGAGCCGCAGGCGGCGAGCCTCGGCGACGGTGAGCGGCGCGCAGACGATGCCGCAAGTGTTGCGGATGATGAAAGCCATCTTCTCCGGCGTGCAGAGAGAGGCGGCAACGATGAGATCGCCCTCGTTCTCGCGGTCGTCGTCATCCGTGACGATCACGATCTCGCCCCGTGCAAAAGCTTCGATGGCTTCGGTGACGCTATGGCTCGTCATCTTGGGTCCTTCATTCAATTTGGGCATGGCAGCCTTTTGGGCTGTCTTACTTGAACGGCCACTCGAAGCCATCACCGACCTGCGCGCGGTGGCGCAAGAACTGGTCTGCCAAAACGCAAGCGACCATGGCCTCGCCGACCGGTACGGCGCGAATTCCCACGCAGGGGTCATGGCGCCCCTTGGTGAGAACCTCGGCCTCGGCGCCGGAGCGGGTGACGCTCGCGCGGGGCGTCAGAATGGACGAGGTCGGCTTCACGGCGAAGCGGCAGACCAAGGGCTGGCCCGTCGAAATGCCGCCGAGAACGCCGCCAGCGTGGTTCGAGAGGAAGGTGGGAGCGCCCGCATTGCCGGGGCGCATCTCATCCGCATTCTCCTCACCCCGAAGGGCCGCGGCAGCGAAACCGTCCCCGATCTCGACACCCTTGACCGCGTTGATCGACATGAGCGCGGAGGCGAGCTCCGCGTCGAGCTTCCCGTAGATGGGGGCTCCCAACCCCGGTGGCACGCCCTCCGCGACAATCTCGATCACGGCGCCGATGGAGGAGCCCTCTTTGCGCAGGCCGTCGAGGTACTCCTCATAGAAGGCGGCGGCCTCGGCATCCGGGCAGAAGAACGGGTTCATCCCAACCTCGTCCCAGTCCCATTGTATGCGGTTGACGGGGTGCGGCCCCATCTGGACGAGCGCACCGCGGATCGTGACGCCCGGCAAGACCTTGCGGGCGATGGCCCCCGCTGCGACCCGGGCCGCGGTCTCACGCGCCGAGGAGCGTCCGCCACCGCGATAATCCCGTATGCCGTATTTCACGTCATAGGTGTAATCGGCGTGGCCGGGGCGATAGGATTCCTTGATCTCGGAATAATCCTTCGAGCGCTGATCGACATTCTCGATCAGAAGCGCGATCGGCGTTCCCGTCGTGACCTGCCGCCCGGTGCGCTCATCGACGAAGACACCGGAGAGGATCTTCACCTCGTCGGGCTCGCGGCGCTGGGTGGTGAAGCGCGATTGGCCGGGACGACGCCGGTCGAGCTCTGCCTGGATATCCGCGACATCGAGCGGAATCAGCGGCGGGCAGCCGTCGATGACGCAGCCCAGGGCGGGACCGTGGCTTTCGCCGAAGGTGGTGACGCGGAAAAGATGACCGAAGGTGTTGTGGGACATGGCGCTTCAACAGAGTTCAGGGCGTCTTAGAGCATGATCCGAAAAAGGGGAAACCGGTTTTTCGAAAAGATGATCCCCCGGAGGAGGCATGGATCGGAGACGTTGCGCCTGCTCTCGCTCATCTCCATCATTCCGAGACCGCACTCTTCACCTCTTCTGGTGAGAGAGGTCGGGCTTTCAGGTCCGGGTGAGGGAATGTGCCTTTTCCGGAAAGGGCGCGGGCCCCCCCTCCTCCTTGCGGGAGCGGCCAGGGGTGGGGGTCGCAAAGTCGGAGCGCTGCGTTGAAGGTGCGAGGGCTCAAGGCCGATACCGGTGCCTCGCTGGATTGTCCGCTCACCCGGTCGCTCCACCCCCACCCTTCATCCTGCGCAAGTCGGGAACACCCGAGATCCGTGGGGAGGGAAGAGCGGCGCGCCTGATCCTCACTCCGACATAACCCCTCACCCGCCGCGCTGATGCACGACCTATTCCTCAAGAAGGAATGAAGCCACGCGTGTCATTCCCGGCAGGAGCGGCAGCGGAGGGGAATCTATGGCGCTGGGCTGGAGAGATGGATCCCCTGCCGGCCTGGCGGCCGCCGGGGATGACAACACCGTCATTCCCGCCTAGAGCGCAGATGGCGTCGTTCGACGCCCGACTATTCGACCCGGATGCGGTAGGTGTACGACATGACTGTCTGAGGGCTGGAATCCGTCCAACTCCATGGCACGTCGATGGTAACCTCGTCGACGCCCTTGAAGCCCTTCTTCGGCGTGTAGACGTAGGCCAGTCCGCGAACTCTCTTCCCCGGACAACGCGAATCCTTGCTGAGTTCCTGCTCATGCGGGAGAACCTGGAGGCTCCCATTGCTCGGGTTTTGTCTAATCTTCACGTCGGGAATGTCCGAGGAATAGCAGGTATCGACCTCGTATCCCATAAACCCGCCGAGGATGGAGCGACTATTCGCCTTGACCGTCCGCTCCATCGTTTCGGCGGTCGCGGAGCCGGCCAAGAGTGCCAATCCTGTCAGAACGATAGCAACACGACGCATGACGAGCCCCCGAATATGCGATACCGTTGCCAACATGAGCATATTTTCCTCGACAGATCAACGGCTGAGAGGGGAAGCTTCACGCCCAGTAATGCTTGCGGTCTTCGATGACGAGAATCTTGCCCTGCCAGATGTCGATACTGGCCGCGTGCCGGGTCGAGACCCCGCAGACGACTGCCAGGAAAGCGCGGGCGACGCCGCCATGGGCGACGAGCACCGTGTCGCGGGTCAGATCGTCCAGAATCGGACGGACCCGATCGGCCAGCATGGCGTAGCTCTCACCGCCACCAGGCGGGACGTAATTCCATTTATCCCGCTCGCGCATGGCCGCCAGCTGCGGCTCCAGCTTGCGGACTTCCTTCCAGGTCAGGCCCTCCCAGGCCCCGAAAGTCAGTTCGATCAGGCGGTCGTCCAGACGGTAAGAGGTCGGGTTGAGGCCGATGGCCTCGCGCAGCAGCTCCATGGTCTCGCGGGTGCGGCCCATGGGGCTCGCCACGTAATCGAGATCCTCCACATGCGGCACGAGGGCCTGAAGGCGGCGCCCCGCCTCCTCCGCCTGTACGCGGCCGAGATCGTTGAGCGGAATGTCCTTCTGCCCCTGGAGCCGGCCCTCGACGTTCCAATCCGTCTCGCCGTGGCGGATGAAGTAGATCGTGGGACGGCTCACGATCAGTCTTTATCGAGGGAAAGGTCTGGCGCCTCGGGGTTCTTCATACCGACGACATGGTAACCAGCATCCACATGCAGGATCTCGCCAGTCATGCCGCGGGACATGTCGGAGACGAGATAGGCGGCCGTCTCGCCGACCTCCTCGGTGGTGACGGTGCGGCGCAGCGGCGAGTTGTACTCGTTCCACTTCAGGATATAGCGGAAATCGCCGATACCGGAGGCGGCGAGCGTCTTGATCGGACCTGCGGAGATGGCGTTGACGCGGATGTTCTTGGGCCCGAGATCGGCCGCGAGATAGCGCACGGAGGCCTCGAGAGCCGCCTTCGCCACGCCCATGACGTTGTAGTGGGGCATCCACTTCTCGGCGCCGTAATAGGTGAGCGTGAGCAGCGAGCCGCCGTCATTCATGAGCTTCTCGGCCCGCTGGGCGATGGCCGTGAAGGAATAGCAGGAGATGAGGAGAGACTTGGTGAAATTGCCTTCGCTCGTCTCGACATAGCGGCCGGTCAGCTCATCCTTGTCGGAGAACGCGATGCAATGGACCACGAAGTCGATGGAGCCCCAAAGCTTCTTCACCTCGTCGAACACGGCGTCGATGGAGGCACCGTCCGTCACGTCGCAATGACCGACGACGGCGGCATCCAGTTCCTTGGCCAGGGGTTCGACACGCTTCTTCAAAGCATCGCCCTGATACGTAAAGGCGAGGTCCGCCCCATGCTTGCGAGCAGCCTGCGCGATGCCCCAGGCGATCGAACGGTTGTTCGCAACCCCCATGATCAAGCCGCGCTTTCCGGCCAGAATGCCGGGCGCCGTTGTCTCTGCCATGATTCACCTTAAATCGTCGCTGGACACGTCAGAAAGATGGCTTCTTTAACCGACACAGTGTCCAGGGGGAAGAGACCTCGCGGACTTACCCCGGCAAATGCGCATCTTCGGATAGGAAAGAAAGCTATTTCGCCTTGGCCGAGCGGCGCTTGCGGGCATATTCCATCAAATCCTCGTCCACGATTTCGGGCAGCCTGATCTCCATTGTCGCGAAGAGATCGCCCGGCCCGCTCTTGCCGGGCAGGCCCTTGCCGCGCAGGCGGAAGGTCCGGCCCGAATTGGTCATGGGCGGAATCGACATCTCGACCGCACCCGTCAGGGTCGGCACGCGGATCGTGCCGCCGAGAACGGCTTCCTCGATCTCGATCGGCACCCGCAGCCGCAGGTTCGGGCCCTCCGGGGTGAAACGTTCGTGAGGTGCCAGATTGATGGTCAGCAGGGCATCGCCCGGATCGTTCCCGGGAGCCCCCTGCCCCAGCCCGCGCAGGCGGATCACCTGCCCATCCGTTACGCCTTTGGGAATGACCACGTCCACGTCACGGCCGGTCGGAAGCTTGACGCGCTTCTTCGCTTCATTCGCGACCTCTTCCAGGGTCACGGTGAGGGTCGCAGCGACGTCTTCCCCCTTTTGCGGCTTGGCGCGCCCGCGCCGCTGGCTTTCCCCGGCCGAGCGGAAGGCCTCGCCGAAGAGCTGGGAAAAGATATCCTCGCCCGCCTCGGCCCCGCGTGCGCCGCGCCGCCCACCGAAGGGGCCGCCGGCATTGAAGTTGAAGCCTGCGGAATCCTCCGGGCGAGGGCCTCCGCCGCGCCCGCCGCCGAAGCCTTCGAAGCCCTGGAAACGCGGCTTTCCTTCCGCATCGATCTCGCCCCGGTCGAACTGGGCGCGCTTCTGCGCATCGCCGAGAATCTCGTAAGCCGAATTCGCCTCGGCGAACTTGTCCTTGGCCTTCGGATCGCTCGCATTGCGATCCGGATGGTAGGTCTTGGCCAGTTTGCGGAACGCCTTCTTGATCTCCGCTTCGCTCGCGGAGCGGGGCACGCCGAGAATGTCGTAGGGGTTGCGCATTGTTAAATCCATTAAGGCATGTTCCGGCGAAGTGGATACCGTCCCGCCGCCAGACCATGCGATCAGACAAAAACTCTAGAGGCCGTTTCCGATTCAACGAAGCTGAATCGGTCTCCAACCATCAGATTGGAGGTCGCCGGACACGATCGGGACCGCTCACCAGCTTCAACAACCAATATGGGAAAGTGTTGCTCCCATGCAACGGCCGAGCTGCATCGAGGAATTCAAGCCTTGGCCGATTTCGCCGGCTTGAGTTCCTTGATCGCCCATTCGCCCCCCGAGGGGCGGCAGGCGGTTCCTTCCAGCGAGGCGACCGTCGGCCCGGCAAGCTGGGCCAGGAACGAGCGGCAGATATCGTCGTTCTTCACGAAAGGCGCGCTCGAGGGAGAAAAGCTGCCTTTCCGGGACGTTTCCGGATTGTCCCATGAGACCTGGGTGCCCGCCCCTTGAGGATCGAGCGCCACGCTCAAGGCGGCCTTGGCCCGGCGCCAGTCCTCCTCGTTCAGATCCGGCGACAGGGGGGACGCGGCCTTTGCAACGGAGCCCGTCGCCTGCGGCTCCTCCTCCTCGAAGCCGACGATGGAAGAGGAGAAACTGCAGGCGGCCGTGGACAGGGCGATCACCCCCGCCACGGTGATTTTCAAAGCTTCGCTCAGGAGAGCGTCTGATCTATAACGGCGCGCATCGGCCTTCTTCACGCGTCGGATCTCCCGGAACGAAAAAATCACAGAAGCAGGATAAAGCCTTGAATCAGTTAACAAGCGGTGACTTCACCGAAGTCGAAGAGCCCTGGCACCTCTTTCATTCATGGATGGAGGAAGCCACGCGTTCCGAGCCGAACGATCCCAACGCCATGGCGCTCGCGACCGTGGATGCGGACGGGCTGCCCAATGTGCGGATGGTCCTTCTGAAAGGCGCCGATCACAACGGCTTCGTGTTCTATACCAACACGGAATCGAACAAGGGCCGCGAGCTCATCGGCCAGCCCAAGGCGGCTCTCGTCATGCACTGGAAGAGCCTGCGCCGGCAGATCCGGGCACGCGGCCCGGTGACCTTGGTGAGCGACGCGGAGGCGGACGCCTATTTCCAGAGCCGCCCGCGCGACAGCCGGATCGGAGCCTGGGCGAGCCAGCAATCGCGCCCCCTGGAAAGCCGTTTCGCCCTGGAAAAGGCCGTGGCCGTCAACACGGCGAAATACGCCATCGGCGAAGTGCCGCGCCCACCCCATTGGACGGGCTTCCGCATCGCCCCCGTCTCCATCGAGTTCTGGCAGGACCGGCCCTTCCGCCTTCACGACCGCGTGGTCTTCACCCGCGAGGGAGAGGGATGGCGCAAGACGCGGCTCTATCCGTAAGCGTCATTCCGGGACGGCCCATCGGGCCGGGCCCGGAACCCATAAACGCTGACTTTTCCGGATGAGACGCAACGATAGCCGCTGCGCCTTATTTTCAATCGTCATGATTATAGGTTTCCCCGCTTCGCGTGGCCCTTCGGGCCGGGCTCTCGCTATCGTTCGCCCCGGAATGACAGTGAAGCGGGACGGAACCATTCCGAAACCGGAAAAGATCATTACATCTCGCAAGAGATCAATCTGCAGATCAATCTGCGGGCCGTAGACCCTGACCTTTGTTCGGAATAGGGTCCGCGCCTTTCATTCAAGGTCTTCCATGTCCTCATCGACCCCAAATTCCCGCCGCATCATGCTGCTTTCCGGCGCAAGCCGCGGCATCGGGCATGCCACGGTGAAGCGCTTCTCCGCGGCCGGCTGGCGGGTCATCACCTGCTCGCGGCATGCCTTTCCCGAGAACTGCCCCTGGGAGATGGGGCCGGAAGACCATCTCCAGGTCGATCTCGCCGACGCCGACGACACGCGCCGGGCGATCGCAGACGTGAAGGAGCGGCTCCAGGCCGAGGGCGGCGTGCTGCACGCGCTCGTCAACAACGCCGGTATTTCACCGAAAGCTCCCGGCGGCGCGCGCATGGGCGCACTCAACACCCGCTACGAGGACTGGGTGCAGGTGTTCCAGGTGAATTTCTTCGCCTCGATCATGCTGGCACGCGGCCTCGTGGACGAATTGACCCGCGCCAAGGGCTCGGTGGTCAACGTCACCTCCATCGCGGGCTCCCGCGTCCATCCCTTCGCGGGTGCGGCCTATGCCACCTCGAAGGCGGCGCTGGCCTCGCTGACCCGCGAGATGGCCGCCGATTTCGGGCCCCTGGGCGTTCGCGTCAACGCCATCTCGCCGGGAGAGATCGACACCTCGATCCTCTCCCCCGGCACGGAAAAACTCGTGGAGCAGATTCCCCAGCGCCGCCTCGGCACCCCGGACGAGGTGGCCAAGGCCATCTACTTCCTGTGCACCGATGCCTCATCCTACGTGAACGGCGCGGAGCTGCACATCAATGGCGGGCAGCACGTGTAAAGCATCGTGCGAAGAAGTGGATCCCGGTTCTTCGCAAAAACGATGCGCCAACAAAGAGATAGAGCGTGCGTTCTGAATCCGTCAGAATGCACGCTCTAACGCCTAGGCGGCTTCCGCCGGCCATGTCCCGACATAACGCGACTGGGGCCGAATGATGCGGCCGGCCCTGGCCTGCTCGATTGCATGCGCCACCCAGCCCGCCGTGCGGCCCGCCGCGAACAGGGGCGTGAAGCCTTCGCGAGGAACGCTCAAGGCTTCGAGCAGCAGGGCGGTATAGAACTCCACATTGGTATCGAGCCGCCGACCGGGCTTTCTCCGCGCCAGCACCGCCAGCGCCGCCTTTTCCACGGCTTCCGCGAAAGCGATGCGGTTGTCCCGGCCCTTCAATGTCGCAGCCGCAACCTTCAGCACATCCGCGCGCGGGTCGCGGACCTTGTAGACCCTGTGGCCGAAGCCCATGAGCCGCTCGTTGCGGGCGATGGCGGCATCGAGCCAGGCCTCCGCCCTGTCGGCACTGCCGATGGTGTCGAGCATATCGAGCACCGGTCCCGGCGCGCCGCCATGGAGCGGGCCCTTCAAGGCGCACAGGCCCGCAACGACGGAGGAGAGCAGGCCCGCCTCGGTCGAGGCGACGACCCGCGCCGTGAAGGTGGAGGCGTTGAGGCCGTGGTCGAGGATCGTCACGAGATAGGTGTCGAGGGCCCGGGCCTCGCCCTCGTCGGCGGGCGCGCCGCGCAGCATATGGAGCAGATCGGCGGCGTGGCCGGCCTTCGGGTCCGGCGCGATGGACGCAAGGCCCTGCGCACCGCGCACCGCCATGGCGGCGGCGACCGCAGCCGCGCCGACGGCGAGGGAGGCATGATCCCGCTCCGAATCCGGCAACGCCGCCAGCAGAAGGCGCATGCCCTCGACCGGGGTGAGGCCCTTCAGATGAGCCGCAA
Source organism: Microvirga sp. 2TAF3 (assembly GCF_052114965.1). NCBI lineage: Bacteria > Pseudomonadati > Pseudomonadota > Alphaproteobacteria > Hyphomicrobiales > Methylobacteriaceae > Microvirga > Microvirga sp. 2TAF3. Next base: position 14,047 of record NZ_JBFRFT010000013.1, on the reverse strand, counting down.
GAGGCGACAACCGCGCGTAGGCTCCGGCCCTCGCCTCACCGAAGACGGCGCGCGGGTCGCCCTGCAACGGCACCAGCCCATCCCACAGCATCGCGACGGCACTCTCGTAAGTCACATGGCCCGCCAGCTCCTCCAGATCGTGCCCGCGTATGATCAGGCGCCCGGCCTCGCCGTCCACGTGGCTCAGAATCGTTTCGGCGGCGATGACATCATCAAGTCCGATTGCCATGAAGGTTCTCCTTTTCGAGGATCAGCTTCACTCCGGGATTGCGAAACCGTCAATCTTGAATCAACATATCAACCTATGGACAAACCCTCGCTCGATCTGACCTCCGCAGAAGAAGCCTCAAGCCGTCTCGGCATCAGCCGGGCGAGCCTTTATGCCTATGTCAGCCGGGGCTTGATCCGTTCGTTTTCCTCGCCGCACGATCCGCGCCAGAGGCTCTATGCCCTCGACGACGTGGAGACGCTTGTGAAGCGGCGGATCCGGTTCCGCCGCCCCACCGCCGCCGCTGCGACCGCCCTCGACTGGGGGCTTCCGGTACTGGAGACGAGCCTGACCCAGATCAAGGACGGGCGGCTCCTCTATCGCGGCGTCGATGCGGTGGAACTGGCCAGGACGGCCACCCTGGAGGATACCGCCCGCCTTCTGATCGGCGGGCTCGATGCCGGGACCTTCGCGCGCCCCTTCCCGGCCACAGGCCTTGCAACTTTTCCAACCATCGGGCTTCAGGCCTTCCTTACCCGAGCCATCCGCCTCTTGTCCGAGCCCGTTCCGGAAGAGGCCATGGCTGCCGAGGTCCCGACAATTCTTCACCTGATGGCGGGAGCCGGCGGCGGCGGAGCCTCGGAGGCAAAGCCCATCCATCAGTGCCTGGCGGAGGCCTGGGGCGCCTCCCCTCAGGCAGCGGACGGGATCAGGCGTGCTCTCGTCCTCTGCGCAGATCACGAACTCAGCGCTTCGGCCTTCGCGGTCAGGGTCACGGCCTCCACTGGCGCTTCGCTGCGCAACGCGGTGATCGCGGGCCTCGCTGCGCTGAGCGGCCCGCGCCATGGCGGCGAGACGGAAAGAGTCAGGGATTTCCTGGAGCAAGGCGAGACCTCGGCCGCGGATCACGCCCAGCCCTATCCTGGCTTCCGCCATCCGCTCTACCCGGATGGAGATCCGCGCGGGGCCGCTCTCATCGAGAATATGCCGCTCCTGCCCTGGGATGCCGAAATTCTGCGGACGACCGAGGGCATGACGGGCAGGAGGCCCACCATCGATGCCGCCCTCGTCATGATGGAGCGGGCCTATGGACTGCCTCGCGGCGCCGCCTTCGCGCTCTTCGCCATCGGCCGGACCGCCGGATGGCTCGCCCACGCCGTGGAGCAGCGCAGCCAGGGCTCCCTCATCCGCCCGCGGGCGCGCTATGTGGTTGTCGAGGAGGCTCCTTCCCCATGAGTTATACCCCATGAGCGAGACGCGCTTTTATCCGACACGCCCCGTCCTCGCGGCATCCGTAGCCGTGTTCCGGGACGGGCGCGTTCTTCTGGCCTCACGGGGAAAGCCGCCTGGAGAGAACCTGTTCTCCCTGCCGGGCGGCCAGGTCGAGACCGGGGAGACGCTGGCGGAGGCAGCCCTTCGGGAACTTCAGGAGGAGGTCCGTGTTAAGGCCAAGCTGATCGGCCTGATCGCACCCGTCGAATTTATTGAAAGGGATGCGGAAGGCCGTATAAAGCATCACGTCGTCATCGCCGCCCATGCAGCCCGCTGGGTCTCCGGCGAGCCTCAGACAGGTCCGGAAGCAAGGGAAATCCGTTGGGTCACGGAGCAGGATATCGTCGGACTGCCCATGACACCGGGCCTTGCCGCCATTCTGGAACAGGCCTTCAGGCTGGAACGGCGGGACGCCGCGCGATGAAGCGTATCTCCCTGATCGGCGCCGCGCTTCTGGTGTTCGCCGAGCCGGCGAGCGCCCAGAATTTCTTCGAGAGACTTTTCGGGCCTCCCCGCCAGCCCGATTACATTCCCCAGCAGCAACCGCAGTTTCGTCCGCCGCCGCAGCGGCGTCCGCAGCAGCAGGCCCCACGGCCAGCCGCCCCCAAGGAAAAGGAAAAGGCCGAACCCGCAGCCCCCGTCGAGCCGCCGCCCGCGCCCTATGAGAAGGACCTGTTGCGGCTTGCCGAGATCATGGGTTCGCTGGCCCTCCTGCGGCCACTCTGCTCCGCTCCGGATGCGGGCGAATGGCAGAACCGCATGCAGGCTCTCCTCGATGCGGAGGGAACGACGCCCGGCCGGAAGGAACGGCTCGCGGGCGCCTATAATAAAGGCTACCAGGCCTGGGCCCTCACCTATCGGATCTGCACCGCCTCGGCGGAGGCTGCCTCGACCCGCTATCTGAAGGAAGGCGAGCTTCTCGCCCGCAACATCGCCAGCCGCTACGGCGGCTAGAGCATCGGACCCAAAAGTGGCCTCCACTTTTGGGGTTGATTCCGATGTTCAGTTCCTGAAACAGCGCATCGTTCCGTGCAGAAAACCGGGGCCGTTTTTCCGCACGATGCGCTGATTTATCCACATTTTTTAGGTCCTTCCCTCTCGCGTTAACCTCTTTGCAAGGAGATGGTAGCGGCGTGCAGGCGAGCCGGGTAAATTCGAGTCACCAGAACTCGCGCGCTCGCCCCGCACAGGGGCCCTGATCATGAACGATAACGACGTCCCTTTCTCCGACCTGCAAGAACTGAGCGCCATCAAGCAGGCGGCCCTGAGCTATGTGACCGAGGCTTTCGCCGAGGCCGAGCTTGACGGGCTCGACGGCGATTGCATGGCGCAGGCCGCTCTTTTCGCGGCCTTCATGGAACTCGTCGCGACCTATGGCGAGGACGCAGTGGCCGAATACGCCGCCGGCCTGCCGGACAAGATCCGCAGCGGCGGGTTCTCGACCGCGCTGAAGCACTGAGATCAACTCGATCCGGATGCGCAGCTGCTGACGGTATGACAAATATGAAACTGCGTGTCGCGAGACCGACGGATCAGCTCGATGAAGTCGTTCGCTTCTATCGTGACGGTGCCGGTTTCGATGTTCTCGGCGCGTTCGCGGATCACGACGGGTTCGACGGAATCATGCTCGGCCACCCCGGGTTCATGTGGCATCTCGAATTCACGCATCAACGCGGTCATCGGGTCGGGCGCGCGCCGACGCAGGACAATCTGCTGGTCTTCTATCTGCCGGATCGCAAGGCTTGGGAGGCCGCGGTCGAACGCATGCGAGCGGCGGGCTTCGTTCCGGTGCCTTCCCTGAATCCTTATTGGGATCGTCAGGGCGCAACTTTCGAAGACCCCGACGGATATCGCATCGTGTTTCAGAACGCGGCCTGGGAGAGATAGGCGTTTTTCTACCCGCCCATCGTCTCCTCGAAGCGCACCACTTCACCCTGCGAAGGTGTCTCAAGGGAGCCGTCCCACATCACCACGTTGCCGCGCACGATGGTGCCGATGGGCCAGCCGGTGACGGTGATGCCGTCATAGGGCGTCCAGCCGCATTTGGAAGCGATCCAATCATTGGTGATCGTCTCGCGGCGCTTGAGGTCGACCACCGTGAAGTCGGCGTCGTAGCCGACCGCGATGCGGCCTTTCCGGGCGATGCCGAAGAGGCGCTTCGGGCCGGCGCTCGTCATGTCGACGAAGCGCTCCAGAGTGAGCCTGCTCGCATTCACATGGTCGAGCATGATGGGCACCAGCGTCTGCACGCCGGTCATGCCCGAGGGCGTGTTGGGATAGGTCTTGTCCTTCTCCGCGCGGGTGTGGGGCGCATGATCGGAGCCGAGGATATCGGCAATGCCCTCGTCGAGGCCCTCCCAGATCGCGTGGCGGTGGAATTCGTCGCGCACGGGCGGGTTCATCTGCACATAGGTGCCGAGGCGCTCATAGGCGTCGGGCGCGACGAGGGTCAGGTGATGCGGCGTGACCTCGACCGAGACGAGATCCTTGTAATCCTTCAGAAGCGCCATCTCCTCCGCCGTGGTGACGTGGAGAACGTGGATGCGCGCGCCCGTGTCGCGCGCGATCCGCACGAGGCGCTGCGTGCAGGCGAGCGCGACCTCCGCCGAACGCCAGACCGGATGGGAGCGCGGATCGCCCTCGATGCGCAGGCCCTTGCGCTCGCGCAGCATGGCCTCGTCCTCCGAGTGGAAGGCGGCGCGGCGGCGGGTGTTGCGCAGGATATTGGCGATGCCCTCGTCGTCCTCGATAAGGAGCGAGCCGGTGGACGAGCCCATGAACACCTTGATGCCGGCAGCACCCGGCAGGCGCTCCAGCTCGGCCACGTCCCCCGTGTTTTCGTGCGTGCCGCCGACCCAGAAGGCGAAATCGCAATGCATGCGGTGGTGCCCGCGCCTCACCTTGTCGGCCAGGGCCTCGGCGCTGGTGGTCTGCGGATCGGTATTGGGCATTTCGAACACCGCCGTGACACCGCCCATGACGGCGGAGCGGGAGCCCGATTCCAGATCCTCCTTGTGATCGAGGCCGGGCTCGCGGAAATGCACCTGCGTGTCGATGACGCCCGGCAGGATATGCAGCCCCCGGCAATCGACCTCGCGGCCTGCGGAAGCACTGGAAAGGTCGCCGATGGCGGCGATGGTGCCGCCTCGTATGCCCACGTCGCGCTCGGCGCGTCCGTCGTGGTTCACGACGATGCCACCTTTGAGGATCAGGTCGAAGATTTGGGGCATGCTTTCCACTCCGCTCAAGAAAACTGCATCCAATCAGGCGTCGCACAGCCTCATCCTGAGAAGGACCGCAGGTCCGTCTCGAAGGATAGGCGTCTCCAGGGCAAACTGGATCCTCCTTCGAGACGCCGCTACGCGACTCCTCAGGATGAGGCTGCGAGACGGTGCTCCGTGCGCCCTCAGAATAAGGCTCTTCAGAGCTTAAGGCCTTGAGGCCAATCCCGACCGGGCATATGTCACGCTTCAGTCAAGAGCAACTGGAGCGAAATATGCCGTCAGCTCATTTATCCGACCGGGGCGTGGTAAGGGTCTATGGCGAAGACGCCAAGTCTTTTCTCGACGGACTCATCACATCCGATCTCGATCGGGTCTCCCCGCAGGCGGCGCGTCTCGGGGCACTGTTGACGCCGCAGGGCAAGATCCTGTTCGATTTCATCGTGTTCGAGGCTCCGCAGGATATCGGCGGCGGATACTACCTCGACGTCATGAGGGTCTTCGCGCCCGATCTCGCCAAGCGTCTCGGCTTCTACAAGCTGAGAGCCAAGATCACCATCGAGGACCGCTCGGATACGCTTGCCGTCGTCGCCGGCTGGGATACCCCGAAACCCGCCGATGAGGCCGGTCTCGTGGCCGAGGACCCGCGCCTGCCCGCCCTGGGCTGGCGCGCCATCGTGGCGGCGGAGGACGCTGTCGAGTTCGCACAAGGCTCGGCCGAGGATTATCATGCCCGCCGCATCGCTCTCGGCGTGCCGGAGGGCGGCCGGGATTTCCTCTTCGGAGACGCCTTTCCGCACGAGGCCCTGATGGATCAGCTCCACGGCGTCGATTTCGACAAGGGCTGCTATGTGGGCCAGGAGGTCGTTTCACGCATGCAGCACCGGGGCACGGCGCGTACGCGGATCGTGCCGGCCGTCTACGAGGGCGGCTTCGCGGCGGAAGTCGGGGTCGAGGTCACGGCGGGGGAGAAAACCCTGGGCAAGACCGGCACCGGTGCGAAAGGCCATGGCCTGATCATGATCCGCCTCGACCGGGCCGCGGATGCGCTTGCCGCCGGCGAGACGATCCGCGCCGGCGGCATCCCGGTCGCGCTGGAGAAGCCCGCCTGGATCAATTTCCCGTTCCCAGGCGAGGCAGCGCCCCAGGTCTGAGAGCGCCCAAGCCCGGAAGCCGGATCCCAGGAACGGACGGGATCGGCTTGCGTTACTTAGGGTCAGCTCTATAACGCAACGGGGGGGACGCCCGACGTCGGCGTGCCAGGGGAGCCCTTGATGAATGCTCTGACAGCGCATCGAACACTGGCGGACGACGATAGCCACCTTCGGCTTTTCGTCTCTTCCATCACCGATTATGCCATATACATGTTGGATCCCACCGGGACCATCACGAGTTGGAATGCGGGTGCTCGGCGCTTCAAGGGCTATACGGAAAACGAGATTATCGGAGAGCATTTCTCCAGGTTCTACACGCCCGAGGATCGCGCGTCCGGACTTCCGCAACGCGCCCTCAAGACGGCCCGCGAGCAGGGCAAGTTCGAGGGCGAGGGTTGGCGCGTCCGCAAGGACGGCTCCCAATTCTGGGCGCATGTGGTCCTCGACCCGATCTTCGATGACAGAGGCCAACTGATCGGCTTCGCCAAGATCACCCGCGACATCACCGAGCGGAAAAATGCGGACGACGCGCTGAAGGCAAGCGAGCAACGCTTTCGTCTGCTCGTCCAGGGCGTCACGGACTACGCCATCTACATGCTGGACCCGAAAGGGCACGTGACGAACTGGAATACTGGGGCGCAGCGTATCAAGGGCTATCTCGCGAACGAGATTATCGGAGAGCATTTCTCCAGGTTCTACACGCCCGAGGACCGCGCCATCGACTTTCCGAAGACTGCACTCGGAACCGCAGCTCGCGAGGGCAAGTTCGAGGGCGAGGGTTGGCGCGTCCGCAAGGACGGCTCCCAATTCTGGGCCAGCGTGGTCATCGACCCGATCTACGATGACAGAGGGAAACTGATCGGCTTCGCCAAGATCACCCGCGACATCACCGAGCGGAAAAACGCACAGGAAGCGCTCGCTCAGACCCAGGCTGCCCTTTTCCAGTCTCAGAAAATGGAGGCGGTCGGCCAACTCACGGGCGGGATCGCACACGATTTCAACAACCTCCTGACGATCATCGTCAACAACCTCGATCTGCTGACCCGCAGCGCCTGCGATCCGCGCGATACCCGCCTGATCGAGAGCGCACAGCGCGCAGCCGAGAGGGGCGCGAAGCTGACTCAGCAATTGCTGGCCTTCTCGCGGCGGCAACCGCTTCAGCCCGAGCTGAACAATCCGAATGCCCTGATCAAGGGATTCGAGCCGGTTCTGCGCCGCGCCTGCGGTGAAACCATCGAGGTGCAGATGTCCCTTGCCCCTCGCCTCAAATCGACGAACATCGACGGACCGCAATTTGAAACCGGCCTGCTCAATCTCGTGGTCAATGCACGCGATGCGATGCCGGATGGCGGCATCCTGAAGATCGCGACGAGCAATGTTATTCTGAACGAGAAAGGCTGCAGCGGAACCAACCTGAAACCGGGCGAATACATCTGCGTCACCGTGACGGATACGGGCCAGGGCATGTCTTCCGACACGCTCGGCCGGGCTTTCGAGCCTTTCTTCACGACGAAGGAGGTCGGCAAGGGCACCGGCCTCGGATTGAGCCAAGTCTACGGCTTCGTCACGCAATCGGGCGGCCACATCAAAATCGACAGCGCTCCCGGCAAGGGTACGACCGTCATCATGCTTCTGCCGGCCCAGGAAGGTAACGAGGACGAGGAGGAAGCGGAGGATCAGTCCGGGGACAATCGCCAGATCCGGCAAAGCGCCGGCACGGTGCTGATCGTCGAGGACGAGCCGGAAGTGCTGGACATCGCCTGTGAGATCTTCGACAGCCTGGGATACGAAGTCCTCACGGCAGTTGACGCCATTGCCGCCATCGCCGTCCTGAAGAGCGCTGCTCAGATCGATGTGCTGTTCTCCGATGTGGTGATGCCGCGCAGCATGAGCGGCCTCGATCTGGCCAAGGAAGCCCGAAACCTGCGCCCCGGCATCAGGATCCTTCTCGCATCCGGATATCCGATATCGACGCTGCCGGCCCAGGGGCTGCCGGATGACGTCTCCTTCATCAGCAAGCCGTATCGCTGGACCGAGCTCGCCGACAAGCTGCGGCAACTTCGCTCGAAGCCCTGACCGCCCATGCTGAAGTGTCCCGCTTTCATGAGGTCTTGAAAACCTTATGGGTAGATCATGGGTGAGTCGGGCCAGATAGTCCCCGCCTCACCTATCGCTTCGCGTGATGGATCCGCAGCGGAATTTTAATTGGCCAATGGCCGCAAGCAGCAGGTACTACTTCCTGGATCCATTTACGGGTGTGACATGTACCAGCCGCCGCATTTCCGCGAAGAGCGCCTCGAGGTTCAGCACGACTTCATCCGGTCCCACCCGCTCGGCATGCTCGTGACCATGGGTGGCTCCGGCCTCACGGCCAATCCGGTTCCGTTCCTTCTCGATGCATCGGCCTCGCCCCATGGGATTCTCAAGGCCCATCTGTCCCGGGCCAATCCGCAATGGCGCGATTTCGATCCCGCGCAGGAGGCTCTCGCCATCTTCCAGGGCGTGGACGCCTATATCACCCCGTCCTGGTACGAGACGAAGCGCGAGACCGGCAAGGTCGTGCCGACCTGGAACTACGCCGTAGTGCAGGTCTATGGGCGCATGACCGTGATCGACGACCCCGAATGGGTCATGGGGCAGATCGCCGAACTGACGGCCCTTCAGGAAGCCTCCCACCCCGAACCCTGGGCTGTGAGCGACGCGCCGCCTCCCTTTATCGCGGCGCAGCTCAAGGGCATCGTCGGCATCGCCATCGAAATCACCCGAATCGAGGGCAAGTGGAAGGTCAGCCAGAACCGCTCGGAAGCCGACCGCAAGGGCGTGAGCGAAGGATTGCGCCGCAGTGCTGAAGAGGCATCGCAGAAAATGGCGGAATTGGTGGAGACGCTTGGGGCGAAAGGGTGACACCCTCCGCCATTCCGGACCCGTGTAGCGGAGCCCGACCCGAAGGGCCACGCGAAGCGGGGAAACCCATAAGCACGACGTTTCAGAATGAGGGTGATAAGCCAACCGCTTCGTTCTGCAACGTTGGCGGTTATAGATTCCGGGCTATCGCTCGCCTCGGAATGACGGTGCTTAGGCGATATCTTTCCGCAGAGCCGGATCTTCCCCATTCCCCGCGACGAAGCTAAACCATCCGCATGAGTGATGGACTGATCCAACATCCCGACCAAAAAATCCGCTGCTGGTGGCCCGGCACCGACCCGTTCTATGTCGCCTATCACGACACCGAATGGGGCGTGCCGGAATTCGATGACCGCGCCCTGTTCGAGAAGCTCATTCTCGACGGTTTTCAGGCCGGCCTTTCCTGGATCACCATCCTGCGCAAGCGCGAGAACTTCCGCCGCGCCTTCTCGGGCTTCGATCCGGCCGTGATCGCGCGTTTCGATCAGGCCCAGGTGGAAGCGCTGATGCTGGATGCGGGCATCGTCCGCAACCGCGCCAAGATCGAGGGCACCATCGCAGGAGCACGGGCCTGGCTCGCGATTCAGGAGCGCGGCGGCTTCTCGAATTTCCTGTGGGATTTCATCGACGGGCACCCCGTCCAGAACAACCTGAAGAGCCGCTCCCAGGTGCAGGCCGAAACGGATGTGTCGCGCAGGGTCTCCAAGGCGCTCAAGGCCGAGGGCTTCAACTTCGTCGGCCCGACCATCGTCTATGCCTTCATGCAGGCGGTCGGCATGGTGAACGATCACCTCACCGGGTGCTTCCGCCACGCCGAGTGTGCGGCGCTCGCCGAGAAGCTGTGATGGCGAAGGAGCCCCGGGTCTGGCAGCGGATGCTGTCCGGCAGGCGTCTCGACCTGCTCAATCCCTCGCCCCTCGACGTGGAGCTCGACGACATCGCCCATGGGCTTGCCCGCGTGGCGCGCTGGAACGGGCAGACGGAAGGGTCTCACATCTTCTCCGTGGCGCAGCACAGCCTGCTCGTGGAAGCCATCGCCTCGCATCTCGATCCCGACATGTCGTCGCCCTGGCGGCTCGCGGTGCTGCTGCACGATGCGCCGGAATATGTGATCGGGGATATCATCTCGCCCTTCAAGGCGGTGATCGGCGATGCCTACAAGGCGGTCGAGGGGCGGCTGCTCGCGGCCATCCATCTCCATTTCGGATTGCCCGCCGAGCCTTCGGCCGTCCTCAAGCGCTTCATCAAGCGCGCCGACAGGCAGGCGGCCTTTCTCGAAGCGACGAAGCTCGCGGGCTTTTCCCGCGAGGAGGCGATCAAGATCTTCGGCAGGCCGGAGCCGATGCCCCGCACCATCCTGGCCTATCTCGATCCCTGGCCGGTCGCCGAGGCGCAGGAGCGCTACCGAGAGCGGATTCTGGCGGCAACAGCCGCGCCTCCCTCATAAGGCCATCCGAATCGTGTAAGGCATGTCTCTTCGAATGAGAGAACGACCATGCCGACCTTGCACGTCTGCTCCCTGTCCCGCCTGCACGACACCGTCGCCGAAACCCGCGCCAGCCATGTGGTGACGCTGATCAATGACGGCTCCCTTGTCGAAAGGCCCACGGCGATCACGCCGGACCGCCACCTCTTCATCGGCGTCAGCGACATCGTGGAGCCGCTGGAGGGGCATATCCTGCCCGCCAGCGAGCATATCGAGCAGCTTCTCACCTTCGTACGCGCCTGGGGCCGGGAAAGCCCGCTCGTGTTCCATTGCTGGGCCGGGATCAGCCGCTCCACCGCCGCCGCCTATATTTCCGCCTGCGCGCTTGCGCCCGAGCGGGACGAGGTCGAGATCGCCGCGGCGCTGCGCCTTGCTTCGCCGACAGCGACCCCGAATGCGAAATTCGTCGCGCTTGCCGACGATCTGCTCGGACGCCGGGGGCGCATGGTGGAAGCCATCTACAATATCGGCCGCGGCGCGGAGGCTATGGAGGGCACGCCCTTCATGTTACAGCTTAACAGGGGCTAGCCGATTCCGCGTGAGAGTATCGCTGTCCTGTGGCAGAACCCTAGAGGCTGACCTTGGACATCGATACGCTTCTCATCATCCTGCTCGCCCTCTCCTTTCCGATATGCGCGATCATAGGCCTCGTGCTTGCCATAAAGGCGCGCCGCGGCGTGGCCGCGCTGACGGAACGGCTTGATAGAATCGAAGCGGAGTTGCGCGCCCGACGGGTCCAGACGGCTGCCGCACCCGAGGCTCCTCCCGAAACGAGACAGGAGGAAGTCCCTCCCGCCCCGCCGGCTCCGGCCGAGCCCGAAGCGCCACGCACGCCGGTTCCCGCCATCGCCGCCGCGGCACCGACCATGCCCCCTCAGGGACAAGGGTTCGAAGAGAAGCTCGGCACGCGCTGGGCCGTCTGGGTCGGCGGCATCGCGCTCGCTCTCGGCGGCGTTTTCCTCGTCCGCTACTCCATCGAGCAGAATCTGCTCGACCCGACGACCCGGATCATTTTGGGCGGACTGTTCGCGCTCGGCCTCATCGGTGCGGGCGAATGGCTGCGCCGACAGGAGCGGGCCATTGCCCTGCCGGGCATTCCCGCAGCGAACGTGCCCAGCATCCTGACGGCGGCGGGGACCTGCACCGCCTTCGCGTCGGCCTATGCGGCTTACGCGCTTTACGATCTCATCGGGCCGGGAACGGTCTTCGTTCTTCTCGGGGCCATCGCGGTGCTGGCGATGGTCGCCGCGACCCTGCACGGCCCGACGCTCGCCGCGCTCGGCCTCGTCGGCGCGATGGGCAGTCCCCTTCTCGTGTCCTCCCACCGGCCGCAACCCTGGGCGCTGGTGGTCTATCTCGCCTTCGTCGTTCTCCCGGCCTACGGCGTCGCGCGGCTTCGCTTATGGCGCTGGCTCGCGCTTGCCGGCGCAGCGGGCGCACTCGCCTGGGCGCTGCCGATCTTCCTCCTCGACAGTGCGGATGCCCTGCCTGCGATGGTGCATCTGGCCATTCAAACGGCCTTCGCGGCGTTCTTTCTGGTGGTCGACCCCTATAGGAACGGCACCGACGACGAGGCCAGCATCGATTGGCATGCGACCCTCACCCTGCTCGCCTTCGCCATGGCCGGCGTGATCGTCGCAAGCTCCGTCGTCGCCGGGGATGCGCGGCCGGTCTTCGTCGGAATCATCGCCCTGATCCTGCTTGCCACCGGCATCCGCTTCGCGCCCGCCTCGCCCGCTGCCGCCTGGGCCGCACTCGCCACCGTTGGAGCCCTTATCGTCTGGCCGATCAGGACCATGCTCGGCAAAGACCCGGGAAACCTGTTCTATCAAAGCGGCGACGCCTTCGCGCTTCGTCCCGACGCGCTCGGCTCCTATCTCACCTTCGCACTCATCTCCTCTCCTGTGATTGCAGGCGCATCCCTGTTCCGGCTCGCCCGCTCCCGCAACCTGCCTCTGGCGATTGCGGCGTGGTATGCGGGTGCTGCGACAGCGGGTCCCCTGCTCGCGCTTGTCGCGGCCTATTGGCGGGTCGCGGAATTCGAGCGCAGCCTGTCCTTCGCCCTGGTGGCGGGCATGCTTGCCTTGGCTTTCGTATCCGCCATCACCTGGCTGAGCCGTCAGCCGGACAGGGAGGCAGCCAATATTCGCCTTGGCATCGGCGCCACCGCCTCGGCGGCGCTCGCCGCTCTCGCCCTTGGCCTGACCTTCGCCCTCGACAAGGGTATGCTGACCGTGGCTTTCGCCCTGACGGCGCTCGGAACGACCTGGGTTGCGGACCGGATATCCATTCCCGCCCTGCGCTATGCGGTCGGCGCCATCGGCCTGATCGTCCTCGGGCGCCTGATCTGGAACCCGACCATCGTCGAGGGCAATCCCGGCCCGCTCATCGTGAACTGGCTGCTCTGGGGCTACGGTATCCCTGCCGTCTCGTTCTTTCTGGCGAGCCGTCTTCTCGAACGGACCGGCCGCGACCGGGTGGTCCAGCTGACGGAGAGCCTCAGCATCGTCTTTGCGACTTTCCTCGTCTTCTTCGAGATCCGCCATGCCCTCCACGCGGGGGACCCGCTGGCTGACCGCTTCAACCTGCTGGAGGCCGGCCTTCTTGCGACAGAAAGCCTCGCCTTCGCGATCCTGCTGACACGCCTCGATATCCGCAGGACCGACCCGGTCTATCGCTGGGGTTCGCTGATCTTCAAGCTCGTCTCCGTCGCCCTCTGCGCAGCGGGGCTTCTCGTCTTCGAAAACCCGCTCCTGACGGATGAACCGATCCCTGGCGGCACGTTCTTCAACGCCCTGATTCCGGCCTATCTGCTGCCGTCGATCCTCGCCATCCTGCTCGCTCTCGCGGAGCAGGACGCGCGCCCGTCCCTCTATTCCCGGACCTCGGCCATCCTCGGCATGCTGCTGCAGATGACCTATGTGGGCCTTGAGATCAGGCGGATTTTCCAGGGGCCGAATCTCGGCTTCTGGCGCGGGTTCAGCCAGGGCGAGCAATGGAGCTATTCCGTCGCGCTTCTTCTCACCGGCATCGCGCTTCTGGGTGTCGGGCTTTTGCGCGATATTCGCTTTGCCCGTCTCGCCTCGGCGGTATATCTTGTCCTCGCCGTCCTGAAGGTTTTCATCATCGACCTGGCCAATCTGGAAGGCGTCGTGCGAGCCCTGTCCTTTATCGGCCTCGGGCTAGTTCTCATCGGCATCGGTCTCGTTTATCAGAGGCTGCTCGCGCAACGGCCGGGCGATGCCGCGGCCTCACATTAAGGTTTTCGGAGTAGAATAAGTTGGCGGACGGCGGCATGAGCGACACCACATCCATCAAGACGCTTCCCTTCGAGAAGGCCCTGGCCGAGCTTGAGGAGATTGTGCGACGTCTCGAGCGCGGCGACGTTCCGCTCGAGGATTCGATTGCGATCTACGAGCGCGGCGAAGCCCTGAAGAAACATTGCGAACAGCTTCTCAAGAAAGCCGAAGCCCGGATCGAGAAAATCACCATCGGTCCCGACGGCCAAGCTGCCGGAAAAACGCCCCTCGACGTGGACGAATAGTCTGGACAGGCAGTCAAACGGCCAAGCCGGCCGTTTGACCCGCCCCTTTCAGAACACTATTTGGCATGATGAGTGCCCTTTACGAACGCCCAGGCGAGAGTGACTTTGTCCACACCTCTTCTCGACACGATAGCGACCCCTTCCGATCTGCGTCTTTTGTCCGAAGCCCAGTTGCGGCAGCTGGCGGATGAGTTGCGTGCCGAGACCATCGATGCGGTCTCGGTCACCGGCGGCCATCTCGGCGCCGGCTTGGGCGTG